>CAYPVD010000016.1:0-24305 GCA_964414055.1 uncultured Fibrobacteraceae bacterium
CCGCTACTGTCATGGCTTTTGTGGTGGCCTTCCTGTTCTCCTATTTCATCAACCATTCTTGGACTTTTGGGCTGGCGGGGAAGCACGGCCGCTACATCACCCGCTATGGCGTTGTGGTCGTCACCGGTGTGGGCTTGAACGCGTCTCTCATGTACCTGTCCACCCATATTCTGGGGTGGAACCGTCACCTGGGTTTGCTGGTAGTCCTTACGGCCGTGGCCTTGTTCTCCCTGCTCACCAATTTCCTGTGGAGCTTCCGCAACTGAGCAGAAATTCCCATTGAAGAACAGAGCATTAATTCTACTGGGCGCCTAGGTTCCACGTTCATCAGGGAGTGTGTCAGAAAAAACGGCCCCCGGTTCATCGGGGGCCGGCTCGAATAGGATCAATCCCGATCGATCAGCGGAAGGTCGCCTTCAACGCGCCCCAGCTCGTCGCCTCGTCGGGCACGCTGCCGCAGTTGTCGTCGTGGTTGCCCAAGCTGGTGAAGGTGTCCACCGCTTCAAACGTCCACTCCAGACAGGGGTCGAAGGCATCGTCGATCACCGCATCGCCGCTGCATACGCTCGGCAGGCGGATCAATGTGTGGTTCTGGGTCGTCCCGTCGTCGCAGCCCCAGTAGCTGCCCGGATCCTCGCCTATGCGACCGATGCTGTCGATGGGCTGGCCGCCATAGCTGAGCACCAGCGCGTCGTTGCCGCTGAACACCAGTTCCGCGTCGGTCATGTCGGCCATGGCCAGCAGGGTCGCGTCGGCCAGGGAGTTGACAACGACGAACACGTCGCCTGAAGGCAGGTTGATGTCCGGCAGCAGGACCGAGGCCGAAGGGGTCGCCGCCCCGTTGGCGTAGCGGTCGATGGCGTATCCGGCGAGATTCACCGCGTCGGCGGTCCCGTTATAGATCTCCAGAGCCTGGTTGTCGCCTGATCCCTCGACGTATTCGGAGATCAGCAGGTCGGAGGTCTGAGCCAAGGCGGAACCGGCCAGCAACAGGAACAGGCCGATCACCGTTAACGATTTCATCATAGAACTCCTGATTCGGTTGGGGTCGAACCGTGCCCACGACAGGGTACACCCTGCCTATGACCAGGAATCCGTGAGAGACTCATCCTGGGCGATAATGAGATTATATCAAAACAATGCCATAAATGTCAAACTTATTCCCGTTTATACCCGTGAAACCGCGGCCCAGCGGGCCGGCAAGGCGGCATAGACGGCGCAGGCCTCGATGACATGGTCGGCGGGGCAATGCTCGTTGGCGCGGTGGGCCTGCTCCTCGGGACCGGGCCCCAGACCGAGGCAGGGAACCCCGTGCAGGCCCATGATGCTCACGCCGTTGGTGCTGAAGTTCCAGCGGGAGACCTCCGGTTCCCGCCCCAGGGTGCGGCGGTAGGCGTCCTGCGCCGCCGCCAGCACGGGGTGGTCCTCGTCCAGGACCCAGGTGGGGAAGTACTTGTCCATGGGGTAGACCAACCCGGTCCAGCCAGGTTCGCGGTAGGTCAGGGTGAAGACCTCGGCCTCTACCCCGGCCGCGGCCAGGGCTTCCTCGACCTCGCGCAGGGCCGATTCGCGCGTCTCGCCCCGGGTCAGGCGGCGGTCGATGTGGAATTCGGCCTCGTCGGGTACGGCGCACAGGCTGGGTGTCTTGCAGCCGATCCAGCTGATGGCGCAGGTGCCCTTGCCCAGGAAGGGGTCGTCGGCCAGGCGCTCGTTGAGCTGCTCGATGGCCGTGATGGCCGGGGCGATGCGGTACACGGCGTTGTCGCCCAGGTGGGGCATGGCGCCGTGGCAGCTGCGCCCGCGCACGCGCACCCGGATCTCCATGCGGCCGCGGTGGCCGCGGTTGAGCCGCATGTTCGTCGGCTCGGTCGAGATCACGAACTCCGGCGCCAGTTTCTTCTCCTGCAGGATGTAGTTCCAGCACAGCCCGTCGCAGTCCTCTTCCATGACCGAGCCGACCATCCAGACCTGGACGCCCTCGAGCAGGCCCAACTCCTTCATGATGGCCCCGGCGTGGACCATGGCGGCCATGCCGGCCTTCTGATCCACGGCACCGCGGCCGTAGACCAGGCCGTCTTCCAGCTTGCCCTTGAAGGGGTCGCACTCCCACTGGTCGCGGTCCTGCACATCCACGGTGTCGATGTGGGCGTCGAAGGCCACCACGCGCGGTCCGTCGCCCACGCGGCCCAGGATGTTGCCCAGGGGGTCGATCCTGACCTCGTCGAAGCCGACGTCGCGCATCTCCTGCTCGATGCGCCGGATGACGGGCTCCTCCTGTCCGCTGAGGCTGGGGATGGCGACGATGTCGCGCAGGAATCCGATGATGCGGTCGCCGCGGCCGCGGGCAGCATTCAGGGTGTCGCCGGGTGTGCTCATTTGCGTAATCCCATCTGCCTCCAGATCCTGGCGGCGGTGTCCTGCAGGAAGGCCGCATCCGCGGGGGGCGTGTCGCCGCGCGAATAGACGCGCCGACCGCCGACGTACACCGAGGCGATGTCCCGCGGATGGAAGCAGAAGAGCAGGTGGCTGAGCCAGTTGTCCGTGGCCAGGGGGGTCTTGCGGAAGGTGTCCAGGATGATGAAGTCGGCCGGGGCCCCGACGTCCAGGCTGCCGAAGGGCTCGCCGAAGACCTCGCGGGCCAGGCGGTAGTTGCCCAGCCAGAAACGTGCGGCGCCCGCGTGGCCCAGGGGCCCGCGTCCGCCCTCGTTGCCGCGGAAGAAGGTGGTGCGCAGTTCGCCCCACAGGTTGTCGTCCAGCCCGTCGGTGCCCAGGGCGCAGCGGGAGGGGAAACGGTCCACCGGCGCGCGGCCCACCCCGTTGTTCATGTTGGAGCGCCCGCAGTGCACCAGCCAGCACTGCCTTTCCTCGAGGGTCTGCATGTCCAGGGGGGAGAGGTCAACGCCGTGGACGAAGATGCTGCCGGGTCGTAGCAGGCCGTTGTCCTCCAGTCGTTCCAGGGGGTCCTTCCAGTTCCGCTCGCGGCTGACCTCCCGGTCGGTGGGACCCTCGGCCAGGTGGATGTGCAGCCCCGTGTCGTAGCGGCTGCAGATGTCGCCCAGCAGCTTGAGGGTCTTGTCCTCGAGGGTGAAGCTGGCGTGGGCCCCGACCAGCCCGCGGAAGCGGGGGATGCCGCCGGGCCTCTGCTCGCCGAGCTTCATGAGGTAGCGCTCGTTCTCCTCGAGGGTCATGTCGCGCTGGCCCTTGCCGCCCCGGTCGGTGGTCTCGTAGCAAAGGCAGCCGCGCAGCCCGAGCTCGGTCAGGGCCTGCTCGATGCGATCCAGGGAACCGCCCACCGCGGCCAGGCTGGCGTGGTGGTCGAAGATCATGGTGGTGCCCGAACGCACGGCGTCCCAACCGCCGGCCAGGGCGCTCAGGTACACGGCCTCGTTGTCCAGGGCGCGGTCCAGGGGCCACCAGATCTCGGTCAGGATGTCGGTGAAGGTCTCCAGGGGCGCCGTGGGACGGGGCATGCCTGCGGCCAGGCTGGCGTAGAGATGGCCGTGGGCGTTGATGTTGCCCGGCATGAGGGTCACTCCCGACAGGTCGATGACCTCGTCCTGGGGCTCCGGTTCCAGCGCTTCCGCCCGGGCGACGACACGCTCGCCGGCTATGCGCAGATCCCCGCGGGTGACCTTCGGCTCGGGGTCCGCATCCATGTCCACGGGGTAGTACTCCAGGATGATGCCGTTTTTCAGCAGCAGGGACTTGCCCTGAGCTTCGGGGAGGGTTCCGGCGGATTCCTTGTCGCTCACGATAGTTTCCTCCTGCCCGCTTCCTCGCGGTCGAATCTGCCGGCGACCGGGGCCGGTGATCGTCGAAAACTTAACACATGGAACCGGGTGAGGGAAATCTCCAGAACGCCCCGGCGGTCCGGATACGGCGGGGCCCCCGTTCTGCGCGGGGGCCCTGCCGGTCGGAGTGGTTGTTACTTGTTGGTCGGCAACAGGTCGTCCACCTGCTTGAAGATGTTCTTGGTGGTGTAGTCGGTCACCACCCAGAGGGTGTCGTCGCCCTTGACGCGCATCCAGGTGCCGGCCGGATGGTCGCCCTCGGCTTCGCGCGTGTTCCCGAACTCCAGCACGATCTCGCTGCCGTCCTCCTTGACCAGGGTGGCGGTGCGGGACGGCTTGTCCAGGCCGATGGCGGCGATGTCCTGATCGGGATCGCCCACGTCGGTGGCGCGGATGCTCACCAGGGTGCCCAGCACGCCGTCGGCCTTGGTCTTGGCCAGGGCCGCCTGGCGGGGCTTGATGAGCTTCCACTCCCAGACCGAGCGGTCAGGCCGCGGCGCGGCGCCGGTCGTGTCGGCCGAATCGGGTTCGGTCATGGAGAACTCCTTCTGCATCTCGATGACGTGTCTGCCGTCGCGCAGGATGATGCGGTCGACGGCCAGCCGGTCCTCCTTGACAGCCTGAAGGTCCAGGAAGTGGCGGTTCTTGGGCGGGATGAGATCCCCGTAGATCCCCAGGGGAGACAGCAGGCTCACGGTGCTCAGGTAGACCGCGTGGCTGTCGCCGAGGCGCACGAAGTTGCCCGGCTGCCCCTGGGAGCGGTTGCCCACTTCCAGGAAGACCACCGGCTTGTCGTCCTTGTACAGCCGGATGTGCACCGCCGACGAATCGGCCAGGCCGTAGTCGGCGACGACCTCGGCCTTGTCCGAGCGGAACTCCCCGCTCAGGTTGCCGACCGCCTTCAGCAGGCCGTCGATGCGGTTGGCGGCCGCCTTGACGTTCCAGGACGAGGCGACCTTCCAGCCGTCCGGAGCCCGGACCAGGTCCACCGTGACCTCCTGCTTCCCCTGGCCCAGGGTGATGCGGTCCAGGTCGTCGGCCGTGTACTGGTCGGGGACCAGGATCTCGGTGGCCGCGCGGCTGGTCTGCCTGTGGTGGGACGAGCGCTGCAGCAGGCTGATGCCCCCCAGCACCACCAGCACCACCACCAGGATGATGAGATTGCGGGTATTGTTCATGTCGCGTCCTCCTCCCGTGTTCTCAACCGTGATGATGCAGTGATGCGGCGTAACGGGCGGCGTCCTTGCGGCGCATGCCGGCCCGCATGATGCCGTAGACGGCCAGGACCACGGGCACCAGCAGGACCACGAACAGCCGCCAGATCATCTTCTGCCCGGCCTGGATCGGGCGGATCACCCGCTGGGTCAGGCTCTTGGCGCGGATGTTCAGCAGTTCGTGGGATCCGGCCAGGTAGTCCACGGCGTTGCGGATCAGGTCGCTGTTCTGGGCCGCAGCCAGGATGTTGTCGTCGAACATCTTGGCGCTGCCGATCACCAGCAGCGTCGAGGGCTCCGGCTGCAGCTCCGGCTCGGGTCCGGCCGCGGTCGCGGTGCTGTCCCCGGACGCGGGCCAGTCGGGCATTCCCTGGTCGGCGAAGGTGTCCGGGAAAGTGCCGTCGGCCTTGACCATCAGCGGCTGGGGCCCGAGCATCTTCTTGCCGCGGGGATCCAGGGCGCTGCCGGGCAGCGGCGCGGTGTCGAAGGTCATGGCCCAGCAGTCGGGGCTGCTGACCATGAGGTTCGAGGCGCTCAGGCCGTTCTTGGACAGGGTATCCGGGTCCGGCTCGATGGGTGTTCCCCACAGGTAGAACAGCTGGCTGATGCGGTTGACCAGGGGGGAGTCCTTGAGCATCTGGTTCTCGGTCACCCGGATCTGGATGGGCAGCTTGACCGGCTCGCGGGTCTGCATGCGCAGGCCGCCGATGTTGACTTCGCGCGGCAGGTCGATGGTCTCCATGGAGCTGTCGAAGAAGTGATCCTCCGAGAGTTCCAAGCCGAATTTCTTGAGCATGGGCTCGAGTCCGGTTTCCAGTTCGGAGCCGGAAATGGTCCAGCCGCCGTTGCGCCCGGGGGCGTAGTTGTACTCGTGGGCCTGGACGCCCATGACCACCGGCACCCCGCTGCGCAACAGGCGGTTGATCTCGTAGACCTGCCGCTCGTTGAACTTGGTCAGGGCCATGATCACCAGGCAATCCAGGTCTTCGGGCACGGGGTCGTCCCTGGTCAAGGCGATCGGCACCACGTCGTAGTGGGCCTGCCGGATCATGTCCGCCAGCTTGGTGTACTGGTCCTGGGGCTCGGGCGGCTGCATGCCCTGCTGCAGGTACATCATGGCCAGCTGCTGGTCGACGTCCTTCTTGGGGGCGAAGATCCCGATGCGCGGGGTCTTCTCGCGGGTCAACCGGTAGATGGGGTCGATGACGTCCTGCTCCAGGGAAGCCAGGTCCTGGGGCAGGATGCGGGGCAGGACCTCCTCGGGCTTATCCTTGTAGGCGATGGTCATGGCGCTCCAGATCAGCTTGATGCCCATCTCGTCCTTCTCGATGGACTGGACCTGGAACGGCTGGATGTTCTTGGCGGCCAGGTTCTTCTGCATCTCCTCGTCGTCCTGCGGATTGTGGACCGAGAACTGCAGCATGCCGTGGCTGACGTCGGCGAAGTTGCGCATCTGCTCGGTGATGTCCCGCTCGAGGTTTCGCAGCTGGGTGGGCATCTTCTCCGCCGGGGTGATGTAGAGCTTGACCTGCACCGGGACCTTCAGGTCCTCCAGGATCTTCACCGCCGAGTCGGACAGGGTGAACAGCTTGTCGCTGGTCATGTCCACGCGGGCGCCCTGGAGGTTGCCCAGCACCGAGATCAGGAAGAATACGATTCCCGCCAGCAACACCGCGGCGATGCCGAAGGTCAGACGGAAGTTGCGTCGCTTGCTGTTCATGCTAGTACTTCCTCCCTTCCAGCCAGAGGGTGTTGAGGGTCAGGAACAGTCCCGTCAGGCCCAGGAAGTAGGCCAGATCCCCCAGGGAGATCACGCCCCGCAGCATCATGTCGTAGTGGCCCGACAGGCCGACGTAGTTCTGCAGGAACGAACCGAGGCCCGGCAGCCAGCCGTCGATGGTGGCGGCCACGCCGCCGACGCCCAGGATGAAGACCAGGAAGCAGGCCATGATTCCCAGGATCACCGCCGAGATCTGGTCGCGGGTCAGTCCGCTGGTGAAGGTGCCTATTCCCAGGTAGAGGCCGCCGAGCAGGATGCTGCCGATGTAGCCGCTCCAGATGGCGCCCATGTCGGGGTTGCCCAGGGCCGCGACCATGACCACCAGGGGCAGGGTGCCGGCCAGGGCGATGAGGTAGAAGGCCAGGGCGGCCAGGTACTTGCCCAGCATGACGTCCCGGGCCTTCATGGGCAGCGTCATCAGCAGTTCGAAGGTGCCGGTGCGCTTGTCCTCGGCCCACAGCCTCATGCTGACCGCGGGGATGAAGAAGATCAGGAAGAAGGGCAGGTTCCCGAAGAAGGCCCGCAGGTCGGCGGTTTCGTTGAGGAAGAAGCCCGTCATGAACAGTCCGCTGTTGAGCACCAGGAAGGCGATGATGAAGATGTAGGCGATGGGGCTGTTGAAGTAGGCGGCGAACTCGCGCTTGAAGACGGTGGTGATGTTCCGCATCTACGCCACCCCCCTTGCCCGGCCGTGGTTCTCCCGCAGGGAGCGCCTGGTCAGTTCGATGAAGGTGTCCTCGAGGGAGAACATGGCCTCGCGCAGCTCGGTGAGCTCCCAGCCGTGCTCCTTGCACAGGCGGTCCAGGGCGCCGATCAGATCGCTGTCGAAGGGGCCGCGCACCTCGAAGCGGCTGCCCCGGTTGGCGTCCAGGTCGCGCACGCTCAGGGCCTTGACCTCCGTGACCTCCGCCAGGCCGCGCAGGGCCTCTTCCACCCCGCCGGGGGCGTTGCGGACGGCCAGGATCACCCGGTTGCTGCGCATGGCGTCGCGCGCCAGCTCTTCCAGGTGCCCGTCGGCGATGATCCGGCCCTCGTTGATGATCACCACCCGGTCGGTCACCGGGCTGACCTCCTGCAGGATGTGCGTGGAGAAGATGATGGTCTTGTGGCCCGCCAGGCTCTTGATCAGGTCGCGGATGCCCAGGATCTGCAGGGGATCCAGGCCGCTGGTGGGCTCGTCCAGGATCAGGATGTCCGGGTCGTGGATCAGCGCCTGGGCCAGGCCCGTGCGCTGCTTGAAGCCCTTGGAGAGATCCCCGATGGGTTTCTTGAACTCGGTGACCAGGCCGCAGGCCTCGACGCACCAGTCCAGACGCTGCTTCAGCTTGGCCCCGTCGAGTCCGCGGGCCCGGCCCACGAAGGTCAGGTATTCCTCGACGTTCATGTCCGGGTACAGGGGGACATTCTCGGGCAGGTAGCCGATGCGGCCGCGCACGGCCAGGGGTTGCTCCAGGACGTCGATCCCATCGACCTTCACGGTGCCGCTGTCGGGGGCGATGAAGGTGGTGATGATCTTCATGGTCGTGCTCTTGCCGGCGCCGTTGGGGCCGAGGAAACCGAGGATTTCCCCCTTGCCGATCCCGAACGACACGTCGTCGAGCGCGAGAGTTGTCCCGAAGCTCTTCGTGATGCCTTGGACTTCGATCATGACGAAGGCTCCTCAGGGGTTGGAAGAAGAACTGGGAAAACAGCATAACGACTGCGCCAGACTACCAGCGCAACCGGGCAGGAACAACCTGCTTCCGGTGAAGTTCCGGGAAATTTCACCCTCTCGGGCCACCGGTTCGGATATAGACACGTCGGCCGGGGTCCTGAAGGCCTGGTTCCCCATCCTCATGACCGCGAGGTTCGGGACCGGGGAGTGAGCACGCAATTCGTGCTTGCTCCCCGGAGCGCGGCTGCTAGGCTTCCGTTTCAGGAACCTAAGCAGTGAGGATGCCATGCCCCGCACGCCCCAGCCCTTCGAACCCCGTCTTTTCCGGTACGAGCTGCCCGGCGGCTGGGTGGTGCTGGCCGGTCGCACCGACCAGGACAACGACCACCTGTCCCTGAAGATGGCCGCTCCCAACGATTTCTGGTTTCATGTGCGGGGGATGCCCGGCAGCCACGTGATCCTGCGTGTGCCCGCCGGCACCGAACCGGACAACGCCACCATCAAGGCGGCCGCGGCGGTCGCCGCCTGGCACAGCAAGAAGCGCGAGGCCCGGCAGGTGGGGGTCAGCTGCACTCGCGCCCGATACGTGACCAAGCCGCGGGGCGCCAAACCCGGCACCGTGAACATCCGCAAGGAGAAGGTGCTGACGGTCAGACCGGCAGTACCTGAAACCGGCGGGGAAGAAACCGGCTGAGGGGCCGTCCCCGTCCGCCGTCCGAGAAACCGACCTGGAGGATGCGAGCATGCCGGAATCCCTGACGACCCTGCTGCAGAACCCCTTGCTGAGGGCCGTCTTCACGGTGGTCCTGGCGCTGGTGGTCGGGTTGGCCCTGCGCCTGCTCATCGTGCCGTTTCTGCGCCGCCTGGCCGGGCGGACGGCTACGGACCTGGACGACGCCGTCGTCGGCAAGCTCAACCCGGGGCTGTTCCAGACGGTGTTCCTGCTGGGGGTGGCGTTCGCGGTGCGGGGGCTGATCAACCACCCCACCGTCGACCACGCCGTCTGGTCCACCGCCATGACCCTGGTGGTCTTCATCTGGGGCCGCTTCCTGCTGGACGTGGGCGTCATCGTCACGCGGCATGTCAGTCGCCAGGCCGACCGCTTCACCTGGATCCAGGCCCGCACCCTGCCCCTGGTGCAGTTCGTCTACAAGGTGCTGGTCATCTCGGTGATGGTCTACCTGGTCATGAACATCTGGCGGCTGGACCTGACCACCTGGCTGGCCAGCGCGGGGGTGGCCGGCATCGCCATCGGCTTTGCGGCCAAGGACACACTGGCCAACTTCATCTCCGGCATCTTCATCCTGGTGGACGCGCCCTACAAGGTGGGCGACTACATCAACATCGACGGGGCAACGCGCGGCGAGGTCACCGACATCGGCATGCGCTCGACCCGCATCCTGACCCGCGACAACATCGAGGTCACCCTGCCCAACGCCGTGATCGGCAACGCCAAGATCGTCAACGAGAGCAGCGGCCCTTCGCCTAAGATGCGGGTGCGCATCGACGTGGGCGTGGCCTACGGCAGCGACGTGGACCGGGTGAAGGAGATCCTTGCCGGCTGCACCGAGGGCGTGCCCCATGTCAGCAGCTCGCCCCGGCCGACGGTGCGCTTCAAGGCCCTGGGGGAATCCGCCCTGGAGTTCCAGGTACGGGTCTACGTGGAACAGCCGGTCTACCGAGGTCGGGTCGTGGACGCTTTGAACACCCGCATCTACAAGGCCCTCGGCGAGGCAGGGATCAGCATCCCGTATCCCCAGCGGGACGTGCACATCCGGGACTGGCGCATGGCGGCGGACAGGGTGGACGGCGAGGGGGATATCAGCGGCGATCCATGAGATAGAGGGTGCGCCTGGTGCCGGGAATCTCCTCTTGCCTACGGATGACGAAGCGCTCCTCGAACGCCTGCTCGAATCCTTCCCGACGGTAATCCGGAAAGACATCCTCCCGGGAGGCCAGCAGGCGCTGGACCTGGGAATCCTCCTTGGGCACGAACTCGATGATCAGGTGATCGCCGGCTGTGGCGAAGAAATCGGCGGCGTTGGCCAGGGGCACGTTGTTGGTCAGGGCCAGGTGGTGGATCAGGGCCAGGGCCAGCACGCAGTCGGCGGGGCCGCGCTGAAGCAGGGACCGACGCTCGCTGTGCGCCCAGCCCAGGGCGGGGCTGGGGTTGCTCAGGTCCATCAGCAGCGGCAGCAGGAACTCTTCCCGGTCCATTCTTACCCGGCGCCAGTTGTTCTCCACGGCCACCGGATCGATGTCCGCGGCGACGGTCAGGATGCCGGCGTCCGCGGCCAGCCGGCTGAAGGTGCCGTCGTTGGCGCCCAGGTCCCAGACCGAGGTCGGGCCGCATTCGGCCAGGAGGGCGCCGACCATTTCCTTCTTGGCGTCCATGGCCCGGTCGGAGTAGTTGGTGTCGTGGTAGTAGTCTCCCCACTGGGTTTCACCGGCCCGCCATCTGAGCCCGGCGATGGTTCCACGCAGGTTGTCGACGATGTTCAGCAGGGACTTGCGCGACACCTTCACCGCGCGGGGCGAGACGGCCTTGCGCTCGTGCTTCTTCTGGCTGGAGGCGTGGGCGTGCAGGTGCATGAGCAATCCCGGCGACAGCCGGGTGCGCCAGGGCAGCAGTCCGGAGGCGAGGTCCAGGGGGACGCCGTCGATGTGGATGCGCAGCAGGGCCGACAAGCGGACATCCACCTTGGCCATCAGGGCCAGGGGGGCCAGGAAGTGCTGACAGAACTGCCGGTAGGCGACCCAGGGGGAGTCCTCCCGGTAGGCCGTCAGGGAGAGGGTATCGATGAGCACGGGCCGGCCCCGGTGGAACTGGATGTTGTAGGCGGAGGCGTCCTTGAGGGTCATGCCGCGGGCCAGGGCGAGTTTCTGGATCCGCAGGGTCGTTAGGGCGGCGTCCTGCAGCTGGGAGAAGCACCACTCGTACGGATAGCTGACGAACGGCACCAGCTCGGGGGCGATGACGG
The DNA here is from genome assembly GCA_964414055.1 of uncultured Fibrobacteraceae bacterium. Lineage (GTDB taxonomy): Bacteria > Krumholzibacteriota > Krumholzibacteriia > LZORAL124-64-63 > LZORAL124-64-63 > JAHJTW01. The sequence continues at coordinate 11,421 of CAYPVD010000016.1, forward strand.
CGGCGGCGGAGGAGGTCAGGGCCTGGTCCAGGGGCATGCGCGTGTGGGGGATCAGCAGGCCCTTGTCCACCAGGAGATCGTAGAGGCCGGAGTCCTCCAGCAGCTGAAGGTCGTCCGCGCAGGAGGGGTTCACCTGTCGGAGCAGCTTCCCCTTCCGGCGATAGAGGAATCCGCCGGGGTCGCGGAAACTGCCGGGGATCCGCCCGTCAGACATCGTCGTCGGGATCCCGGGGAGCCTCCTGGCCCGTGAAGATCCGCCTGATCCTGCTCCAGAACACCCGGATGGCGACACCCGCGCCCACGACGGCGGCGATCAGGCCCTGGATCAGGAAGCTGCCGGTCCCCGGGTCGATGTAGGCCAGGGCCCTGGACGGCAACAGGGCCGCACAGGCGACCAGGAGCAGGAGGGCCAGTGGGGATCGAATCGACAGCCTGAACTTCATGGAGATGCTCAACTTTCTGGTACGGTTCCGGCGGCAGGCCGGATTCCAATATATTTGGCGCTGGTGGCGCTGTAAAGCCTGCCGGTCACGGGGGCGGCAACAGGTAGGCGTCGCCGGCCCATTCCTCCGCCGGGTTCAAGTATCCTCGTGGACGACTTCACCGTGGACGATGGTGGCCCGGGCAGGTTCAGGGTGGCACAGGAGCAGGGCGGCCACCGGGTCGTCGGCACCGTCGTAACCCACGGCTTCCAGGGAGAACACGGCCAGATCGCAGGCCTTGCCCACCTCCACGGCCCCCACGTCCTTTCGCCCCAGGCAGGCCGCCCCGCCCAGGGTGGCCATCTCCAGGACCTCCTGGACGGTCATGGCCGCCGCTCCGCCCAGCACCCGGTGCAGCAGCAGCGTCTGTCGAAGCTCCGCCAGCATGTTCGAGCTGTCGTTGCTGGCCGAACCATCCACGGCCAGCCCCACCGGGCAGCCGGCTGTCCGCAGGTCGCGCACCCGGCAGATCCCCGATCCCAGGCGCATGTTGGAGGATGGGCAGTGGGCGATGCCCACGCCTGCGGCGCCCAGACGGGCGATCTCCTGGTCGTCGAACCAGATGCCGTGGGCCAGCCACACGTCCGGGCCAATCCAGTCCACCTCTTCCAGGAAGTCCAGGGGGCGCTTGTTGTAGACCTGCAGGCAGTAGTCGTTCTCGTCGCGGGTCTCGGCCAGGTGCGTGTGCAGGCGTACGCCGTGCCGGCGGGCCAGGGCCGCCGTGTCGCGCATCAACGCCGGGTCCACCGAGAACGGGGAGCAGGGCGCCAGGGCGATGCGGACCATGGCGCCGGGCCGCACGTCGTGCCAGGTGGTGATCAGACGCTCGCTGTCGGCCAGGATGGTGTCCGGATCCTGGACCACGTCATCCGGCGGCAGTCCGCCGTCCTTGACCGAGCGGCTCATGCTGCCGCGCGTGGGGTGAAAGCGGATGCCCGCGGCGGCGGCAGCCTCGATGGTGATGTCGATGAGCTCGGGCGAGGCCGCGGCCGGGAACAGGTAGTGGTGGTCCGTGGTCAGGGTGCACCCGCTGCGCAGCAATTCCCGGAACCCCACCCGGGCGCCGTCGTAGAACTGCTGGTCGGTCAGCTCGGCCCACACGGGGTAGAGGGTGACCAGCCAGTCGAACAGCTCGCTGTCCACGGCGCCTTGCCAGGCGCGGGTGCGGGTCTGGTAGAGGTGATGATGGGTGTTGATCAGACCAGGCAGGACCACGCAGCCGGACGCGTCGAAGACGGTGAAATCGGAGCGCGGCCGGTCGGCGATGGCCGTCGGAGGCTCACCTTCGCCGACGGCGACGATCATCCCGTCGACGGCCGCGACCCAGGCGTCGCCGAGCACGCGCCGCGCGGGGTCCATGGTCACCAGGCGGTGGGCATTGGTCAGCAGGAAACAGCGGGCTGTGGACATGGATCGACCTCGTCAGTGATTGCTTTCTGATGGAACCTGCTGCAAGTATAATCCCGCGGATGGGATTGTCAGCAACTTGATGGTGAACGCCGCGACCGCGGCCAGGGGAAAGGACGGACCATGAGGAACAGGAAACGGATCACGGCCCTGATGCTCGTCGTGCTGGCGGCGGCGGTCCTGGGCGGCTGCAGCGGCGGCAAGCAGGTCTCGCGCGTGGCGGTGGACGAGCAGATCGACCTGTCCGGACAGTGGAACGACACCGACAGCCAGCTGGTGTCCAAGGCCCTGATCGATCAGGCCATGGCCACCCCCTGGGTCGAGGACTTCCTGGCCGAGCAGGGCCGCAAGCCCTCGGTGATCATCGGCCAGGTCGCCAACAAGACGTCCGAACATATCCCCGTCCGGACCTTCATCGCCGACCTCGAGCGCCAGTTCGTCAACGGCGGCAGGGTCGAGGTCGTGGTTTCCTCCACCGAGAGGGACCAGATCAGGGACGAGCGCGCCGACCAGCAGCAGTTCTCCTCGCCCGAGACCATGAAGCAGTGGGGACGCGAGAAGGGCGCCGACTTCATGCTCATCGGCGAGATCAACATGATCGTCGACAGCGAGGAGGGTGAGCAGGTCAAGTACTACCAGGTGGACTGCTACCTGGTGGATCTCCAGGACAACACCAAGGTCTGGGCGGGCTTCGAGAAGATCAAGAAGTACATCAGCCGCAGCAAGTACAAGGGCTGAGCCCTTGTGAACCGGATCGCAAGGACATGGGGTGGGCGGCCGTTGTTGCTGCTGCTGTCGGCGGCGATGCTGGCGGCCGCCTCCGGGTGCGCCACCTACAGTTCCCGCACGGCCGACCTGCGGCCCCGGCTGGCCGCCGGGGATTTCGACAAGGCCCTCGAGACCATCGCCGAGGGTACCGGTTCCCGTGACCGCCTGTTGAATCTGCTGGAACGCGGACTGGTGCTGCACTACGCCGACCGCTACACCGAGAGCAACGAGGTGCTGGCCCGGGCCGAGCAGCTGGCCGAGGATCTCTACACCAAGTCAATCTCCCAGGGCGCGCTTTCGCTGGTGACCAGCGACGAGTCCATCGACTACCGGGCCCGGCCGTTCGAGCTGGCCATGGTGCCCTACTACAAGGCCCTCAACTACCTCTACCTGGGGCAGCCGGGCGAGGCGGTGGTCGAAGCCAGGCGGGCCGAGCAACTCCAGGCCCGGGCGGTGGCGGCGACCCTGGAAGGTCTGCGGGAGCAGGACCGCGGGGACCTGGAACGCATCCGGACCGATCCCTTCCTGCTGTACTTCAGCGGCATGCTCCACGAACAGGCCAGGGAGGTGAACGAGGCCTTCATCGCCTACCGCAACGCCGCCGCGGCCTACCAGGATCTGCACGACCTGCTCGATGTCGATCCCCCGCCCGTGCTGGGGGACGATCTGGCGCGAACGGCCCGCAGACTGGGGTTCACGGCGGAACTGGACCAGGCGCGCCATGACTATCCGGCCGTGTTCGCCCACGGCGAGGTACAGGCGCCGGCCGGGCCGGATTCGACCGGTGCAAGCGGCCGCCTGGTCGTGCTCATCGAGACGGGCTACGTGCCCCGCAAGACGCAGGTCCGGTTCGACTTTCCCGTTTTCGGAGGCGAGGCCTACGACGATCCCGATTACTGGTCGTGGGAGATCTACGCCGGCATGGGCAACTTCCAGGCCCTGACCGCCGGTCACGAGGTGGAGTACTGGATCAGTGTGGCGGCGCCCGCGTTGCAGGACGCCGTGCCGGATCCGGTGGCCGGCTGCCGCCTGGGGGCCGGGACCGCCGGACCGGTCGCCGAGACCGTGGTGGCTGCGAACCTGGCGCGCGAGGCGCGCATCACCTTCGAGGCGGAAAAACCCACCATCTTCTTCAAGACCATTCTGCGCGGCCTGACCAAGTACCTGGCCACCCGGCAGACCCGGAAGTCGGCCGGGAAGATAGCCGGCTGGCTGGCCAACGCCTTCGGGGCTGCCACCGAGAAGGCCGACACGCGCTGCTGGTCGACGCTGCCGGACAGGATCCTGCTGGGGCGTCTGGACCTGCCGGCGGGCAGGCACGACCTGCGCGTCGAGCTGCTGGATGAGCGGGGCCGGGTGATGGGCGTGCAGCGCATCACCGGAGTGGAGATCAAACCCGGCGGCTGGACCTTCGTCTCGCGCCGTGTATTCTGATAATACGGTCGGGAGCCGTGAACACCCGGACAGGGAAAGGTGGCCGCCATGGTGGCGCTGCTGGTCGCTGCGCCGTTCGAGCCGACCACGCGGGGTCAACTGCTGGGTTTGCTGGGGTTGATGATCAGTGCTGCCCTCGCCGGGTTAGAACTTTGCGATCAGAATGGGTATCGGAGGTGCCACCAGCACCCGGAAGGAAAGCGTCTCGGGCGCCTTCCTTTGCCACCGGAAGGCGTGATTCAGCAACACATCCACGATCCTGCGTCTCTGTTCCAGGTTGAGCCTGGGTGTCCAGGCGGCGATTTCTGCGGGCGTCGCCTTGCGGCCCAGGAGATCCTCGTACAGACCGGCCAGGTAGCCGGGCCAGTCCCCTCCATGCTTTCGCCAGTAGGAGTCGCCGTCCAGGGTGGCGATGACCTCGTGCCAGTGCTTCCACTGGTCGGGCGACGGTTCCTGGGCCGTGGGCGGTGGCCCCAGGCGTTGCTTGCGGGCGTATTCGGGGCTGGTGAGAAACTGCCAGATCACCGTCCGGCGACGGGCGCGGTCCAGGGCTTTCTGCCAGACTTCCAGCTCCTGTGGTTCGAGGGGGCGTCCGACGACGCCCGGGTACAGGGTGCCCAGGAACTCGGCGGGCAGGGGGGGGTGGGCATCCCAGTCCGGATGTCCCGGAGCGAACCACAGACGGTTGGTCGTCAGATCCTCCCGAACGGCTTGACGGATGTATCCCGGTCCCACGCGCATGTGGGCCGTCCAGGCATCCGGCAGGGCCTGGCTGAAGGCCGCTCCCAGCAGGCCCATGCCCAGGGCCAGGGAGATCAGGCCCCGACCCCGCAGACGATCCTCGGCCCACAGGAACATGGCGCCGGCCGTCGCAACGGCCAACACGGGATTGGGCCAGTGCAGCAACCCGAAGACCACCGCGCAGGCCAGGGCGATCCATCGCGGCGACAGGCCGCAGCGGCGCAGGTCCTCCACCGGCAGGACCAGCATGACCGTCATCTGGACCAGGGCGAAAAGGGGATACAGGACCGCCGACGAGACCAGGGCCTGCCAGGAGAAGTCTCCGTTCCGGGTCAGACCGATCGCCAGGATGACCGTCAGGATAATGCCATCCCGCACGAACTCGCGCGGGCGGGGACGCGTGCCCAGGACGAGCTTGCCGCGTCGCCACACCAGGTACATGAGGACCGCGATCCCCGCCGCAGCCAGCAGCAGGGCCTCCGGCGCCGTCCCGGACCAGGGCTGACGCCCGTTGGCGGGCCAGACCAGCCAGATGAACGCCAGCAGGAGCGGGTGGATGAGCAGGAGACGGGCCCAGGGCTTTTGCAGGCCCAGGGTGCGGGCCCGGACCGTTCCCATGACCAGCAGGATGACCGTCACCGCGGCCCAAACAAGGGCCATGGGCATGAGCAGGCCGGGCAGCCAGGCGATCGGGTGGGGCAGCGGCCAGGCATAGGCGGCCTCGGCCGGACTCAGACGCAGGGCCTGGCCCAGGGCCACGGCGGTGAAGCAGGCGGCCAACCAGCCCAGGGCGAGGATGAGGGGGCCGTGGTGTCGATCTTGCATGGTCCCTCTTTCACAGCAGGTGACCCCCGTGGCGGCGGGAGATCATAAATCGGGTGTACAGGGACTAATCTCGCCTGTATAGTGCCTGTAAACAAGTTAAACTGCAACAGGTTGCGGGAAACGAAATCATGAAATCCGGCAGACGCCAGTCCTTGCTCGTCAACGCCTGGTGGTGCCGACGCATAGGGAACCGGTCCAGGGAGGCTGTCAGTGACGGACAACGTCATGCATCTCATCGCCATGATCCGCGACGCCATCATCGGGGACGACCGGGCCATCGACGGGCCCTACGGTCTGCGGCGCTTGACCTACGCCGACTACACCGCCAGCGGCCGCTCCCTGACCTTCATCGAGGATTTCATCCGCCAGGAAGTTCTGCCCCTGTACGCCAACACCCACACCGAGACATCCAGCACGGGCCTGCACACCACGCGTTTCCGGGAAGTGGCGCGGGAGATCATCCTCGAGGCGGTGGGCGGGACGGCGGCGGACGTGGTCATCTTCAGCGGCTCGGGCGCCACCGGGGCCATCAACAAGCTGGTTGAGATCCTCAACCTGCGCCTGCCCCACGAGCTGGACCAGAAGTACGATCTTTCCGCACGGATCCCGCGCGAGCAGCGGCCGGTGGTCTTCATCGGGCCCTACGAGCACCACTCCAACGACCTGCCCTGGCGCGAATCCATCGCCGAGGTGGTGGTGATTCCCGAGGACCAGGACGGGCGCATCGACCAGGAGGTGCTGGAACAGCAGTTGCTGACCCACGCCACCAGGCCCCTGCTCATCGGCAGCTTCTCGGCGGCCAGCAACGTGACGGGCATCGTCTCGGACACCCACGGCATCACCGAGCTGCTGCACCGCTACGGGGCCCTGTCCTTCTGGGATTTCGCCGCCGCCGCGCCCTACGTGAACATCGAGATGAATCCCGCCGCCGGTGGCGCCGCCGGCCCTGACGGTACCGGGCCGGCCAGCAAGGACGCCGTGTTCATCTCGCCCCACAAGTTCATCGGCGGGCCGCAGACGCCGGGGTTGCTGGTGGTCAAGAGGAAGCTGCTGACCAACGCCGTGCCCTCTGTGCCGGGCGGGGGGACGGTGGCCTACGTCAGCTCCCTGCGGCACACCTACCTGAGCGACCCCGCCCACCGCGAGGAAGGCGGGACGCCGGCCATCGTCGAGGCCATCCGGGCCGGGCTGGTGTTCCACCTCAAGCAGGCCGTGGGGGCCGAGACCATCGAGGAGCTGGAGGCCGGGTTCCTGGCCCGGGCCATCTCCTCCTGGTCCCGGCACCCGAACATCGAGATCCTGGGCAACCTCGAGGCCCAGCGCCTGTCCATCGTGTCGTTCGTGATCCGACACGGCGAACGCATCCTGCACCACAACTTCGTGGTGGCCCTGCTGAACGACCTGTTCGGCATCCAGGCGCGGGGGGGGTGCTCCTGCGCCGGTCCCTATGGCCATCGCCTGCTGGGCATCGACCTGGCCCGCAGCATGAAGTACCACGAGGCCATCAAGGCCGGGGCCGAGGGCATCAAGCCGGGCTGGGTGCGGTTGAACTTCAACTACTTCATCAGCGAGGAGGTCTTCCGGTTCATCGTCAAGGCCGTGGAGATGGTGGCGGACCAGGGCTGGAAGTTGCTGCCGCACTACCATTTCGATCCCGACAGCGGGATCTGGCGGCACCGCGGCACAGTCAAGGAGGATATCCCGCGTCTGGACGAGGTGGGTTTTGCCGCCGGGCGCCTCCAGTACCGGGGCAAACAGCTGACGGCGCCGGAGTCGGCCCTGGCGGGCTATCTGGACCAGGCCCGGGAGATCATCGCCTCCATGGGAGGCGCCCGGGACATCCCCGAGGACCAAGCCCATCCCCAGGGCATCCTCAGAAGCCTGGGCGAGGAGCTGGAGCCCCTGCGCTGGTTCCCCCTGCCCGGCGAGGTGTCCGACCCCCGGGACGGAGGCCGGGGCCGCGGGGAGGGATCATGATGGTTCAGCGACGGTGGTGGCCGGCTCTGGCGGGACTGCTGCTGATGCTTCTGCTGGCGGCCTGCTCGGATGATGCGGTCACGCCGCCGCCGGGAAACCGGCAGCCGCCGGCGCCCTTTCCCGACACGCCCGATTCCCTGGTCTCGCTGTACCGGACGGCCCTGGCCGACATGGACTCCTCCCTGTACCAGGCCCTGCTGGCGCCGGATTTCCAGTACCGGTTCAGCCCCCTGGATACCGCGGTCAACCACCTGACCACCGACTACATGACCCATGCCGAGGCGCTGAAGTCGGCCTTCAACATCTTCGGCCACGTGGAGGTGACCAACAGCCGCGGCCTCGTCGTCCCGCCGGTGGAGCGGATCCGGGTGTTCGAGTTCGACCTGCAGGACAGCTGGCGCGACGCTCCGCCGGGGGCGCCTTTTCCCGGCACCCGGGTCGGCCGCCACTTTCTGCGCATCCACCTGGAGCGGCCCTTCGGTCTGCCGACCATGAGCATCATCGGCGACCTGGAGGTGTACGTGCGGGCGGTGGAGCGCATCGACAACCAGGGCGGCGTGCGCGTCGGCTATCAGCTGGCCGGGTTGGTGGATCCCGACACCCTGGCGGGCAAGACGGAGGTCTACACCTGGGGCATGGGGTTCTTCACCTACCTGGACAACCTGCCGCCGGTGGCCGTGCTGCAGGTCCGCGACACGGGCACGTTCCCGGTGCCGGGCTTCGAACTGAACGCCACCGGCAGCATGGACGTCGATTCGGGGCTGCATCCTGAGGCGTACCGCTGGCGGGCCGCCGCCGACAGCACCTGGACCACCTGGCGCCCCGGGCCGCTCAAGCGGTTCACCTACGCAGACACCGGCCTGGTCACCGTGGGGGTGCAGGTGCGCGACCGCTGGGGGCTGGCCACCGAGGCCTCGGCGCAGGTAGTGGTGCCGGCCGCCGCGCTGCCGTTCCCCGACACGCCCGATCAGCTCCTGGCCAACCTGCGCACGGTCTTCGACAACCGGGTCACGGGCCTCGTGGACGATCTGCTGGCGCCGGGGCATGCGACCTACCTGGATTCCACCGCCGCGGCGGGGAATCCGGACCTCGCAGGCGTTCTGGACCGCGAGACCGAGCTGGTCGCCCTGACCAACCTGCTGAGCGGTGACGATCTGGTACTTTCGGACGACCAGGTGATTCCCGGGGTGGACTATCTCTCGTTCACCGTGCTGGAGAAGTTGGAGGACTGGACCACCGCTGCGGCGGATGACCGGGTGCCGGGCGCACAGCGCGCGACCTGCACCGTGAGCGTGTTCGCCCATCGCAAGGACGGCGATGACCTGCAGGCCGACAGCCGGGTGGTCTTCTACGCGACGGTCCGGGATTCGTTGGTGGACGGGGTTGTGCGCGACTACTGGCAGTTGGCGGCCCAGGACGACCTGGGTAGCGCGGCCCGGGAACTGCAGCCGGTTTCGTGGAGCGGGCTCAAGGCGATGTACCGGGACCGCTAACCGAAAATGAGGGCGGCGATGGCCTCCAGGCCCTTCCGGTCCACCTCGCTGAAGGCGTCCGGCTGATCCGAATCCACATCGAGGACGGCCACGACGTTGCCCGCGGGTTCGCGCACCGGTAAGACGATTTCGCTCTTGCTGCGCGCGTCGCAAGCCACATGGCCGGCGAATTCGTGGACATCAGGGACGATGATGGAACGACGCTCGTTCATGCAGGCCCAGCAGACACCCTCGGGGCCGGGTAGCACGGCGCAGGCCAGCGGTCCCTGGTAAGGTCCCACCACCAGCTGCTTGCCCTCCAGGCGGTAGAACCCCGTCCAGAAGAAATGGGGCATCTTGTGGTGCAGCACGGCGCAGGCGGTGGCCATGCGGGCGATCTCGTCGTCGGGGGTATCCTGGTAGCCGTCGAACAGCTCTTCCAACTGGGTGGCGATGCGCTGGTAGCGGTCGGCGAGCTGGTCGGCGGTCGGCTTGGCTGGCGACATGATTCATCCTTCCCGAACGATTACTGCCGGGGGTCCAAATGGCGCGGCAGGAAGCGGCCCGGTTCCGGCCGGTCGACCAGACGACCGTCATCGACCATGAGACGACCGCTTCGCCAGACCCTGACGACTTTGCCGGTCACCGGGGTTCCCCGGTAAAGATTGCCGTCCCGGTCGCTGCGGCCCAGCGGTTGCCACCGGTACTCGCAGCGGGGGTCGAAGGCCACAATATCGGCATCGAAGCCCGGTTGCAAGCGGCCTTTGCTGCCGCTAAATCCCATGCTTTCAGCAGGTTTTGTGCAGCAGACCTCCTGCCATCGCCAGGGGCTCATGGCGCCGGAGACTACCCCCAGGGTGTGGGCCAGGGTCAGGCGCTCGCCCACGCCGCCGCAGCCGTTGGGCACGGCGGCGAAGCCGCCTCGGGCCGCTTGGCGTTTGAGTTTCAGGGGGAACTCGCAGTGGTCTGTGGCCAGCCAGTCGAGGTCGCCTTCGGCCAGGCCCTGCAGGAGCGCCGCCGCATCCGCTGCGGCACGCAAAGGCGGCGAACAGACGGCGGCCAGGGCGCGGTCCTGGCCCATCTCGTACCATGAGGCGTCGGCGGCCAGGTGGTGCAGGCAAACCTCGCCGTGTACGATCGCCTCCGCGGCCGCTTTCGCCTCGCGCAGGGCTTCGAGGGACTCGGCCAGGCTCATGTGCACGATGGTCAGGGGGCAGCCAGTTTCCCGCGCCAGGCTCAGCGCGGTCTTGACCGCGCCCACCTCGGAGGCGGGCGGATGCGCCATGGGGTGCCAGTTGGGGGTGGTTCGCCCGGTGGTGATGAGGGCCTGCTCGGCCGCGGCGTTCATCTCGCCGTCCTCGGCGTGGACCAGGAGCATGCCGTTCGCTCGGCGAACGGCTTGCATGAGTTTGCGCATCTGCGCGGGGGTAAGCATCAGCCGCCCCTTGTAGGCCAGAAAGCCCTTGAAGGTGGGGATGCCGGCTTCGACGAGGGCGGGAATTTCGGCGAGGCGGTCGGGTGTGGCCTCGCTGACGGTGCAGTGCAGGGCGTAGTCGCACAGGCACTGGCCGTCGGCGGCGGTACGCCAGCGGTCCACTGCTGCGGCGAGAGGCTCGCCGCGCATGGGGTTGGCGAAGTCGATGACGGTGGTGGTGCCGCCCAGGAGGGCGGCCTCGCTGCTGGCGCGCCAGCCGAGGCTGGCGATCCCCTCGCGCAGGGGCATGCCGAAGTGGGTGTGGGCATCTATGGCTCCTGGAATGAGCCATAGTCCGGTGGTGTCTATGGTTTCTTCATCGGACGCGGCCGGCGCCAGCCCGCCGGGTTCGGTCACGGCGGTGATCTTGCCGTCTGCGGCGGCGATATCCGCCGGACGAGGACCGTCCGGCGTGATGATGCTGCCGCCGGTGATGCGGATCTTCATGCCGACTGTCGCTCCCGTGTCAGGCCGCGTCACAGCTTCCGGTGCCAGGTCGTTCCGTTGCCGGTTCCTTCGCGCACCACATACCCCTGCTCCTGGAATGAGATCAGGTTCTTTTTCAGGGTGCTGTAGCTGACGCCGCATTCCTTGGCCAGCACGCGGCCGGGCAGCCCCTGGGTGGGATCCTGGGGCAGGGCAGCGAGCACTTTTTGGCGGAGTTCGGCCGGATCGATGCGTTTGCGCGCACCGCCGGGGCCGCCGCCGGCCTTCCTGGGGGCGCCAATGGCCAGACCGGCCTGCTTCAACACCCGGTTGACCTCGGCCACGATGGCTGCCTGCAGCGGCAGGCCGGCCATGCGTTCGGCCTCCTTCATCTTGGCCACCGCTTCGGCCAGGGGCGCACGCATGCCGCCTGTCACCGGGCCTTCGAGTTGCTTCTCCAGGGTGGCGATCTGCTCGCGCAACGCCGATGGCGCCGCCTGCTGCATGATCTGCTGCACGGCTTTGGCCAGGGGCATTTCGTCCAGAATCCGCCTGATTTCGGCTTTATCCATGGGTGGCTCCTTCTCCGGTCAACCGGTATTGGTTTTCTCGTGGTGGTGTATCACAAGTTGGCGTGCTCGTAAAGTCCTGTCAACAAGTGTTGTCATATTAGGAGATAATCATCATGGCAAATGAACACGACCTTGTACCTTGTCAAGAGCAGCACAGCATGCTCACACCGGGGGAGGAATCCCTGCATAACAATTTCACCACCTCGGTCAAGGCCCTGCGCAAGGATCTGGTGCGCACGGCATATTATCTGTTGCAGATCCAGGAGCACAGGATCCACAAGAAGCTCGGTTTCAGCAATCTGGGTGAGTATGCGGCTGAATATGCCGGTCTGACGGCCCGGCAGGCGCGGGAGTTCGTGGAGATCGGGCGGAAGTTGCCTCGCTTCCCGGAGGTCGAGGCGGCCCTCCAGGAAGGACGCCTGTCGTGGTCCCAGGCGCGGTTGATCACCAGAAGGGCGGACCCGGAGCAGCAGCGGTACTGGGTCGAACAGGCGCAATCGCTTTCGGCGCAGTCCCTGGCGGAAGTTTTGCCGACAGTCAGCGGGCGTCAGCCTGTGACGACCCCACCGGCAGGCCGGCAAGAGGAGGCCAAGCCCGGCCCCCTGTTTTCCTCCGCCTCGAAACCACGGGTGGCCGAGCAGGCCGCACCGGGCAGGCGGCAGTATTTCACGTTGGCCTTCAGCCCCGAGCAATATGTCCGCTTTTCGGGGCTGCTGGCTGCGGCCAAGGGTGGCAGCAAGGAAGAGAAGATTCTGAACGCCCTGGGCGCCCACGGCGGCCAGGGGGCTTCGGCCTTGCCGTACCTGATCGTGCTCCTGCATTGCCCCGCCTGCGGCGAAGCGGCGATGCCGACCAACCGGGGGGAAATGCCTGTGCCCCAAGCCATGCTTGAAGCCGCGTATTGCGATGCCACCGTGGAGGGCGCCGACGCGCAGCGTCGGCGCACGATTCCGCCGCGCCTGCGCCGGCTGGCGCTGCAGCGGGCACGATATTGTTGCGAAGCGGAGGGATGTTCCCACACGCAGTTCCTGGAGATCCACCATCGCCGACCCGCCGCCGCAGGAGGCGGCGATACCCTGGACAACCTTGTGGTCCTGTGCTCGGGCTGTCACCGTCGTTTGCACGCGGATGAGAACGCCGCACGTGCGGCCCTGCGACAGGTTCCGGTTTGATGATTGGTGGAGTGAGTTGACCGAGGTGCCTGAAACCGCCGCACGTGCGGCAGTATGGCTGGGGCGCAAGGCCCCGGCCCCCAATCCGAGGGCTCTTGAATCCTTCCCTCCTGATGCGGTATAATCATTCCAGGA
>CAYPVD010000017.1:0-23657 GCA_964414055.1 uncultured Fibrobacteraceae bacterium
GTTGCGGAGAATGGATCGTCGGGGCCGGATTACATCCGGCCCCCTGCGCGGGAGCCGGTGCGGCCGTAGTGGAGGCGCGCCTCCGGATGCAGTCCCAGGGCATCGCACGTCAGGGCGAGCTGGTAATGAATGCGGCCGTCATCGGGAAAGGATTCCAACGCCTGTTCCAACAGCTCGCGGGCCTCGGCGAAACGCTCCAGCTTGTGCAGGCAGCAACCCAGATAGAACGGGGTACGCGTCAACCGTGCATCCAGTTCCCAGGCATGCCGGAAGGCCTTGACTGCTTCTCCGTAATTCCCTGTCTTCATCAGGCACAGCCCGCAGTAGTAATGGCCCACGGCGTAACCGGCGTCGCAGGCAATGGACTGCCTGAAGCACTCCAGAGCCTGGGAGAAATCGTCGTTGCGGTAATGCACCAGGCCCAGGTTGTGATAGCCCTCCGCGTCGGGTTCCAGGGCGATGGCCGCGGCGAAGCAGCGCACGGCCTCGTCCATGCGCCCCTGCTCGGCGTAGATGGCGCCCAGGTTGTGATGGGCCACCACCGTGCCCCCTCCCTGCCGGGCCGCGCGCTTGTAGGAACGCACGGCATCCTCCCTCCGCCCCAGGCGGTCCAGGGCCACACCCAGATTGGTCAGGTAGCGGGGATTGTCCGGCTCGAGGTCCACGGCGGAACGGAAGGCCTGTTCGGCCGCGACGGGATCGCCGTTTTTCAGGCAGGTGCAACCCAGACGATAGTGCCAGCGGGAATCAGGGGGACCATCGGCCAGCAGGGAAGTGTAGAACGCCACGGCCTCCGCATACAGACCGTCGCGCTCCAGCCGTCGGCCCTTGGCCAGCAGCGATTCGCCTTTCACGGCGCCGTCAGCATATTCTCGTGATGATTGCCCCAGGGTGTCCATGGGCGGGACATTAAGTCAGGGATCAACCGCCGTCAACCCTCTTGCGGGGCGGCTTCAGACCGGCGCCTCAGTCCTCGATTTCCACTTCCAGCAGGATACGCACGGGACCATCTGCGCCCTCCAGCAGGTGCCGCGGGATCTTCACCGGCACCACCAGGGGCGGGCGGAGGTCGTCGAAGATCTCCTGGGTGCGCTTGCGCGTGGCCTCCTCCACCTCGCTGCCCGGCAAGGGAGGACCCATCTCCACCTGCAGGCCGCCGGAGGCGGTCGGTGCTGTCGCGGGAGCCGGACGGGCCTGGGCGGCCGGTGCGTCGACCATCATGTCGAATCCGGGAACCGGCGAGTGCGGCATCCGGGCGGCGGTTTCCCGCTGATGATTCACGGCCAGACCCAGAGCCGCCTTGAGGGTTTCCCTGACCCCTTCCCCACGCATGGTGTGGGCGGGGAACGACAGCAGACCCCAGGGGTTCAGCAGGCTCTCCAGTTGATCCACCGGCAGGGTGTCCTCGTGGCCCACCCGGTTGTACTGCAACACAACCGGAATGCGCATGAGGTCCAACCCCCAGGAATCCAGATACATCTTGAGGGATTCGAAGGCCGCCAGGGATTCATCCAGGTGGGAGACACCCGAGTTGACCACGAACACCACCGCGTCGAACGGCAACCTCTGCACCATGCCCGCGGCGTGATACCTTTCCCGGCCCACGTCCACGGCCTGCACCAGGACCTGCTTGGGCTCATCCTCTCCTTGCTGCAGCTTGAAGGCGATCTGGCGCTCGGGATCCTCCGCAGCCACGGCCAGCCGGGATTCCGGGGGCACAAACTGATGGATCAGTCTGAGATTCTCCCGTTTTCCCACCCCGGCCTGGCCGTAATACAGCAGGCGGCAGGTGCGGATGGCTGTGAGTTCCTTCACTGACACGCGGGACGCTCCCGAGCGGCCTGGGCCGCGGCAAAAGGACTGATCGCTGCTGGTATCCACCTCACCGAAGCAATCGTTATGCCATGTAAAAAATTGGGTTGTTTGCGCAAGAAAGAAGAATTTCAGCCTGTTGGCCCCCCGTGGGCAAGCAAATTGCAAGGCCAAGCTCCGTAGCCGGGTGCAATGTTCCCGTATGGACAGCAGCCCCCCTCAACAGGGAACAATCAGACCGCACGGTCCAGGGAGTCGCAAAATGACCACCAACACCGACAAGATTCTCAACACCATGTTTTCCCGCCTGTTGCAGCTGGACATCGACGACCAGCTGACGGCCAAGCTTTGCGCGGTCATCGACAGCGTCACCGAGAAGGTCGGGGGCAACTTCGATCTGGAGACCGTCCAGGGCCAGAACACCTTCCGGGCCCTGCTGTGCTCCATGGTGGTCCACGGCTGGGGCAACGGCATGCATCCCTACAACAATCCGCGCGTGAACGAGGAAGGCACCCCCGTGGAGGTCCGCGTCAGCAAGGACATCCTGATGTCCATGGAGGATCTGCAAAGCCTGCGCTACGTGAAGAAAGACGAGCAGGGCAGGGTCAAGCAGGCCCTGTTCGAGCCCGACCAGAACATCCGGATCCGCCAGCAGATCGACGACATCCTCCAGGAGATCAGTCGCAACAAGGGGGCCAAATAGGATAAGAGGCCCGGCTGGATGCCGGGCCCCTGCACACGAACCGGACGCCGAGGGACGGCGTCCCGGCCTCAGAACAGATCCGCGCCTTCGGCCAGGATCTCGTTGAGCGCCTTCTTGAAATGGTCGGTGCTGTTGGCCACTTCGGGGGTGACCTTTTCCTTGTACAACTCCCAGCTCTTCTTGATCTCCGTCCCCAGGGCCTCCACGAGGTTCCCGTCCTTCAGGGCCTGATCGCGGGTTTCCCGGTTGTAGGCCAGGATATCGGAGACGAGGGCCCGGGCGTACATCTCTTCCTTGCTCTTGCGCCGGCGACCACGCTTGGCGGCGGCAGGCTTGGCTGCTTCATCCAGCACGGCCACGCCCGCCTGTGCGGACTTCGAACTGCCGGCAGCCGCCGTTCCGGAGCCAGAGGCTCGGGGCGCGGGTCTGGGCGTCAGATCCTGTCCCCCGTGGTCAATGACCAGCGGGGTCTCGGTTTCATCCCTGACCGTCCCGTCGAGGGTGAAAACGCCCTGACATTCAGGGCAGCGCACCTTGATGACGCGACGGGGAACCTTCTGGTCCTCCAGCTGATAGCGAGCCTGACACTCCGTGCAGGTGGTGATCATTCCCTGCTCCTTTGCAGATTCCAAGGTCCCGGCATTCAACGATCACCATGGGTATCGGCAGCAGGCGCAGGTAATTTAGGGCAAAATGGGAAGCGGCGCTCTACATCACTATCATCATGGCTTGTAGATCAGATCCAGGATCAACTTCCCCACCTGTTCCAAACTGCCGGCGCTGCACTCGTCCGGTACGTCCCCTGTTGTATGCCAGGGCGGATAATCGAAATCGATGAGGTCCACCGCGGGGATGCCTGCGCGCAGGAAAGCGATGTGGTCATCGTAGACTGCCCCTCCGGGAACCTGGTCCAGGGCGGACAGACCCAGGGCCGCGGCCCGATCGAACACCTTGGCGGTCCAGTCCGGAGCGTGGGCCAGGGAATAACCCTCCTGGGGAATGCGCAGCTGCGCATCGCCTACCATATCCAGCAGGATCATCCCCTGCGGGGGTTCATCGGGCAACAAGCTCCCGAAGTCATGCCAGTGCTCGACCAGATGGGCACTGCCCAGGCAGAAACCCTCGGGATCACCCGATCGACCCGAGTCCTCCCCGTCCAGGAACAGGAGCACGACATCCCGCGGCGGCCTGTCTGCGGCGGCGATCTCCATGACCTGCCACAGGACCGCCACGCCGCTGGCGCCGTCGTTGGCCCCCGGCAACGGCTGGGACCTGAGCAGGGGATCCGGATCGTGGTCGCAGACGGGCCGGGTATCGAAATGCGCCCCCAGCCACAGGCTCGGTCCGTCCCCAGTGCCAGTTATGGTGATCACCACGTTGCAGACGGGCATGGGATCGCCCGTCAGCGGGCTGGTCGCCGTGAAACACCCCCGCCGACCCTCCAGGCCCAGTTGATCCGCCCGCGCCAGCAGCGTGTCCTGCAGGGCGCGGTTGCCGGGACTGCCGGGAATCCGCGGGCCCAGGGCGCACTGGTACCGCAGGTACTCCATGGCCCTGGCCCCGGAAAATTCCTGCATGTCCGGTGTCCGGCCCGCCGCCGGCGCACACCAGCCCGCCAGGACCATCATGACCAGCCATGAAAGAAGAATCGTTCGTGTTCTTCGCCCTGCATCAGAATACAAAAGTCGCCTCCATGCCCAAGCCCAGGGAGGTGGTCGTCCTGTCGGTCGCCATGTCCTTGGACTTGGAGAACATGAACCTTACCGCCCCGTTGAGATTGCGGGAGATCTGGTAGCTGAAACGGGGATTGACGCTGTAGCGGACCTGGCCGGTGGGTGCACCTGCCTGGCTCCCGGGATTGGTGCGTTCGGTCCTGTCCCGCTGGTAGCTGATATCCACGTCCATGGATATGGTGGGATTGTTTCCCGGCTTGTACAGACCCATCTTGGCCAGCAGTGACTGGGCCCGGAACTGGTGTTTCAGTTGCAGACCGATGCGCATCTTGCGCGTGCTTGTCAGGACGCCGTTGGACTCGGCGTCGGTCTTGTTGATGTTCGCATTGAGGGTCGCGGTCAGCCCGCTGTGGAAATTGAAGGACCAGCGCGGGGCGATGGTCGTGGTGATTGTGGGATTGTACACGATGGCCGTGTAGTTGTTGACGGTCTTGGAACGCTTGTAGCTGAGGTTGATGTTGGACGACCGGAACCAGCCGGCGTTGAGATCCCCGGCCTTGCCGCCGAACACCCCCCACTTCTCGATTCCGCTGACGGACAGTGAGACATCGGGCCAGTTCTGCTTGTAGTCCTGGGTCCGGGTGCCCACCTGGTCGCGCAGAGACGTCGTCCTGCCGTACTTGAGATCCAGGCCGATGTTCTTGGACACCTTGGTCGTCGTGGAAAGGGCGAGATCCTTGCGGTCCTGGAAGCTCATGGACGCATACATGCTGTCGGCCACATCCAGGGAATTGTCCAGACCGGTCATGTACCAGAACGGCGCCGTATCCTCCAGTCGGGCGTAGCTGCTGTTCTTCTTGCGGGATATGGTGACCTTCAACGGCGTGGAACCACGCAGCAGGTTCAGGACGGGGTTGAAGAAGGCCAGGGGATTGATGCGGTCCCCCTGGAGTACGGGAGCCTTTTCCTCCTTGGGCGCCAGCCCATTCTCCCTGTCCTGCTCCTGTTGCCTCTGGGCCTCTTCCAGCAGCCTGGCTTCCTCGCGTCTCTTCCGCTCCTCGGGCGTCAGACCCGTCAGGTCCTCATTGGTGTTCGAGGACCCGGTACCCGGGGCTCCTCCCTGTTTCAGACGGTCGCGCTGTTCCCGCCGCCGCTGCTCCTCGATCAGCCGCGCCCGCTGGGCGCCGGTCACCTTGTGCTCCGGCAACACGCTCTTGAAGAAATCACCCACCGGAACATCGAAGCGGAAATCCCAGTTGCCGTTGTTGCTGATGCTGCGGACGTTGTCCGAATCCGTCCCCTGGCGGATCCCGGGGTCGTGCTGATCGGCGAAACTGCCGGTGAACTGGATCGATGGCCTGAACTTGGATGTCGCGCGGGCGATGGTGCGCAAGGGAGCCAGGAGGGAGCCGGCGGGAATATCCCTGGCCATGGGCGGCATGATGGTCATCCGCAAATCGTAGCTGCGCTTGTTCTCCTGGCCGATGTTGACACCCATCCGCTTCTGCTCCCGCAACAGGTCGCGATCGGACTTGGCGTTGACGGTCAGGTCCAGGATCGTGGCGGGCTTGTAGTCCACGCTGGCGGTCAGGGCGCCAGGCCTGGTCACGACCCGCGGACGCGGCAGGACGTTCCCCTCCTCGTCGATGGTCGTGGACGAGGAGATGGTGCTGGTGAAGCTGGCACCCAGGGCGATCTTCTTGGGCACCAGGGACAGGCCCCGCAACACCGGCAAGGAGGAGAAAACGGGAAAATTGGCCAGGGTGTACCGGCCCATGATCCTCAGGTCGTAGTTCAGGGATCCCTGCAGGTTCTTCTGACGCCTCAGCTGCAGCGGCCCGTCGGTCCGGGACCGCGAACCGTTCAGGAGCATGGTCCAGGGATCGACAAGATACCTGGCCAGCGCCTTCTTGCTGGGGGCATGGCTGATGCGGGCCGAGAAACGCTCCTGGGTCTCGATGGTGGACATGGCGACCCGGGTTTCCTCGTCGATGATCTCGATGTCGCTGTTGGTCACGTACTTGGGCCGGTGGACGGTCTTGCGGCGGCTGAGGTTCACCGGCAGCCTGAAGCCCAGCAGGGGAACGTAGTCGTCCACCTTGAAATTCATGGACAGGCTCCAGTCGCGGTAGTCCACCCCCGAACCGCTGCGCCTGTCGAGACCATGGAACTCGGCGTCGGTGTGCTTCCAGTCGTAGTCCAGCTTGAAGACGTCGGCCATGTTGACCCGCACGCCGGCCCGCTGGGCCATGCCCGAGTCCTTCTTCACGTCCTCGAGCCTGACGTCGTTGAAATAGAAATAACCGTCGGACCCGTCGCTCAGGGTGTTGTTCATGATCCCGAAGTAATACCGTTTCACACGGCGCAGGTCGGGCCGCCCTACCACCCTGACCCGGTAGATCTCCCCCGTCTTGGGATCGTCTATCTCGCCGTGGACCACTCCGGCCTGATCGACCTCCCCGTTCTTGACGTTGGACAGCTCGGCCAGGTTCACCGTCAGCTGGCGCCAGCCGATCTTGTCGGCCGAGTCCGCGAAGCGGTAGGAGATCTCGTAGAAGTTCAGGGAGTCCGAACCCACGCGAAAGAAGAGGTCGAGGTCAGCCGTGCGCGGAGAGGGGTTGTAGAGATACCACGACAGGTCCCTGTAGAATGTGTAGTCGTCTCCCCGCGGCGAGACCTGTTTCCCGATGCGTATCATCTGCCCCTGCTGAAGGTTCACAAAGTTCAAGGCCAGCGATTGCTCCTTCTCGGGAATGTTGTTGATCTCGTGCACGGAGAACGGCGAATGGTAATCGGGATTCTCCTTGTTGTTGGCCTCGCCCAGGAAGAACGCCGCGCCGCGCCGCTCGATCCCTTCGAGCAGGGCCTCGTCGCTGATCCGGCGCACGCCCTCGCGATCCCAGCGGCTGCCCAGGAACTTGAAATCCGAGAGCTGGAGATGCATCTCCTGCGGAGCATCCACCGCGTCGTTCTCGTACCAGATCCTGACGTGGGTTATGGCCTTGATGTTGGCGGCCGTCCCCACCGAGACCGAATCGACCACGCCGATGGGGATGCGGTACTTGCGCCAGGCGATCCCCTTGTCCCTCATCTCCTGGACGTCGTCGAAATCATAGTCCACGTCGATGAGGGCAGGTGTGTTCTTCAGGTCGATGGTGGTGGTGAAGTATCCGTTGTCCCGGTCCAGCCGGCCGTTGCGGTTCAGGTCCTCGCTGTCCTCGCGATTGTTGCGGGCGGTGCCGTTGATGCGCGGGAAGGGTGAGTCCCCGTCGATCTCGTACTCGGCGCTGTAACGCTGGGGGCCGTTCTCGTTCCCGTCCAACCCGATATCCTCGTCGTACGTCCAGATCCCGTCCCGGAAATTGTCGCCGATGCCGTCCTCCTGCTCGAAGGTGCCGGTGACCGGCTGGCCGTCGGCGCCCAGGGGCCAGAAGCCGTCCTCGTTGATGTAGCCGAAATCGATGTGGAGGCGTCCCGTGCGCAGCTCACGGTCGGGGTGGCCGTCGTTGACCCAGATCTCCACGAACTGGGACTTGGAGAGATCGATCCCCGTGCGGCTGATGCCCCTCATGATCCCGCCCCAGTCCTCGGGATCCCACTTGTCGTCGTCGGCCCGCAGGAAGAGGTCCATGGCCTGCTGGGTGTCGTCCCTTTCCTGGTTGATCAGGTCGGGGTTGAGATAGCGACGCAACACGCGCTCTCGCGGCAGGAACCAGCGCACGGTGCCGACCCGATCGACAGGGTCGAAGCTCCTCATGTCCATGGTGCTGTCCACGTAGGCCATGCCCAAAAACGGCGCGCTGGCCCAGGACCAGCCCGTCCGGGTCAGGGAAACGAAATTGGACGAATCGACACCCTCGAAATCCTCCAGGAAGACCCGGCCCTTGGTGTTGGGGTTGGGCAGGCTCACGGCCAGCTCGCCGCTGAACTGGATCGAACTTTCCCGTTCGGAATCGTGGCGGCTCAGGAAGTTCGCCACATGGGTCAGGAAATACGGCTTGAAGGTGTTGTTCAGGTTGACGTTGCCGACCAGGGAATGGCTGGGTTCCTCGCCCAGCTTGGCCTTGTCGCCCACGATGGACTCGCTCTGATAGAGCCAGGTGGTCGAAAGTTTGGAGTCGCGGCCCATGTCGTAACCCAGGTTGAACCCGGTCAGGCTGGTCTTGCCGCCCCCGATGAAGGGGGCGTACTGGTAGTTGACCGCCACCTGGCTGTCGGGCGTGAGGTTGGCCGCATCCCCCAAGAGGGTGATTTCCCCGAAGGTGTAATCGATCTCGTAGTCCGTGCCCCTGGTCAGGGTGCGCCCATCCACCGTCACGGTCTCGGACCCCTCCTCGATGTTGGAGACACCCAGGCTGATGTTGTTGCTGGCCGAGGCATGCCGGGCCACGATGCGGAAATACTGGTACTTGTTGTAGTCGCTGGGAAACACGGACGGGTCGTAGAGCTGGGGAGCCTGGTTTTCGGTCAGGAAGCTGCCGGGGCCCCAGGTGAAGGCCGATGTATCGGCGTAGGCCGCGTACTGGGATGAATCGGCGGCGAAGGGCGTCGGGAAATCCAGGGGAAATTTCAGAAGGCCCTTCTGGAGATCGAAGATGTAGGGGTTGTTGCTGTCCACCACGCCGTCGGAACCGGCCAGCCCCTGGGCGTTCTCCCGGTCGAGACCGAAGATGCGGATGTAGTCCAGGCCGTGTTCGTCCTGCTGGGGCTGCGCCTCGCCGGTGGTGTTGCGCTCGATGCGCAGCTCGAAGGTGGCCGGGTCGATGTTCGACCCGCCCAGGGAATAGATGTTGCGCAGCACGTAGGCGAACAGGTGGGGATGGTTGTCGTTGATGGGGGCCTTCAGGAGCTTCAGGCGGTAGAAGACGCCCTCCACCCCGGCCAGGGCCTGGTCCGGTTGGTCGATCCCCGGACGGTCGCCCACGGACCCCACCACGGCCCCGGTCTCGTCGATGATATCGTAGGTCACAGCCAGCACGTCGTCGTCCAGCATCCTGGTCCTCATGTCGACGGCGACCAGGTTCCCGTCCGCGTCCAGCAGGGGATCGAAGTTGGAGATCTCGCGCCACCACTGGCCGTAGATGTGGGGTTTGCTGAAGTCCATCCCGGAACCCTGCGCCCCCGCCGGAGGCACGGTCAGGGAGTTGTCGTACCAGGAATGGTAACCGGAGCTGTCGATGTAGGCGGCCACGTTCTCGATGTCGTCGCCGGAGGGCTGCCCGGGCCCCTTCAGCTTGAAGATCTTCAGGGAGCTGATGTCGATCCTCTCGCCCTGGCGCCGGCCGAACGGTTCGGACTGCCTATCCGGCGGCAGGGAGGGGTCGAACAGGTCCAGTTTGAAGAACCGGTTGTTGAGGTAGTCCGAGGAGTAGATGATGCGGTCCTCGACCTGCCCGCCCTTGGCGTTGAACGTCTTGGACGAGGACTCGGCCTTCTGCTTGGAGGTCACGAAGGTGAAGTCCGCCCTGCCCACCTGCCCCGTGACCTTCAGGCCGAACAGGCCCGACTTGTTGGAGCTGTACCCCAGCAGCTGGCTCCCCGGCAGGGTCAGGCCCACGTCGCCGGTCTCGATGGTCTTGATGACCTCGTCCTCCAGCCCCCGGTACATCAGCTTGATCTTGGTGGCGTCCGGGCCGATGGCCGCGCTGTTGTGGTCCACCTCGATGATGATCTTCTCGCCGATGGTCCCCGAGAGGTTGACCTGGAGTTCCTGGGTCATGTCCAGGGAAGGGAACAGGGACTGGCTGGTCACCCGCTCGGTGGCCGTGAAGGGCTTGATCACCGTGCTTTCACCGGCCAGGGAGATGTGCTCGCGGCCGCTGATCTTGATCTTGGTCTTCTCGCCCCGGCCGATGATCTTCTCCAGGGTGCGCGGCAGCTTGATGGGAATGGTCAGGTTTATCAGGCCCCCATCCTGGTTGCCCTTGCGCCCCTTGCCGGCCACGGCCAGATCGTCCAGCCAGGTCTGCATGCGGTCGACCCTCTGCCGCCGGGCCATGCCGGCGGCCAGATCATCCACGAAGACCTCCACCGCCGCATCGTCCACCGGCCGCGGCGGGTAGAAGACCATGCCCCCCGGCAAGGTCTGGGGCGTCTGGTAGAACAGGAGGAAACTCGGGTAGCGGAACTCGAACATCAGCCCGTTCAGGCCGTCGTATTCCACCACGTGCTCGCGGTGCTCGAGATCGATGCGTGATTTCTGGTCCCAGAGATGGCGCAGGGAACTTTCCAGGGTGGGACGTGTAATCCCGGTCCGGCGGGGATCGACGCCCAGGGCCTGCATCCTGCGCAGCAGCAACAGGCGCCGGGCCCCCAGCAGACGGGGATCATCCGTGGCCCGGATCACGGGGTCCAGACCGTAGAGCAGGGGGCCCCGGTAGTCGGGATCGGCCCGGCCGACACGGGCGAAACCGCAGACGACGAACAGCACGACCACGAGAAGGGCCCCGCTGTTGCGGGACCGCTTCAGGGGCTTGTGGTGTCGTCGCAGGGCCAACCTGGATACTCCCTCGGCCTGGGCCGGAAGAAAAACATGCCGGATCACACTTGAATTCGTCCCCGGAAATGGTCATTCTGACCCCGGGACTGCTCAGGATTCAGCGCGCCGACCGCCCGGGGGACGCCCCCGGGTTTCCATTGGCCGGACTCATCCTCGGCCCGGCAGGCCCCAGGACGGTCCGCTCCTGGCATGGACGGGATATAAACCCCAGGCAACCGGGAGGCAAGAAAGCATGGCTCAAACACGGCAGGAATGTCTGTATGCGTTTGATTAACAAGCACTTGCTGCTTTCTTGCCGGGATCCGTTCCTTTTCGGACTCGCAGTCATCACCTTTTTGCTGATGATAGAAACCCTGTTCAACTATGTCGATCTCTTTGTCACCAAGGGCGTTCCTTTTTCCATCGCCACCCAGGTGCTGTTGCTGAGTCTCCCCCATACGTTTGCATTATCCATACCAATGTCGGTGCTGGTCGGAGTGCTGATGGGCGTGGGTCAACTTGCTGCCGACAATGAAATTACGGCCATGAAGGCCAGCGGCATCAGCCTGTGGGCCATCCTGCGCCCGCTCCTGGCCGGGGCCGCGGTGATCGCCGTGGGACTGACGGCCTACAACCACTTCTTCTTCCCGGGCATGAACCACACCCTGGCCAACCTCCTGCGGGACATCCACCAGAAGCGTCCCATGCTCGAGATCCAGCCCCAGCAGTTCAACGATCTCAACGACAAGATGACCATCTTCGTGGCCCGCAAGGACGACAAGACCGGACACATCGAGGACGTGACCATCATTGAGAAGGAGAAGCCCGGGGACATCTCTCCGCGCATGACCTTCGCCGCCTGGGGCACCATCATCCATGACCACGCCGCCAACGCCCTGATCCTGGAACTCCACGACGGCGAGACCCACGAGCAACAGAGCGCCGATGAACCCGGGAAGTACCAGGTCATCCGTTTCGCCCAGTTGACCAGGGTCATCAGCAACGCCGAACAGGACCTCCAGAAAACCGACCGCAAGGCCAAGAGCGACCGGGAGATGAACCTGAAGGAACTGCTGGCGGCCGCCGACAGGGAAAAGGACCGCCAGAATGACATCCGGGGCCGGGTCAGGGATTTCACCTCCAGCTTCCTGGACTGGGAATGGAACCTGCTGCAACCGGACCGCACCGATCTCGTCCTGGGCGACGGGGGATTGCCGCAGGAACAGGACCGGCGTCTGCTCAAGCTGAAGGAGCGCTTCCGGGAAACCCGGACCAAGGTCAAGCGTGTGGCGGAGCAGTGCAGCTTCCAGGAGCGGGTCCTCGACTCCTACATGGTCAAGGAGAACCGCTACCTGGTGGAGTTCCACAAGAAGTTCGCCATCCCCTTCGCCTGCATCGTGTTCGCCCTGCTGGGCGTGCCCATGGCCGTGACCTCCAGCCGCAGCGGCAAGGGCGTGAGCGTTTCCCTGGCCATCGCCATCTTCCTGATCTACTATCTGTTCCTGGTCGGCGGCGAGAAGATGGCCGACAGGGGGCGGCTGAACCCCTTCCTGTCCATGTGGAGCGCCAACTTCATCCCGCTGGCCATCGGTATTCCCGTCTTCATCCGCACCGTCAGGGAATCGAGCATCCTGAGCATCACCCACAAGCCCAGGACGCCCGGGAAACGGCACCAGCAGGCAGGAAACGGAACCCCATGACCATCGTTCACCGCTATCTGCTGGGGTCGTTCCTGCGCAACCTCATCCACACCATGCTGGGTGCGCTGCTCCTGTTCACGGTGATGGATCTGCTGGACCACATGGGGAGCTTCGTGGACAACTCCGCGACCGTTTCCATGGTCGGGCGCTACTACCTCTACAAGAGCGCCTGGATCATCGACACCATCCTGCCCATCGCCGTCCTGATGGCCGTCCTGTTCACCGTCGGCACCATGGCCCGCTATCTCGAGCTGACCGCCCTGATGGCCGCCGGCTGGTCGCTGATGCGCATCACCCGGCCGCTGATCCTGGCCTCGGTGCTGGTAACCATGTTCTCCCTGGCCTGGCACGAGTACGTCCTGCCCCGGGCCAGCATCATGCAGCGCAAGGTCTGGGAAGTGGAGATCCACAAGAAGTCCGACACCATCAACCCCACCGAGAACATCGCCGTGCGCGGCCCCGACGGCAGGATGTACTACGCCCACAAGTTCGACCCCAACACCGGCGTCCTGCTGGGGATGCGGGTCGTGACGAGGAACGGCCCCCAGGTGACGGAGATCATCGCCGCCGACCGCGCGGAGTGGCTCGACGGGAAATGGGCCCTGACCGGGGTCACGCGGCGCCGTTTCATGGGGGACCGCGAGATCATCGACCACTTCGACAAGATGACCGCCGCGGACATGACCATCGACCCCAAGGGGTTCTACCGGGACCGGATCCGCCAGCAGGACATGAACATCCGGCAGCTGCGCGACCATATCCGCCTCGTGCGGCAAAGCGGCGGCAATCCCCTGGCGAGCATGGTCGACATCCAGTTCAACCTCGCCTTCCCCTTCGTCAACATCATCGTGACCCTCATGGGCATCATCCTGGCCTCGAGCCCCCGTAAGACCACCGTGGCCTCGGGCTTCGGCCTGACCCTGCTGGTCAGTTTCGGCTACTACATGTTCATGAATTTCGGCAAGAGCCTGGGCCACACCGGAACCATCCCGCCGGTGCCGGCCGCCTGGTCGGGCAACGTCTTCTTCCTGCTGCTCTTCCTGGTCCTGTATGTGCGGGCCAGACGCTAGCCGGATTTGACTGGACGACTTGTGCAGACTATCCTAGCTTTGTAGATTGATGCGACCAGGCAGGGGGAGCATGAGGGGCGAAACCTCTCCGTGTTCCTTGTTCCAGCCACCCCACAGGGAGAAAATCAAGCTCATGAAACGCCACTGCCTGCTTCTGATTCCAGCGGCAATGCTGATCCTCGCTTTCGTACAGGGCTGCAACGACGAGACCCAGCCCGTGTTTTCCCGGATCGTCGTCTCCCCCGCCTGCGGGGTCGTTCCTCTCCAGGTCGAATGCTACGCCATCGCCACCGGGGGCGATGAGACCGGTGACGCCACCGGCGGCAACAACAACCTGGAGATCACCTGGAATTTCGGCGACGGCCATACGAGCCGCACCTCCATCGCCTTCAACGAATTCTTCGAGCCCGGCAACTACACCGTGGTCGCCACGGCCAAGGATCCCGACGGCAAGACGGCTTCGACCAGTTTTCCCGTCAGGGTGCTGGCCGATAGTCTCCTGATCGAGGCCATGAGCGATTTCCCCTCGGGCGAGGTCACCACCGCCGACACGGTCACGTTCGACCTGCAGGCCGAATCGTGCGACATCGACCCGAACAACCCGGATGACTACGTCAAGATGATCTACAAGTGGCACATGAACGACGCGGGGAACCACACCTATGTGGCACGATCCCCCCGGTTCAGCTATGAGGATCCCGGGCAGTACGATGTGGTCGTGGACGTCACCTACCCGGCCTGGGCCGTGACCCGTCGCGACACCCTTCATTTCACGGTGAGCGAAGCGCCCTGATCCAGGGAACGTGCCGGGATTCTTACGCAAGCGGGCGGCCCCGGAGGCCGCCCGCTTCTTTTTTCCCTGTTGTCGGGAATCCGTCCTGCGCCGTGGCCCAGGTCAGCCTACCGCGGCCTGGAGGGCTTCCACCAGGTCCAGTTTCTCCCAGGTGAATTCCACGTCGTCGCGCCCGAAGTGGCCGTAGGCGGCAGTCGGTTGGAAAACCGGCTTGCGCAGATCCAGCCGCTCGATGATACCCTTGGGGGTGAGATTCACGACCTTGGCGATGGCGCCCGTGATCACGCCGTTGGGCACCTTGCCGGTCCCGTAGGTATCGACCGTGACCGAGACCGGGTCCGCCACGCCGATGGCGTAGGCCAGCTGCACCTGGCAACGGTCGGCGAGCTCCGCCGCCACGATGTTCTTGGCCAGGTGTCGGGCCGCGTAGGCGGCCGAACGGTCCACCTTGGTGCTGTCCTTGCCGCTGAAGGCCCCGCCGCCGTGGCAGGCGCTGCCGCCGTAGGTATCGACGATGATCTTGCGGCCGGTCAGGCCGCAATCCCCCTGGGGTCCGCCGGTGACGAAGCGGCCCGTAGGATTGATATGGATCTTCAGACCCGAGTGGTCCACGGGAAACGATTCCAGCACCGGTTCGATGACGTGGGTACGGATCCCCGCGTGGATATCCTCGTTGGTCACCGAATCCCGATGCATGGTCGAGACCACCACCGTGTCGACCGCTACGGGACGGTCGCCCTCGTAGCGGATGCTGACCTGGGTCTTGCCGTCGGGCAGGGCCCAGGACAGGGTATCGTCCTTGCGGACCTTGGCCAGCTGCTGGGCCATGCGGTGCGCCATGGTGATGGGCAGGGGCATCAGCACTTCGGTCTCGCGGCAGGCGTACCCGAACATCAGTCCCTGGTCCCCCGCGCCGCCGGTGTCGACTCCCTGGGCGATGTCCCGGGACTGCTTGTCGATGGACACGTTGACGGCGCAGGAATCCGCGTCGAAGCCCATGGTCGAGGACACGTACCCGATCTCCCGCACGGTGTTGCGCACAAGCTGCGGCAGATCGACGTAGGTGGAGGTTGTGATCTCGCCGGCCAGGAAGACCATGCCCGTGGTCACCAGGGTCTCGCAGGCCACGCGCCCCGCCGGATCATCGGCCATGATCGCATCGACCACGGCATCGCTGATCTGGTCGGCGACCTTGTCGGGGTGCCCCTCGGTGACCGATTCACTGGTGAACAGATGACTCTCATTCATGGGGAACCTCCGGTTGCTGCTGCACGGTCCCGGGGGAACCGTCCGCCGTGCCGAAATCGCCGATGTTGATCCGGCCTCTCATGTTTTCCAGGCAACATTCGTTGCCGACCAGGGAATTGGCAAATTCGCAACCGATCAGGCGGGAACGCTCCCCGATGACGCAGTCGCTCAGGCTGCAGTGCTCGATGGTCGATCCAGCCCCGATGGAGACGTGGGGTCCGATCACCGAATCCTTGACGACCGCATCGGGGGCGATGAAGCAGGGCGCGGTCACGCCCGGCCGGGCCGGAGTGGATTCCTGCCGGTCCAGGAGGATCCTGTTGGTCGCCAACCAGGTCTCCTGCTTGCCGCAATCGAACCAGTCGCCGACCCCCGCGGTGGTGAAGCGGGAGCCGTGCTCGATCATGTGCTGCAGGGCGTCGGTCAGCTGGTACTCGCCGCGGGTCCGGTGATCGCCGACGATGACATGGTCCAGGCCCCGCCACAGGGCGGCCGCGTCGGTGAACAGGTAGGCCCCCACGATGGCCAGGTTGCTGGGCGGCACCTCGGGTTTCTCCACGAAGCGAACGACCCGGTCCCCGTCCATCTCCACCACCCCGAAACGGCGGGGGTCCTCGACCTCCTTGACGGCGATCACGTTCTCAGGGCCCTCCAGCAAGGCGCGGTAATCGGCCTTCAGGATGGTGTCGCCCAGGATGCAGAAGAAGGGCTCGTCGCCCAGGGCCTCGCGCGCGGTCCAGATGGCGTGGCCCAGCCCCAGGCGTTCGGTCTGTTCGACGAAGGTGATGTCCAGGCCGGGACGTTCGCGGGCGAACCACTCGCGCACCGCAGCCCCGTAATAGCCCACGATGAGCACGAAACCGTCGATGCCCGCGGCGGTCAGGTCATCCATGATGTGGGCCAGTATGGGCTTGCCGGCCACCGGCAGCAGCGCCTTGGGCTTGTTGAGCGTATGGGGCCGCAGACGGGTGCCGATGCCCGCGGCGGGAATGACGGCTTTCATGATTCCTGCTCCTTGTCCTGCCGCGATCGCTTGCGATCGGCGATGTACGCCGCCAGGTGCTCGTTGGCCTCCGAGGCGGTCACCATGCTCATCAGATCGTCCACCAGGCGGCGCGCCTCGCTCAGTTCGGTCCAGCGGATGACCTGCTTGATCTTGGGCAGGGCCACCCCGTGGGTGCTGATCTCGTCCAGTCCCAATCCCAGCAGGACTTCCGCCAGGCGGGTTTCCGAACCCATCTCCCCGCAGATCCCGACCCAGATGCCCCGGGCATGACCCACCTCCACGACCTGGGCGATGGAACGGAGGATGGCCGGATGCAGGGGCTGGTAGAGATAGGACACGCGCGGATTGCCCCGGTCCATGGCCAGGGTGTACTGGATCAGGTCGTTGGTGCCGATGCTGAAGAAGTCGCACTCCTCGGCCAGCAGATCCGCGGCCAGCACCGCCGAGGGGGTCTCGACCATGATCCCGATCTCCAGGTCCCTGCCGTGAGGCACGCCGTCGGCCGCCAGCTCGGCGAGGGCCTCCTCACACACGCCCTTGGCCCGCCTCAGTTCATCGACCCCGGTGATCATGGGGAACATGAGCTTGGTCGGGCCCTCGGCGGCGGCCCGGTAGATGGCCTTGATCTGGGTCTTGAACAGGGCGCGGTTGGCCAGGGAGAAACGGATTCCCCTCCAACCGAGGAAGGGGTTGTACTCGCGCTTGGCGCCCAGGTAGTCCGAGACCTTGTCCCCGCCCACGTCCAGGGTCCGGAAGACGACGGGCCGTCCGCCCATGCGGCGCACCACCTCGCCATAGACCGTCACCTGCTCGTCCTCGGTGGGGATGGTCCCGTGCTGGAAGAACAGGTACTCCGTGCGCAACAACCCGATCCCCTCGGCGCCCCGGGCCAGGGCCTCGTCCACCTCCAGGGGCACCTCGATGTTGGCCATCATACGCACCCGGTGACCGTCAGGCGTCTCGGCGGGCAGATCCCTGAGACCGGCCAGCTTCTCGTTGACCACCACCTGCTGGCGGGTCAGCAGGAGCATCCGCTCCCGCGTGGGGACATCCGGCTCGACGATGAGCTTGCCCTCGATGCCGTCGATGGCCACTTCCTGGCCGGCCTTCAGGCGGGCGGCGCGGCGGCGCAGGCCCACCACCGCGGGAACACCCAGGGAACGTGCCAGAATGGCCACATGGCTCGTGCTGCCGCCCTCGTCCATGACGAAACCCAGGATGTTGGCACGGCCCAGGGCGGCGGTATCGCTGGGAGCCAGGTTGCCTGCCGCGACGATGGATGGCTCGCTCGGAGGCTGCAGGGCGACGGGAGCCCGCCCGGGGAAGGCCCGGAGAACCCGCTGCTCCACATCCTGCAGATCGTTGATCCGCTCGCGGAACGTCTGGTCCTTCATGTCCAGGAAGCGGGAGACGATGTCGCCGATGGCCCTGCTGAAGGCGGCTTCGGCGTTGATGCGTTCCAGGCGGATGACGGCCTGGGTGGCGTCCCATACCAGTTCATCCTCGAGGATCAACAGCTGGCTGGCCAGGATCTCGCCCTCTTCGGAACCCAGCTCGGCGTTCAACCGGGTCACCAGGGTCTGGATCTGGTCGCGGGCGCTGCGGACAGCCGTGCGGAACCGATCGATTTCGGCGGGAACCGCTTCATCTTCGATGATGCGCCGCCGGGGCGTAATCACCCGGCGGGCCACCGGATACACCGGCCCCAGGGCGTAACCCGGAGAGGCTGCGATGCCCGGATATATCCTCATGCTAGCTCTCGTGTTCCGGGTGAGCCAGTTCCCGGGAGATGAGATGGGCGATGGCCGGGGCCGCCTGATCCTCGTCCGCCCCCTCCACCTGGATCTCGACGTCGGCGCCGAACTCGGCGGCCAGGCTGGCCAAGCCCATGATGCTCTTGGCGTTGGCAACCTTGCCACCATAATGGATGGTGACGTTGGACACGAAGGTCTTGGTAAGTTTTACAATCCTGCCTGCGGCCCGCAGGTGGAATCCGACGGGGTCGGAAACCTTGGCCATAACTGTTTTCAACGCCGGGATCCCTTGCAGATGTTGAGGAACTGTCTTGTTTTCATAATCTAGCTCCCGGTCAGGGAAATGGCAAAGCCCAGCACCCCGCAAACGACCATTCCGATCAGGAGCATAACCTCGCCCGGCAGGCGACGGCGCAACACCAGCGGCATCCCCATTCCCAGCCCGATGCCCACACCGAAGACGGAAAGCCCTCCCGTACCGCCCAAGCCCTGGAATTTCCCCAGGAAAACCCCGGCCACCGCCCCCGCGGCCACCAGGGCCAAGCGCTTGATGAACCAGATGGCTTTGTGCCAGAAGGGGTGATCCAGCAATCCCAGGATGTCCATGCCGCTACCGAAACCATAGCCCAAAGACCACCAACGCAATCCGAGCTGAAACAGCATGAACACCGCGAATACGCCCACAACGGCCATCGGCTTGCCCATCAGGGCCAGCAGGCAGGCCACCAGCGTCAGCGCGGGCCTCAGACCCAGCCAGAAGAGCTGGTCGCCCAGCGAGGCGAAAGCCCGGCCCAGGGAATCGCGATAGGTGGCCAGCAACTGCCGGGGAATATCGGCGCCCTCACTGCCCTCGGTCTCCAGCCTGGCCAACCCGCCCACGAGGAAGCCCGCCAGATAGGGGTTGGTGTTGAAGAACCCGTAGTAGCGCCGGAAAAAGCGGCGCCGGAAGTCGGCATCTGCACCCTGGCGGCGCAGCCAGGCCAACAGGCAGTACAACAGGCCCAGGTTCTGCATGCGCTGGCTGTTCCACGAGGCCTGCAGCAGGATAAGACGCAGGAACAGCCGCAACCGCAGCAACATGTCCATTCGCCTTCCCTGCTTCATGAGGCCAGCACCCCCCACGACAGCAGGGCCAACCCCGCGCCTGCCACCAGCCAGGTCCAGCAGCGCCGGCAGCCGTATCGTTCGATGAGCGCTCCGATGCCCAGTCCCGGCAACAGGAATGGCAACAGCGCCAGGGCACGATGCCCGTACATCCCCAGCCGTGGAAAAACCGGCAGCCAGAGTTCCTGCACCAGCAGCACGTAGACGATGCTCAGAGCCGCCCCGCGCAGGAAGGTGACCCCCACGCACTGCAGATGCAGGCGCTCCAGACGACCGGGATCACCGTCGCGTAGGGACAACCGGCCCTCGTGCATCCACAGGCCGAAAGCCTCGCGCTCGGCCCGGACCAGCCGGTGGCCGACCAGGCTCAGCAGGCCCGCTCCCAGGAGCAGCCATCCCCACAGGGCGACATCCAAGGACAACGACCCGTCGGGCATGCCGATACCGGCCAGGGAAGCCCGGCAGGCAGCGGCGGTCACCGCGACCGCGGCGGTCACCGGATCCCCGACGAAGGACTGGCCCACCGGCAGGTTGCCCACCAGAACCATCTGCAGGGGAAAGCCGACGGCCAGGCCCACCTCCGGCCGACCCCACAGGAGCCCCGTCAGAAGGGCCGCCGGCAGGGGTTGCCCCAGCCAGGACTGCACCGCGCCCGTCTCGTCGAGACAGAGCAGCCCCGCCAGCAGGCCCGTTCCCGCCAACAGGGTCCAGGAGGAGGCAACGACCATGGCCGTGGGCGCATACAGCGTCAGCATGGTCCTCCCAGTTCCCGGATCGCCTGCACTCCCAGGCCGTGTTCCCGGCCGCCTGGTACCTGCTGGGCGAAAACGTCGACACCCAACTCGGCCAGACGGCACAGGGCGCGCAGGTCCAGGTCATCCAGGTAGACGAAGGGGTACAGCTCGCGCTTTCCGGGGGCGAAATGGATTCCGCCGAGGTTGACCCGGGTGATGGGAGCACCCAGGCGGACAAGGTCGACCATCTCAGGCAGGGATCCGGTCAGGACCATCACCTTCTCCTGCTCGGCTTCGCTTCCCTTGAGCAGGTTCACGGCCTCGGCAACCGAAAGGATGGAGACCTGGATGCGGGGCGGCACCGAACTGGCATAGACCCTGCATTGCCACGCGTCGGCGGCGATGGCGTTGTTGGCCAGCAGCAGACGGTCGGGCTGCAGCTGCTGGCACCACCCCACCGTGACCTGGCCGTGGATGAGCCGATCATCGACCCTGGCCAGCACCACCGTCACGAGGCGCCTCCAAGACGCGTGATGGCGGTTCGGCCCCTCTCCACCAGCCGCTGCACGAGCTCCTCCAGCTCCAACTCCTCGTGCCAGGTCGCAAAACCCAGCAACATGGCCAGATTGACGCCGCTGACCAGGGCCACAGGGTCGGACGGCCGGCAGGCCAACTGGGCGGCGTTGGCGCAGCTGCCGCCGTAATCGTCGATGAAGATGATGGCGGGCTCCTGGGAACCGGCACCGGACTCGCCCTCGCCCCGCAGCCAGACGACGATCTCCTCCGTCAGGTCATGGGCGCTCTTGCCGTGGTTGGATAGGGATTCGAGGCCCGTACCGGGCCCCATGATCATCGCCACGACTTCCACCAGTTCCGCACCGATTCCACCGTGGGTGGCAACCAGACCTCGCATCTTCAGGGCACCTCCGGCGGCTTATTCACGATCCTGTTCCAGGTAACCCCGCAGACGGTCGCTCTTCTTCATGGTCTCCAGGATCCTGTCGTTGAGGACCTGGGCCGCGTCGTAACCGTAGATCTTGAGCATGAAGTTCAACGCGATGACCTCGCTGATCACCGTGATGTTCTTGCCCGGAAACAGCGGCACGACGACCTGCGGGATGTTCACGCCCAGCATCTCGGTGAAGCGGTCCTCCATGCCCACGCGTTCGTAATCGGCCTTCTCATCCCAGTCCTGCAACTGGACCTCGACCTCGACGCGCTTCTGCATGCGGATGGAACGGATCCCGAAGATCGCCTGGACATCGATGACCCCCACCCCCCGGATCTCCAGGTGGTGCCGCAGGACCTCGCGGTAGCGCCCGATCAGCAGGTCCTCGCTCGTCCTCGTGATCTCCACGATGTCGTCGGCGACCAGCCTGTGGCCCCGTTCGATCAGGTCCAGCGCGCACTCGCTCTTGCCGATGCCGCTGCGGCCGGTGAACAGCAGGCCCACCCCGTAGACGTCGACGAGGGTGCCGTGGACCTCCTTGCGGGGGGCGAACAGGCGGCCGAGGTGGCGGGTCAGCTCGCGCTGGAAGTCCATGGCCGGCAGGGCGGAACGGATCAGGGGGAAACCCCGTTCCCGCACCAGTTCCACCACCGGCACCGGCACGTCCTGGTCCCTGGCGATGAAGATCACCGGAGGGTTGAGATCCAGGACCCGCTGGACGGACAGGCGTTGCTGTTCAGGGGCCAGGGAATTGAGGTAGGCGGTCTCGGATTCCCCGAGGATCTGGATCCGCTGGGAACGGAAGTTCTCGGCGAAACCCATGAGGGCCATGCCCGGACGATGGACGTCCCGGGCGGTGATGGGCACCGGCTCGTCGGGCATCTCGCCCAGCAGATCCAGCAACAGGGGTCTGCGCAGTTCCTCGTACAGGCTCTGTACGGTCACCTCAGCCATGGGACCGCTCCGGGGAGGCGTTCCGCGGGTGGGCAAAGACCATCACCGGCCCGCTTCCATGTGGCCCAGACCGCCGTCGGGCTTGCCGTAGATGACGGCGACCTTGCCGTTGGCGATGTTGCGGAACACGAGGAAGGGCTGCCCGGCCGACTGGAAGGCGTCCTTGGCTTCCTCGACGCTCATGTCCTTGAGCTGGAAGGTGGTCGGCGACTCGTCCTGATCGAGCGGGGGCATCTCCGCCTCCGCGGTCATGGCCCGGCCCAGGCCGCCGGGACCGCTCTTCTGGCGGGCCGTCATCTTGCCCTTGAACTTGGTCAGCTGCGTCCGCAGGTTGTCCACCATCTCGCCCACTGCCAGCTCCGGTTCGCGGCCCTGGCCCTTGGCGCGGAACTCGTGGTTCTTCATGAACAGGACGCTGTCGGCCTCGAAGATGCCCGCGTCATGGGTGACGACGACCTTGACCGACTGCACCGGCCGCGGGCTGAAACGCTCCAGCTTCTCCAGCGAACCCTCGATGAGCTCGCGCTGCTCATCCCCCAGGTTGAAGTGGCGGTCGATGATTTCCATTTGCATGGCGATTCCTCCCTGGTCTGATTCCCGTGGCTAGAACTGCTTGCGCATGCGCGCGCTGAGAATGCCCATCTGTTCCCGGTACTTGGCGACGGTGCGGCGGGCGATCTTCAGCCCCCGCTCCTGCAGGATGTCGACGATCTTCTTGTCCGAAAGAGGCTTCTTGGGGTTCTCCTTGTCGATGATCTCCTTGATCATGATCTTGACGGCCTTGGCCGCCACCTCGGTTCCGCCGTGGGAATCGAGGCCGGCGCTGAAGAAGAACTTCAGGGGAAAGACCCCGCGGGGAGTCTGGACGTACTTCTGCCGTGTCACCCGACTGACCGTGGATTCGTGCATCCCGATCTTGGAGGCGATCTGCTGGAGGGTCAGGGGCTTGAGGGCGATAGCCCCCTTGGTGAAGAACTCCTTCTGCTCCTCGACGATGGCCTCCATGACCTTGATCATGGTCCGGCGGCGCTGCTCGATGGTCTTGATGACCCACTCGGCGTGGCGCTTCTTCTCGTCGATGAACTTGATGGTGTCCTCGTTGCGGGAAGGCGTATTCTCGTAGGCCTTGCTCACGCGCAGACGCGGCAGGTTGGCGTCGTTGAGATAGACGGCGTATTCCTTGCCGTCCTCGTCCACCTTCACGACTTCCAGGTCGGGCACGATGACCCGCGCCCCCTCGCCCTCGGCCGCCAGACCCGGCCGCGGGTCGAGCTCGCCGATGCGCTGGGCGATCTCCTGGACCTCCTGGGGGGTGATCTTCAGGGCGCGCGCGATCTCCGCGAAACGCCGGTTGATCAGGTTGTCGAAGTGGTCCTTGATGAGCAGGGCCTCGGGAGTCTCGCTCTGGCCCTTGGCCTCCAACTGCAACAGCAGGCATTCGCGGATGTCCCGGGCGGCGACCCCAGGCGGGTCGAAGCCCTGGATGACCCGCAGCACGGCCTCCACCGCCGTCTCGTCCACCTCGAAGTAGGCGGCGATCTCCTTGACCGGGCAACCCAGCAGGCCGTCCTCGTTGAGGCAGCCGATGATGTATTCCCCGATGCGCCGTTCCAGCCCCTCGGGCACCGCCAGCTGCAGCTGCTCCAGCATGGAATCCTGGCCGGAAGGGATGTACTTCT
>CAYPVD010000018.1:0-22978 GCA_964414055.1 uncultured Fibrobacteraceae bacterium
CAGCAGGACAGGGCTCTTCTCATTGCCGCCTTGCGGCCCGTTTCCGCGGTCACTATTTTTGCCGAGCCTACACCCCTGGAGTGTATTCTCCAGCTACGCCCCGATGTACTCGTCAAGGGGTCCGAGTACCGCGAAGAAGATATTGTCGGGGCCCGGGAAGTCCTTTCCTGGGGGGGGCGCATCCTGCGCGTGCCCATGGTGGAAGGCTTGTCGACCTCACAGATCATCCGCGCGATCCGCAATCTGCCCTGATCGCGGCGGATCACCCAACCCCTTACCGGGTCAAGGAGTCGTCATGAGCAAGATCAAGGTCATCATTCTGGGGGCCGCAGGACGGGACTTCCACAACTTCAACTGCCGCTTCCGCGGGAACGAGCAGTACGACGTGGTCGCCTTCACCGCGACCCAGATTCCCGACATCGACGGCCGGAAGTATCCCGCCGAGCTGGCGGGAGATCTCTATCCCGCCGGGATCCCCATCGAGGACGAGGCCAAGCTGCCCGAGCTGATCGCGGACAAGGAAGTGGATCTGTGCGTCATGTCCTACAGCGACCGCTCCTACCAGCAGGTCATGTCCCTGGCCTCCATCGTCAACGCCGCCGGCGCCGACTTCTCCATGCTCGGAGAACGTGAGACCCAGATCAAGAGCACGAAGCCCGTCATCAGCGTTTGCGCCGTGCGCACCGGCTGCGGCAAGAGCCAGACCAGCCGCCGCATCTGCAAGATCCTGCGCGAGGCCGGCAAGAAGGTCGTGGCCATCCGTCATCCCATGCCCTACGGCGACCTCGTGGCCCAGCGCGTGCAGCGGTTCGCCGAAATCGGCGACCTGGCCAAGCACAAGTGCACCATCGAGGAGATGGAGGAGTACGAGCCGCACATTGCCGCCGGCGGGGTCATCTACGCCGGTGTGGACTACGAGGCCATCCTGCGCGAGGCGGAGAAGGAAGCCGACATCATCCTGTGGGACGGCGGCAACAACGACACGCCCTTCTACAAGAGCGACCTGCACATCGTGGTGGCCGACCCGCACCGCCCCGGCGACGAGATCGGTTACTTCCCCAGCGAGACCAACGTGCGCATGGCCGACATCGTGATCATCAACAAGGTGGTCGAGGCCGAGTTCGAGAACATCGAGCAGGTGCGCGAGAACGTGCGCAACGTCAATCCCAAGGCCGTGATCATCGACGGTGCCAGCCCCCTGACCATCACCGGCGACATCGATCTGCTGGGCAAGAAGGTGCTGGTCGTGGAGGACGGTCCGACCCTGACCCACGGCAACATGACCTACGGGGCAGGCGTGGTGGCCGCCCTGCGCATGGGCGCCGAGGAGCTCGTGGATCCGCGTCCGTGGGCCACGGGCCGCATCGCCGAGACCTTCGAACTGTATCCGGAAATCGGCACCCTGCTGCCGGCCATGGGTTACGGCACCGAACAGGTCGCCGACCTGGAGAAGACCATCAACGCCGTCGACTGCGACGTCGTGGTCATCGGGACGCCCATCGACCTGACGCGGATCGTGAAGATCCAGAAGCCCACCGTCCGTATCCAGTACGAGCTGCAGGAGATCGGCGAGCCCGACCTGCCGCAGCTCCTGAAACGTTTCATGGGTTAGATTCTACCGGTCGCCGCCCCGGCTCTCG
Source organism: uncultured Fibrobacteraceae bacterium (assembly GCA_964414055.1). GTDB lineage: Bacteria > Krumholzibacteriota > Krumholzibacteriia > LZORAL124-64-63 > LZORAL124-64-63 > JAHJTW01. The sequence goes on from CAYPVD010000018.1 coordinate 1,641, forward strand.
GGCCGGGGCGGCCCATTTCGCAGGGAGGAACGCAGTGAATATTCATGAGTACCAGGCCAAGGAGATCTTCCGCAGCTTCGGCCTGCCCGTGCCCGGCGGCAAGGTTGCCGTGAGCGTGGACGAGGCCGTCAAGCTGGCCGAGGAACAGGGACTGCCCGTGATGGTCAAGTCCCAGGTGCTGACCGGCGGCCGGGGCAAGGCCGGCGGGGTCAAGTTCTGCCCCACCATGGACGACGTGCGGCAGAGCGCCGAGAAGATCCTGGGCCTGGACATCAAGGGCCACATCGTGCGCAAGGTGCTGGTCACGCCCGCGGTGGACATCGCCTCGGAGTACTACATCGGCATGCTCATCGACCGCGACAGCAAGAAGGTCCTGCTCATGGCCAGCGCCGAGGGCGGGGTGGAGATCGAGCAGGTGGCCAAGGACACTCCCGAACTGATCTTCAAACAGACCATCGATCCTCGTTACGGCCTGCTGGACCACGAGGCCATGGGCATGGGCATGCGCCTGTGTCCCGACGACATCAAGAAGGCCCGCCAACTGGCCGCAGCCATGCAGAAGCTGTACAAGGCCTTCATCGAATCGGATGCCAGCCTGGCCGAGATCAACCCCTTCATCTTCACGCCCGAGGGCCAGGGCCACGCCATCGACGCCAAGGTGAACCTGGACGACAACGCCATGTATCGCCACCCGGGCTACGAGGCCCTGCGCGATCTGGACGAGGAGAACCCCGCCGAACGCCGCGCCCGCGAGGCTCACCTGAGCTTCGTGAAGCTGCAGGGCAACGTCGGCTGCCTGGTCAACGGCGCCGGCCTGGCCATGGCCACCATGGACCTGGTCAAGTACTACGGCGGCCAGCCCGCCAACTTCCTGGACATCGGCGGCAGCTCGAACCCCGAGAAGGTCGTCAACGCCCTGGAGATCATCCTCAGCGATTCCGAGGTCAAGGCCATCCTGTTCAACATCTTCGGCGGGATCACGCGTTGCGACGACGTGGCCAAGGGCATCATCGCAGCCACCAAGGCCATGGACATCAAGGTGCCCATCGTGGTGCGGCTGACCGGGACCAACGAGGAGGAGGGCCGAGCGCTGTTGGCCGAGACCGAACTTGTGCCCGCCGCCACCATGGACGAGGCCGTCCAGAAGGCCATCGAGCTGGCAGGTTGAGCGGACCGCGCTCATCGTGAGTTTCCAGGGCGCGCAAGGCGTCAACCAAGGAGTGGATGATCATGGCAATTTTCGTGGATGATGCGACCAAGGTGGTCGTGCAGGGCATAACCGGCCGTGACGGCGGTTTCCATACGCGCGAGATGATGGCCTATGGCACCAAGGTCGTCGCCGGGGTGACCCCCGGACGCGGCGGCCAGAAGTTCGACGACAAGGTCCCGGTGTACGATTCGGTGGCCGAGGCCGTCGCTGAGCAGGGCGCCAACACCTCCGTGATCTTCGTGCCCCCGTTCGGGGCCGCCGGAGCCATTTACGAGGCGGCCGACGCCGGCTGCACGCTCATCGTTTGCATCACCGAGGGCGTGCCCACCGTGGACATGGTCAAGGTCATGCCCTACCTGCAGGAGCGGGGCGCACGGCTCATCGGCCCCAATTGTCCCGGCCTGCTGGCGCCGGGCATCGCCAAGCTGGGCATCCTGCCCACCAGCATCGTCAAGGAAGGCCCCGTGGGGCTGGTGTCGCGCAGCGGCACCCTGACCTACGAGGTCGTGTACCAGCTGACCGCCGCCGGGCTGGGCCAGACCACGTGTCTGGGCATCGGGGGCGATCCGGTCAGCGGGACCACCTTCATGGATGCCATCATGGCCTTCAACGAGGATCCCAAGACCGAGGCCTTCGTCATGATCGGCGAGATCGGCGGGGACGCCGAGGAGAAGGCGGCCGAGTACATCAAGGCCCATGTCAAGAAGCCGGTGGTCAGCTTCATCGCCGGCCAGACCGCGCCTCCGGGCAAGCGCATGGGACACGCCGGCGCCATCGTCAGCGGCGGCAGCGGCACCGCGGCCGAGAAGAAGAAGGCCCTGGAGGCTGCGGGGATTCCCGTGGCCGAGAGGCCCATGGACATCGTGCCCAGGCTGCAGGAGATCTGGAAGCGCTGAGCTTGCTCGGCACCGGCATGGCGGGAACAGGACGCCGAACGCGGTCCCTGTTCCCGCTTCTTCACGCGAGAGGATGAGTGAGCCATGCAACAGACGTATTTCATGATCAAACCCGAGATCGTGGCGGCGGGGGACCAGAAGATCGGTGATATCCTGGCCATCGTGAACCGCGCCGGATTCCGCATTACGGGCTTGGCCTTGCGTACCTTGCCCCGTGATCTGGTGGAGGATTTCTACGGCGAGCACCGGGGCAAGGGCTTCTACGGGGCCCTGGTGGACTACATCGCCGGCGGACCTGTTGTCGCCGTGCGCCTGGAACGGGAGAACGCCGTGGCTGCCCTGCGCGAATTGATCGGGGCCACCAACCCCGAGGAGGCAGCCACAGGGACCATCAGGGATCTTTACGGGGCTTCCCTGCAGAACAACGCCGTCCACGCCTCGGCGAATCCCGAGGATGCCGCGCGCGAGATCGGGCTGATTTTCGGCCGGTAGCGTTGGTGCGGCAACTTGACAGGCTGCAGGGGGACTATTAAGGTGTGACGCTTGTATGAAGCTTGATCTAGACAGGACGCCATCGGGGCGATCGGAACTCGTCCTGGCCGGGGATATCGCCCTGGATTGGGCAACCGGCCGACCTGAGCGGGTCCACCTGGAGGGTATCCTCCGTGTGGACAACCTGGAAGGTCGTGTGCTGGTCACGGGTCAGGCGGAAGCTTCCGGCGAGGCTGTGTGCAGCCGTTGTCTGGAGGGTTTCCCCCTTTGCTGGCCCGTGGACATTGAATGCATGGTCCTGCGCGATCCGGAAAGTGAAGAGGGCCGCGACGACTCCATGGTCCTGCATCAGCGGGCCGGAGAGGTGGACCTGCGGGAGATCTGTCGGGAAAGCATCATCCTGGCTTATCCCCAGACCACCGTCTGCGGCGAGGATTGCCGGGGTATCTGTGCCGGTTGCGGCCGGAACCTGAATCACGAGGCCTGCGTGTGCGAGGCCGAAACGCATGATCCCCGCTGGGATGCCCTGCCCTGAGACCGGGCGCCCGGCACGAGGAAGGTAGAGAATCATGGCTGTTCCCAAGAAGAAGACTTCGCAGGCCCGCAAGGGCAAGCGTCGGGCCAACTGGCGGCTGGCCAAGCCCGATCCCAACAAATGCCCCCATTGCGGCGGCCCGCGGCTTCCTCATCGTGTGTGCCGCGAATGCGGTTACTATGGCGAGCGTGAAGTCATGGTCGTGGAATCCTGATCCTGCCGTCGAGGATGAGGGTTGCGCGGTCTGGCCGGACATGGAGGGGGCTGGATGAGTAACGGAGCCAAACCGGTTATCGCCATCGATGCCATGGGCGGGGATCATGGGCCCGAGGTCATCGTGCCCGGGGTCGTGGCCGCACTGACGCCCGATTCCCCCTTCACCGCCGCCATCTACGGGGACCGGGACGCCGTGGCGCAGGTCATGGACGGACTGGACACCACCGACCTTCCGCTGGAGATCCGCCATTGCAGCGAGGACATCGCCATGGGCGAGTCCCCGGCCTCGGCCATCCGCAAGCGCAAGGACAGCCCCATCGTGCGGGCCATGTCCGACCAGAAGGCGGGTCAGGTCCAGGCAGTGGTCTCGGCCGGTTCCACCGGCGCCATGGTGGCGGCCAGTCTCATCATCCTGGGGCGCCTGCCGGGTGTGGATCGCCCCGCCATCGGGACCGTGATCCCGACTCTCAAGGGCCTGTCCCTGCTGCTGGATGCGGGCGCCAACCTCCAGTGCACGACCGACCACCTGCTGACCTTCGCGGCCATGGGGGACATCTACGCGCGGGAGATCCTCGGGTGTGAACGTCCGCGTGTGGGCCTGCTGAACATCGGCGGAGAGGCCGGTAAGGGAACCGAGATCCTGGTGGAGACCCATGCCAGGCTCGATGCCAGTCGCCTGGAGTTCGTCGGCAACGTCGAGGGCAACCAGATCCTGCTGGGCGGTTGCGACGTCATCGTCACCGACGGTTTTACCGGCAACAACACCCTGAAGCTGCTGGAAGGTTTCGCCATCTTCATGGCCGAACTCGCGCGCTCCAGCGAGGTTCCCGACCAGCTGCGCGCTTCCCTGCCGCCCATCCTGCAGTACCTGCTGGCCCACTTCTCCTACGAGGTATACGGTGGAGCCATGCTGCTGGGTGTCGACGGCATCAGCATCATCGCCCACGGGCGCAGCAGCGCCCGGGCCGTCACCAACGCCGTCAAGGTCGCCTGGCAGCAGGTTGAGAAGAGCCTGCCGTCGCGGATGACAGGTCTGGCGCTTTGAATTCCCGAGGACACGATATGACCGATCTACGTTTGCCCATGATGTTCCCCGGACAGGCTTCCCAGGTCGTGGGCATGGCCCGGGACCTGGCAGAAGCCGATGGGGCCGCCGGCCGGTTTCTCGCCGGCGTCAACGATATCCTGGGCTTCGACCTGCTGAAAATCATGTTCGAGGGGCCAGCCGAAACCCTCACGGAAACGCACAACGCCCAACCGGCCATCCTGGCCCACTCGGTCGCCATGCTGCTGGCCCTGCGGGAAAGGAACATTCGCCCGGCGGCCGTGGCGGGGCATTCCCTGGGGGAATACAGTGCGGCCGTGGCCTGCGGCTCCCTGCGTCCCTTCGATGCCCTGCGCGCCGTGCGGCGGCGGGGAGAATTGATGTTCGCCGCCGGACGGTCCAGGCCCGGTGCCATGGCCGCTGTGATGGGCCTTGGTGCGGAGCAGGTCAAGGAGATCTGTGAGAACACCGGTGGCGTGGTGGTGCTGGCCAATTTCAATTCTCCCCTGCAGATGGTGATTTCTGGTGAAGTGGCCGCTGTGACCGCCGCGGGAGAGGACCTCAAGGCCGCCGGCGCCCGCCGGATCATCCCCCTGAAGGTCAGCGGGGCCTTCCATTCCCCGCTCCTGGAAGAGGCCGCTGCGGAGTTCCGGGCCTTTCTCGCCGAAATACCCCTGAAGGATCCCGAGGTCCCCCTGGTGGCCAACGTTAGCGCCCGGGCCGTGACCGACGCCCGGCAGTTGCGGCTCGGGCTGGAAGCCCAGTTGACTTCTCCCGTCCTGTGGCACCCATCGATGGCGACCCTGCTCTCGGTGGCCGGGAACGCAGGCAAGACGCTGGAGGTGGGTCCGGGCAAGGTCCTGACGAATCTCGCCAAGCGCAGCTACCCGACGGTTGATTTCGTGGCTGTCGGTTCCCTTGCCGACCTGGATTCCCTCGCGTCCAGGGACATGATGATGGAGGAGGAAGCATGACCCAGGATGTTTCGCGGCCGGACGAAAGCCGACAGGCGGTCATCGTCACCGGAGCCAGCCGGGGCATCGGGGCGGCCATCGCCCGGCGTTTGGCCGCCGGCGGTCATCGCCTGGCCCTTGTGGCCCGCAACGGCGAGGCCCTGGCGGAAATGGCGGATGAACTGGGTGACGGCGTACGAGCCTATCCCGCCGACATTTCGGATTGGAATGCGGTGCAGCAGGTGGTGGCCGCCGTGCAGGAGGATTTCGACGGGATCTACGGGCTCGTCAACAACGCCGGCATGACCAGGGACGGGTTGCTGGTGCGCATGAGCCCCGAGCAATGGCAGGCCCCTCTGGATGTCAACCTCAACGGGACGTTCTATTTCACAAGGGCTGCCGCCTCCGTCATGATGCGGGCGCGGCAGGGGCGAATCGTCAACATTTCCTCAGTAATCGGCTTGACTGGCAACGCCGGTCAGGCTAATTATGCTGCGAGCAAGGCGGGCATCATCGCCCTTACCAAATCGGTGGCCAAGGAACTGGGCGGGCGGAACGTCACCTGCAACGCCGTGGCCCCCGGTTTCATCGAGACCGAGATGACTGCGGACTTGCCCGCGAAAGTCAAAGATGGGATGCTGGCACAGATTCCCCTGAAGCGTCTTGGACGGGGGGAGGACGTCGCCGGTGTCGTGGAGTTTCTGCTTTCACCCGCGGCCGCGTACATCACCGGGCAGACCCTGGTGGTCGATGGCGGCCTGATCATTTAGCAATCACCCCATTTTCCGGGAGGGTTACCAGAAATGGCGTCGATCCAGGAACAGGTTTATGAAATCATCCAGCGCAAGCTGGGCGTCAACCCCGAACAGATCACTCCCGAGGCTTCTTTCACCGAGGATCTGGGTGCCGATTCCCTCGATACCGTGGAACTCGTGATGGACCTCGAGGAAGAGTTCGACATCACCATTCCCGAGGAAGACCAGGAGAAGTTGCAGACGGTGCAGGATGCCATCGAATACCTGGAACAGCACCTGGACTAATTGCCGCGCGGCCAAGGGGTTGCTATAACTGTAGTTTCGGATCCGCCCGGGAGCACCACGGTGCTCACCGGGCTGATCGGTATCATGACCACCGGCGGCGGTGTCTTTTAGGACTGCGCGGTTTTCAGTGGGCCGCGGGATTATGGAGGTTGGTTGTGTCCAAGCAGAAGATTGCTGTTACGGGCCTGGGCATGGTGACATCCGTGGGCCTCGACCGCGAATCGACCTGGGAAGGCCTGCTCGCCGGTCGTAGCGGCGTGTCGCGGATCGAAGGCATGGACCTGACCGATTTCAAGGTGGTCATCGCCGGCCAGATCAAGGGGTTCGATCCGACGGCCTTCATGGAAGCCAAGGATGTCCGCAAGGCCGACCGCTACAGCCAATTCGCCCTGGCCGCCACCGTGCAGGCCATGGACCAGGCAGGGATCCACGAAGCCGCGGACCCCTTGCGCTGCGGCGTGATCATCGGTTCGGGCATGGGTGGCATGAACACCTTCCAGGACCAGGTCCTGCGCATGGCCAAGCGCGGGCCACGCGCGGTTTCCCCGCTCTTCATCCCCATGACCATCGCCGACATGGCCGCCGGCCTGGTGTCCATCCGCTACGGTTTCCGCGGCCCGAACTTCTGCACGGTCAGCGCCTGCGCTTCCGGCGGGCACGCCATCGCCGTGGCTGCCGATCAGATCCGCAACGGCCATGCAGACGTCATGATCAGCGGCGGGGCCGAGGCCGGGATCTGCGCCGTGGGGCTGGCCGGCTTCGCCAACATGAAGGCCCTGTCCACCCGCAACGACGAACCGGAAAAGGCCAGCCGGCCTTTCGACGCCGAGCGGGACGGTTTCGTCATGGGCGAGGGCGCCGGGATCCTGGTGCTGGAATCCGAGGAACATGCGCGGAGCCGCGGGGCCGAGATCCTCGCCTATCTGGAGGGCTACGGAGCCACGGGCGACGCCTACCACATGACCCAGCCCGACAACGAGGGCCGCGGGGCCATAGGTTCCATGACCACGGCGCTGAAGGACGCGGGGCTCGAGCCCGGGGACATCGAATACATCAACGCCCATGGGACGAGCACCTATTTCAACGACAAGATCGAGACCTTCGCCATCAAGGAGGCCTTCGGGAAGCATGCGCGGAAAGTGAAGATCAGTTCCACCAAGTCCATGATGGGCCACCTGCTGGGGGCTGCCGGCGGGGTGGAGGCGGTCGTCACCTGCCTGGCCCTGCGGGACGGGGTCCTGCCGCCGACCATCAACCTCGAGAATCCCGACCCGGAATGCGATCTGGACTATTGCAAGGACGGGCCCGTGGAGATGAAGATCCGGCATGCCCTTTCCAATTCCTTCGGGTTCGGGGGGCACAACATCACCCTGTGTTTCGGCGGGGTCGATTGAGTAGGCGAGGCCGGGACGAAAGGTTTCATGTCAGCAAGGTCTGCACCCACCGACATGCATCGACCGGGGATTTTTCTGCGGTTACGGCAACGGCTGGGTGCCAGGCTTGGCCGTAGGGGACAGGAGAACCGCTTTCCCCGGCTGGAAGCCAAGCTTGGCTACCGTTTCCGCGATGCGGATCTGCTGGCCAACGCCTTGCTGCACCGCTCCCAGGTGCATGTGAGCGGCCAGGACCGCACCGATTCCAATGAACGACTGGAATTCCTGGGAGACGCCGTCTTGGGCGCCGTGGTCAGCGACCACCTCTACCATCTCTACCCCGGACACAGTGAAGGTGATCTGACCAAGATGAAATCCCTGCTGGTGTGCGGAGCCCGTCTGGCCGAGGTCGCCATGGCCCATGACCTCGGGCACCACATCAGGATGAGCCGCTCCGAGGCCTCAGCGGGGGGGCGGCAGCGCCCGACCATCCTGGCCGACGCCACCGAGGCGGTTATCGGGGCGGTCTATCTCGACGGGGGTTTTCAGGCCGCCGCCGACGTGATCCATCGCCTTGTCCTGGCCGGCAGCGAGGAGATCCTCTCCAGGCGGTCCCGCCGCAACTACAAGAGCAGGCTCCAGGAACTCATCCAGGCCAGCCACAAGAGTCCTCCGCGGTATCGCGTCGTCTCGTCCGCGGGCCCGGACCACGACCGGCGTTTCGAGGTCGTGGTCACCTTCGAGGGTCGGATCCTGGGGCGGGGGGAAGGCACCAACAAGAAGGCCGCCGAGCAGATGGCGGCCCGCGCCGCCCTCGATAATCTTCCTGCGGAACCCTGACCGTCTGCGGCGGTTAACCGGCGCAGGTCCTATTTTATCGGGCGGAAACCTGCAACCAGGCCTGGAGACAACCGATGGCTATTGCCCCCAATCATCGTTCGCGCAGGGTGTTTCTCCTGCTGTCGCTGATCATCCTGCTGGGCGCAGAGGCGGCGGCGGAAGCCGAGCCGGCGGCCAAGACCATGGGTGACGGCGCACTGCCGTACGGATCCGGATCCAGCTGGGTTGTCGGTCACGAGCTTTTCGTCGCCGGGGATATAGACGAAGCCCTGCCGTTGCTCCATCTGGCCTATCGCTCGGCGCCTGGGGTCCCGGTTGTGGCCATGGAATTCCAGCAGGCCCTGCAGGCCAGGGGTTATCTGGATGACGCCATGGGCGTCCTGGATTCCCTGGTATCGGAATTCCCCGATTCCTTGTCGTTCCGTTTCGAGCGGGCCAAGCTGGCCATCCGGTTGGGCCGCAAGAAGGACGCCGCCGAGGACCTCGCCCAGTTGAGGCGACAGGACGGCGTCACGGACGAGATGGTCTCCCTCGAGGCCTCCTTGCGCTCTTCATCGGGTGACGTGGACGGTGCCTTGGCGGTGCTCCGGGAGGGACTGGAACTTTTCCCCGCTCGCCGCGCCGCCATCTACCAGGGCATGGTGACGGTCCTGGAACAGAACGGTCGTCAGAAGGATGTCTTGGCCGTGGTCCGGGAAGCGGTGGAAAAGTTCCCTCGCGATCCACGCTTGCGCCTGAGCCTGATTTCCACCCTGGCTGCCGCGGGCGAGAAAAAGGATGCCTTGGCAGCTGCGGCGGTTGCCGACAGCGTGTTCCAACTGCCGGCCTTCCTCAGGCCCGATTCGCTGGCGGTGGATGGGCTGACACCTGGAACGGGTCGGGACCAACCGCCGTTGCCGGATTCGTTCCGGGTCGAACTTGCGGACGTCTACGCCCAGAACGGGGACCCCGAGTCGGCCATGGCGTTGCTGGCGGAGATGGACGCCAAGGGTGAACTGGACCTGGGTCCCAGCCTGTGGCTGGCTCGCATGTACCTGGGGAACGGACGATTCGCGGCGGGAACGGCCCTGGTGGACCGGATCCTGGAGCGGTGGCCCGAAGCGGCCAGGGGTTGGTTCCTCAAGGGCAAGATCCTCGAAAGAATCCCGGATTGGCCGGGAACCGTCGCCGCCTACCGCCGGGCCGCCGAGTACGGCGGCCATGATCCGGAAATCAGGCTGGCCCTGGTGCGGGCCATGATGCTCGCCGAAGAAGACAAATTGGCCGCTGGGCGGGCCGATTCGGCAGGACGGGCTTTTCGGGCCGAGTTCGCCCGGCATACGCGGGCCGCGTCCACCCTGGTGCCGCCGGAGGATTACGACGGGCAGATGGTGCTCGGATACGCCATGCGGCTGATCGGGGATCTCGATCGGGCCGCCTGGCACTTCCAACTCGCCGCGGAAAAGCCTGACCTGCGGCTCAATGCCCTGATCCAGGCCAGCATGTGCTACGATCAGGATCACAAGACGGATCGTGCCCGGGCCTTGCTGGAGACCCTGCGGAAGGAAAACCCCGGGAATCCGGAGATCGCCAATTCACTGGGCTATTTTCTGGCCGAAAAGAATATGGAATTGAAGGAGGCGGAGAGGCTGGTCAAGGAAGCCCTGGATGCCGATCCGAGCAACGGTGCGTATCTCGATTCCATGGGCTGGGTCAGGTACCGGCAGGGACAGCCCGAGAAGGCACTGGATTACCTGATCCGGGCTGTCAACGTGTTGCCCGATGACCCGGTAATCCTGGAGCACATCGGGATCGTGCTGCGTGACCAGGGTCGCAAGGACGAGGCCAGGGATATGTTCCGCCGTTCCCTGGGGCTGGGGGGGGATCCCGTTCGTTTGCAGGGGCTGCTGGATGCACTGGAACCGGATAATGGCAACTGAGATCCCGGGGCGCCGGGTTTACCGCGGCATCAGCTTGCTGACGGTGTGCCTGACCGTCCTTGTCCTTGCTGGTGTTGCCGCCGCCGGGTCCGATGGGAACCTGTGGGGCGGCAGCTGGGAACTCTCCACCTGGGGTTATTCGGCCAGGGGAGTTGCGGTGTGGGTCGTTGGCGAACCGGGAGTTCGCCTGGAGGTCATGTCCTGCGACCTGCCCCTTGCAGAAGCCATGAGGGCCCTGTGGCGCCAGGAGGGACAGGGGTGGACCGTGGTGACGGGCGGCGGTACCGGTGTGTCCTGCCCCTGGGCCGGGCAGTGGAGCACACTGGACCGGGCCGAGAGCGACATCGTCGAGCGCCTGGCCGTGGAGTTGCCGTGTTTCCTCTCCGGGCAGGAGACCCGCAGGAAATTGGTCATACGTCGCCCGGAACCGATCCGTGGCCGTTCGGCCTTTCATTCCGACCTGGCCGTCCGAGGCCTGGGGCAGGGGGGCGCCGGGGAGATCCTCCATCTGGTTCTGCGAACCGCTCGCCTGGACGATTCTCCCGGGGAGCATCTTTCCCTGTCTTCGTCCCGCCGACCGGGCGGGGTCGAGTTGGCCCTTTTCTGGTTGGGCGAAAACCAGGGCGATTTGCCCCCTGAATTCTACGCACCCCTGTGGCCCCTGTCCGAATTTCTTGAATTTCCGACCCGAAACCCGGAACTCTCTCGGACCGAGGGGGTTGAATCGAGTGCGGTTCTTCAAGGCGGAAAACCAGCTGGAGCAAGCCCATGAATCTATCGCGAGAAGAACATCCACACGGGTCGCCTTCGGCCGCCAGGGCTGATCTGGCCGGCATCCGCGACGAGGATCTCATCGTCATGGTCCAGGAGGGCAACCGGAGGGCTTTCGATGAACTGGCGGGCCGCTACAAGGGCCGGTTGTTCAGCTTCACCCTCAGGATGGTGAAAGACCCCGTCCTGGCCGAGGAACTGACCCAGGAGACCTTGATCCGGGTCTACATCCATGCGGCCAAATACCGGGAGATCGCGAAGTTTTCCACCTGGGTCTTTACCATTGCCACCAACCTGGTGCGCAACAAGATGCGGCAACGCTCGCGGCGGCCCCAGTTGCTGAGCCTGAATCCGGCGCCTGCGGACGACGAGATCCCCCTGGATCCTGCCGACCCGGTGGCCGACCCGTCGGAGGAGATCCAGCGGCGGGAACTGGCGGTGGTGATCAACGAGGCCACGGCGGCCATACCCGAGAAGTACCGCATACCCTTTCTCCTGCGCGAAGTGGAACAGCTGAGCTACGAGGAGATCCAACAGGTGACCGGATTGAAGCTCGGCACCGTAAGATCCCGGATCAACCGGGCCCGCAACCGTTTTCGTCAGCTGGTCAAACCCCTCTTGCGGGACGAGACCCTGCTGGCGGAACTCGAGATGATCGAGGCCAGGGTGGCCCAGCAGAAGGACAGTCCTTCATGAGAGACGGTAGGTGATGAACATGCGCTGCAACAATGCTCGCCGCTTCCTGAGTCAGGCCATGGACGAACAGCTCCCGCCGGAGGTGACACGTCAGCTGGATGAACACCTCGACGCTTGTCGGGATTGCCGGGATTTTCGTGAGGATCTCGTCCTGGGACGGAGACTCCTGGATGCCACCGAACCTTCCCTGCCCGAGAATTTCGACTGGCGTCTGCAATTGAGGCTCAACCAGGCCTTGCAGCATGCAGCCGGCGAGACGGCGTATCCCTGGCTGGAAGATAAGCCGCAGCGGAGGGACTGGGCAGGGCGCTTCACGACCGCCGCCGCTTTCGGACTGGCGGCCGTGCTGGCGCTGGCCATGTTCATCGGCCCGGTGGACCGGACGGTTTCCGTTGGATCCGGTCAGGTCGCGGGTTTCCGGGGCACCCTGCCGGTCACGGCCCGGGTCTCGGATCGGCTACCCTTGACCAGGAACACCCGCTCGCCGCTGACCCGACCCCGGGGAATCCAGCACTCGGTGTCCCGTTCCCTCGGTCTGGGGGAAGGGTCCCCCGATGCTGCGTTTGCCCTGGACCGGGGTTGGTCCGGCAATCACCTGGAAGACCTCATGACCATCCAGGAGCTCCGGTTGCGGAACCAGCGGCTCAACAATCAGCTCTACCAGTACCAGCGGGAGATCGCCCTGCTGAGGGAGCAGCTTGACAGGCCCGACAGCAATGGGCTAGATCTAGGGCAGTGATCGAATCGACAAGGCCCGGGTGAAAGGTGGTCCTGATCTTGAAACGCGCATGGCTGGTGTTGGCGCTGTTGCTGGCCGGCGGCTGCGGGATGAACCAGGAGAAGGGGATATTGATGGCGGCCGGTTCCTACGGGGACCTGGCCGTTATTTATTCCTCCCCGCAACTGGAGCCTATGGCCCGCAAGTTCGCCGATGAGGTCAACCAGCGGATGGTGTTCGTCATCCAGGAGGAGACCCGCTTCAAGGTCGATGTCTATCCCCCGGAGAAATGGAAGCTCGCCCAGGGCTACAAGAATTCCGTCTTCATCGTCGACGTCGATGACAAGGGCGATGCCGTCAAGGGGGTACGCAAGGTCCTTTCCGATGAGGCGTGGGATAGGCTTGCGGCCGGCCCCGGAGGTCTGGTGCAGCGGAAGGATCCATGGTCCTCTTATCAGCTTCTGATCGTTGCCGCGGCCAAGGACCGCAACAGCCTGGGCAGCCTGTTGCACGGCAACGCCGCCCGTATCCGCACGACGATCGAAACGGACAACCGGAAACGGATCCTGCGCCGTAACCGGTATGACGGTCTGGCGACCGAGCTCATGAACGCCATCTGGTCCAAGTACGACTTCTACATGGAGATCCCGGCCGACTACCACCTGAACCAGCAGAGCCATGACGGTGTCAAGGGCATCGAGCTCATGCGCACAGGCCCCTCGCGGGGGATCACGGTCACCTGGGAGGACATGCGCGACCCCGAGTCCGCGCTGCAGGACAGGGAGAAGCTCCTGGCCATGCGTGCGGCCATGGCAAGGGTTTTCCATCACGAGGAGATCGTTCCCGACTCTTTCACATGGGATGAGCAGGGACTGCCGGGTACGGGCGGCGTGAAGCTGACCGGAGCCTGGAGCGGCAGCAACTTCGCCGGGGGCGGGCCGTTCTGGTGTTATTTCGTCGCCGTACCCCAGCAGGACCGCTTGTACTGCATCGATATCTTGACCTACGCGCCGGGCATGGACAAGATGGTGTTCTTCCGCCGCCTGGAAGCCGTCGCCAGCACCTTCACCACCGTCAGGCCTCAACCATGACTACCGCACGCCTCCGGATCGGGAGCAGGTTCCCGTCCGCATTCCTGCTGGGTGGAATCCTGCTGCTGGCCGTGCTGATGCTGCCTGCGGGCAGGGCCGCTGCCCAGTCCGGTCATCATACGGGTCGTCACAAGCCCAAGCCCAGGGTGATCCCGGCCCCGCAGGAGGACCATGTCGTCCAGGTCGAGCCATCGGTCTGGAACATCTCGCTGGCCCTCGGCAACCGGCTTGGCGGCGATCTTTTCCGGCTGGAGGTCGTCAACGGGGCGGTCGTGCCCTGGGTCGGACTGGATCCCTGCGGTTTTCAGACCTCGCGGTTCACCGCCGATTTCGAGGGCAGCGCCTCCTGGCAAGCTGCTCTCAGCCGGGAACTGGGAGCGGTCTGGCGTCTGCGGGCCGAGGTCGGCCATGTGAGCCAGGATGTCACGGCGACCGCCCTGGTCGGGCAGACCGGTGCCCAGTTCCGCTATGACCGTCTGGGCATCTGGAGCCTGGGTGTGGGGATCGAGCGGGATCTGGTCGATCTGCCTTCCGCACCGTACATGGGGGTGACCGGCGTGATTTCCCACTGGGATCCCACCGTCAATGACGACCTGGCCCGAACAGTGTGGGGGGGACGGATCAGCCTCGGCTACCGGAAGATGGTCGGCCGGCGCACAAGCCTGTTCCTGGAGACCCAGTTGGAAGGTACGGTGGTCGATGAGGGTGATTTCACCCCCCGGGCCAAACCACCTTTCGATCCGGAAGCGGAAGTCGATTTCAACGAGTTTGTCACCTTTTTTGCCATCAGGGGCGGGCTGCGGGTGAGTATCTGACAATAATCAAGGATAATGCTTTCCATTCCGGCACCTGTTATTTATATTTTTTGCCTGCGATTTTACCTGGAATGCATCCTCAAGGTGTCAGGGAGCCCTCATGAGCAACGTTATTGCGGTTGTCAACCATAAGGGCGGGACCGGCAAGACCACCACCGCCATCAATCTTGCTGCTGGGCTAACACGCTACAGTGACATCACTTCCAGCTGTCTCGTTATCGATATGGATCCCCACGGCTGTGCCACCAGCACACTGCTCGGCAAGTTGGACGGCCAGCCGCCGGCCCGCAGCGTGTTCGATGTCCTGCGCCGGGCCATCACTCCTCAGGATGGGATCACCTCCACGGTCTACGACGAGAACATCGACATCCTGCCGGCCAATCCTTCGCTGGAGAGCATGGCCAAGACCCAGATCAACGATCGCCTGGCCAAGGTCGTGGCCTCCCTGTCCACCTCCTACGGTTGGATCATCATCGATACTCCGCCGAATCTGGGAGTGCTGACCCAGAATGCCCTGGTGGCGGCCGATTACGTGCTGATCCCCACCCAGTGCAACGGCCTGGCCGTGCCTTCGCTGCACCAGCTCAAGGCCCTCATCGAGAAGATCCAGGAACGGCCCAACATGTGGCTGCAGGTCCTGGGGGTGCTGATCACCCAGAAGGACGGGCGCACGCCCCTGCAGAAGCATGTGCGACGGGAGCTGGGTCAGATCTACCCCGCAGCGGACGTGTTCAAGACCATCATCACGTCCAACATCAAGATCGAGGAGGCGCCGGCCAACTTCCAGAGCATCTACGCCTATGATTCGGGTTGCCTGGGGGCATCCCTCTACCGGGACTGGATCAAGAAGGAGTTCCTCAAGAAGCACCAGAAGCTGGAGAAGCTCAAGGTGGAGCGGCGGGAGGCCGCCGAGGCCGAGGCGGCCGAGAGCTGACGGGTTTCAACCCCTGACGAAGGGGTTGGTGGTGCGCTCGATGCCCACGGTGGTGTCGGGCCCGTGTCCACAGATCACGACGGTATCATCCGGGAGCGTATAGATGCGTTCCCGGATGCTTTTTTCCAGCTGGGCCTGGTCGCCCCCGGGGAGATCGGTCCGGCCTATGGAGCCCTGGAAGAGGCAATCCCCAACCACCGCATGGCCGCGCAGCAGGAACATGACCTGGCCCGGGGAGTGGCCCGGGACATGGCGCACCCGGATGTCATGCCCGGCCAGGGTGATGATCGAGTCATCGCCCAGGGTGGGCCGGCACTGCGGCACGCGGGCGGGCGGAAAGCCGTAGGCGGCCATGACCTGGGGCAGGGAGTCGATCAGGGGCATATCCCGGGGATGGATGAGCAGGGGCAGGTCCCAGCTGTCCTGGAGATCGGCGGCGGCGGCCACATGGTCGAAATGCCCGTGGGTGGCCGCCAGGGCCACCAAGGGCGCCCCGGCCTGCTCGATCATGTGCCGCAGTTTGTCCGGCTCCGCACCCGGGTCCACGAGCAGGGACTCCGCACCCTCGGGACCGTTCGCGGTGATCAGGACCGAATTCATGAGCAGCTCGCCCACCGGTTTCACGGAAATCTGCCAGTCCTGCATTTCGCTGCGGCTCCTGTCGGTGGTTCAGGGGAATCGGCAGTGGTGCCGGAGGCATGAAGGCCGGCCCACCGGACCGGCCTTCACCATGGAGGTTCCGCGGGAATCCCGTCAGTCCTCGTAGTACTCCCGGCCCAGATGGGTGATGACATCCTCGCCCATCATCCAGCGCAACGTGTTCTTCAGCTTTGTCTGCTGGATGAACAGGTCGTGCTCGGGATTCAAGCCCGGAGGCGTCACCGGACTCTTGAAGTAGAAGGACAGCCATTCCTGGATGCCGCCCGGCAAGCCGGCGCGTGTACCCAGGTCCAGGAACAGGGCCAGGTCCAGGACCAGCGGGGCGGCCAGGATGGAGTCCCGGCAGAGGAAGTCGATCTTGATCTGCATGGGACGGCCGCACCAACCGAAGATGTCGATGTTGTCCCAGCCTTCCTTGTTGTCGCCGCGCGGGGGGTAGTAGTTGATCCGCACCTTATGGTAGAGATCGCCGTAGAGGTCGGGGTAGAGCTCGGGCTGCAGGATGGTGCCCAGGACGCTCAGCTTGGACTCTTCCTTGGTCTTGAAGGACTCGGGATCATCCAGGACCTCCCCGTCCCGGTTGCCCAGGATGTTGGTGGAGAACCAGCCCGACAGGCCCAGCTGGCGGGCCTTGAAGCCGGGCGCGAGGATGGTCTTCATGAGGGTCTGTCCGGTCTTGAAGTCCTTGCCGCAGATCCCGGCGCCCGTTTCCTTGGCCAGCTCTTCCAGGGCCGGCACGTCGAAGCTGAGGTTGGGGGCGCCGTTGGCGTAGGGGATCCCCTGCTTGATGGCCGCGTAGGCGTAGATCATGCTGGGGGGGATGTCGGGATGATCCTCCTTGAGACCGTTCTCGAAAGCGGCCAGGGTCTCATGGACGGGGGAGGGCTTCATGAAGATCTCGGTGGAGCCGCACCAGATGACGACCAGGCGGTTGCAGCCATTCTCCTTCTTGAAGTTCTCCATGTCCTTCATGAGGGCCTCGGCCATCTCCATCTTGGTGCCGGTCTTCACATGGTCCCCGTCGAGCTTCTTGACGTAGAAGTTGTTGAAGACCGCGGGCATGGGCTTGATGGCCTCCAGCTCGGGCCTGATCTGCTCCAGCAGCTCCTTCTCGAGCACGCCCGCATTGAGGGCCGAGTCGTAGACCGAGTCCTTGAAGATGTCCCAGCCGCCGAAGACCAGGTCGTCCAGTTCGGCCAGGGGCAGGAAATTGCGGACCAGGGGCTGACGGTCGTCGGTCCGCTTGCCCAGGCGGATATGGCCCATCTGGGTGAAGGACCCGATGGGTTGACGCAATCCCTTGCGTATGGCGATGACGCCCGCCATGAAGGTCGACGAAACCGCACCCATACCAGGGGTGAGGATGCCCAGTTTTCCTGTGGCGGGTTTGATGTCCAGCTTTTCAGCCATGTCTCAAGCTCCTTCGTGGAAAGAATCGGAAACGCTTGGTGCACGTCATCTGTTTCGGCGGATGATTGGGCAAGAATCGGCTGCACCGTGGACCTTGTCGAATGACCCGCATCGACAGGATATGACCCTTGTCTGAAGAAGGCAAAAGAAAAAAGAGGCGATCATGGGGGCTGGAGGGCGGGACCTTATTGGAGTGGCTCCCGCTGGTCGGAGCCTGCAGATACTTTTGCATAATGCAAAGGGACAGGGTTATCTTTATATAAAAAATTTACACAGGGGGTGGACATGACGGATGGTCATGTGTTATAATATTTCCGCCCGCTCAAGGAGCGCGGAGATTTCAGGGGCCGAGCATGTTCACTAATCGAAAGGCCTGCATGGAACTAAGCTAACGCGTTCGACATCTTTCTGACAACCAAACACCGACTTTGCCGGCGGCAAAGGGAGCTTGAGCATCATGAAGGAAGACGCGGCAGCTTATGCAGCGATCGATGGTGATTTCGCCCTCGATGCATCCTCATTTTTCATCCCCGCTGATACGACGCACTACAGCAGTCGCTACGCCGTTGTAAAACGGGTCTTCGACCTGGTCACGGCGTTGCTCATCCTGGCGGTTCTCAGTCCGCTGATGCTGGTGCTGACGTTGATCATCAAGTTCACGAGTCCGGGTCCGGTGCTTTTCGTCCAGGAACGGCTGGGCCGCAACGGGCATCCCTTCCGCTTCTACAAGTTCCGCTCTATGAAGCACAAGAGCGACGACGCCATCCACCGGCAGTTCGCCGCCATGTTCATCAACGGGGACGAGCACGGTTGCGCCGAATCCAATGCGGGCGAAAAGATTTTCAAGCTCAAGAAGGATCCCCGCGTCACACCCATCGGTTCATTCCTGCGCCGGACGTCCCTCGATGAGCTTCCCCAACTGTTCAACATCATCAAGGGCGAGATGTCCCTGGTGGGGCCCCGTCCGCCCATCGCCTACGAGATCGAGAACTACCTTCCCTGGCACATGGAACGTCTGAAGGCCGTTCCCGGGCTGACGGGATTGTGGCAGGTCAGCGGGCGCAGCAGCGTCTCCTTCGACGAGATGGTGCGTTTGGACATCGAATACATCAACAATTGGTCTCTGTGGTCGGATATCGTCATCCTGGCCAAGACCATCCCCGTGGTGCTACGGGGCACCGGGGGTTATTGAGGTCCTGCCTGCGACTTCTGTCGTGGGAAGAACCGGGACCGTACGCCCGACTTCTAGTTCTTGACCCCCCTTGAACGGGGGGTCATTCTTGAACGGGGTGATGGTGCCGGGGGGATGGATTTGTCTGTCGTGATCGGTGGCGCGACCAAGCGTACGCCGGTGGAGCGGGAATGCAAACGGGAAAGCGAGGAGCCATGGTCAACGTGGGAGTCATCGGTTGCGGGTACTGGGGACCGAACCTCATCAGGAATTTCAACGGTCTGCCTCAGGTGAACCTCAAGACCATCGCCGATCTCAACGAGAAGCGGCTCCATGATGTGGGGCTCCTGTATCCCAACACCAGGAAATCCACCAATCACCAGGACATCCTCGACGACCCCGAGATCGAGGCCGTGGTGGTGGCCACGCCCATGTCCACGCATTTCCCCCTGGGTTGCGAGGTCCTCGAGGCGGGCAAGCACCTGTTCCTGGAAAAGCCCATGGCGACCACCAGCGAGGATTGCCGGGTCCTGAACAGGATGGCCGCCGAGCGGAACCTTCAGATCATGGTGGGGCACACCTTCGTCTACACTCCCGCAGTGCGCAAGATCAAGTCCCTGATGGACAGCGGCGAACTGGGGGACGTGTACTACGTCAACATCAGCCGGGTCAACCTGGGCATCTTCCAGAAGGATGCCAACGTGGTGTGGGACCTGGCGCCCCATGACGTGGCCATGTTGAACTACCTCTTCGGCGCCTACCCCAGCCACGTCAGCGCCAACGGGCGTTGCTACGTGCAGCGTGAACTGGGAATCGAGGATGTGGCTTTCGTCACCCTGGAATATCCCGGTGGTCGCCTGGCCCATATACATATCAGCTGGCTCGATCCCAACAAGATCCGCAACTGCACCTTCGTCGGTAGCCGCAAGATGCTTGTGTACGACGACGTGTCCCAGTCCGAGAAGATCCGGGTCTACGACAAGGGCGTGGATGTGCAGCCCCATTACCACGACTACGGGGAATTCCAGCTGCTGTACCGCTCCGGAGACATCTTCGTGCCCAGGATCGACACGACCGAGCCCTTGAAGATCGAGACCCAGCATTTCCTGGACGTGATCAAGGGCGAGCAGATGAATCTGAGTAGCGGGAGCGAGGGGGAGAAGGTCGTGAAGGTGCTCGAGGGCGCCTGCGAATCCATTCTGGCCGACGGGCGCCCCATCGAACTCGATCTGGATGACTGACGGACCCCGGGTCCCGGCGGAGGAGTTGTTGGCCACATGACCCTTCAGCGCCCCCTGCGGGTGGCCATGATCGGCCAGAAGGGTTATCCCGCCGTTCAGGGGGGGATCGAGAAGCATGTCGCCGAACTGGCGGCCCGCCTGCCCGGCCTGGGTGTCGAGGTCGATATCTACAGCCGGCCCCACTACAGCTCCCTGACGGGCCCCTCCGACCTGCCGGGGGTCCGTGTGCTGCGCCTGCCGAGCCTGGCCACCAAGCACCTCGACGCCATCTCCCATACCCTGGTCGCCACGGCGGATGCGCTGGTGCGGCGTCCGGACATCATCCACTACCATGCCCTGGGTCCGGGCCTTCTGGCCTGGATCCCGCGCCGATTGCGGGGGATACCCACGGTGGTGACCGTCCACGGGCTTGACTGGCAGAGGGAGAAATGGGGCCTCTTCGCCCGGCGGGTGCTGCAGTGGGGCGAGTCGGCGGCGGTTCGTTTCCCCGATGCGACCATTGCCGTATCCCGGGCCCTGGCCGACCATTTCCACCAAGAGTACGGGAACCCGGTGGATTTCATCCCCAACGGGATCACGGCGCAGGATCCCATGGAACCGGCACGCATCACCGACCTGGGTATCGCCTCCCGTTTCGTGCTTTTCGTGGGCCGGCTGGTGCCTGAAAAGGGGTGCCATTTCCTGCTGGAGGCCTGGGCGTCCCTGCCGGAAGATCTGCGTCGGGATCGGGAACTGGTCATTGCCGGGGACGCCGGTTTCACTTCCGGTTATGTGGACGCGCTTAAGCGTGACGCAGGGCCCGGGGTGCGTTTCCTCGGTTTCGTTCACGGGCGGGTCCTCGGCGAACTGTACAGCAACGCCGAAGTGGTCGTTCTCCCTTCGACGCTGGAAGGGCTGTCCATCGCCCTGCTGGAGGCCATGAGTTTCCGGCGCTGCTGCCTCGTCAGCGATATCCCCCCCAATCTGGAAGCAGCCGGGGACACGGCGGCCTTTTTCCGCAGTGGCGACAGAGAGGATCTGGCCAGGGGATTGACGCATCTGCTGGGCGATCCCGGCAAGCGCACCAGTCTGGGGGAGATGGCTGGCCGCAGGGTCCGCAGGGAGTATTCCTGGCCTCGGGTAACGGCGCAGACGGCTGCGGTTTACCGGCGTATTCTTTCCTGACAGGCGGTCGGAAACCGGGTTTCCAGGACAGGCGGGAAATGGAAAATTCCTTTGACAAAAAGGCTGTCTTTCATTATTTATCCCTAACCTTCGGAGCGGGCATAGCTCAGCTGGTAGAGCACTACCTTGCCAAGGTAGCTGTCGCGAG
>CAYPVD010000019.1:0-21899 GCA_964414055.1 uncultured Fibrobacteraceae bacterium
ATGTATCTCGCGGATGATGTCCTTGATGAACCGGCGGCGCATGTTGTCGGTGCCGATGTACTCCCACGACAGCAGCATGCTGTACCGCTGGTCGTGACGGTTGATGGAGCTGACCTCGGGCCGCTGCTCGATGCGGACCAGGTCGCCCAGCCGAACCTTCTGGCCGCGGCCGGTGGTCAGGGTGCGGCCCAGGATCTGGTCGTACTCGATCTCCTGGGCGTCGGCGAAGGTGAGCATCAGCCGCTGGTCCAGCCCGTCGAGCACCATGTGCCAGGGCTGCTCGACCCCCAACAGGCGGCGGATGTACGCCATCACCTCGACCATGCTCAGGCGATGGCGGGCCAGGGCGTCCCGGTCCAGGATCACCACCGTCTCGTCGGTGGCGTTGCGGTCGAAGCGTTCGCCGCTGGTCAGGCGCGGATTGCGCACGCGGCGGTTGCGGGCCAGTCGGGCCTGCACGCCATCGGTGAGACGCTTGAGCTCCTTGCTGTTGTACCCCACCAGCCTGATGGTGGAATTGGGGTTGCCGCCGCCGCGCCCGCCCTTCATGTACGGATCCCCGAAGCCGTTGATCCAGATGAACATCCCGCCCATCTCCTCGGCCAGGGTGATCAGGCGGTTGCGGTACATCTCAGGGTAGACGGTGCCCAGCATGTCGTCGTCGAAATCGATGTTGATCCAGGCGCGGTTGCCGTAGGCGCCGCTGCGCATGTGGATACCCTCGGGGACGGGGAGGAGCTCCTGCTCGAACAGGGCGATGGTGGCGCTGCTGAGCTTCACGTCCGTGCCCACGGGGCGTTCGACATAGACGACGATCTGCTCCCGGGACTGGGGGCGCCAGAAGCCGCCGGTGCGCACCTTGTCCTTGAAGACGAAGAAGGCGCCCGTGAACAGGCCCAGGACCAGGACCGCGGGGATGTACCACAGGCGCAGGTGCCAGCGCGTGATGGTCTCGGCGTAGCTCACGAAGACGCCGATCACGGCCAGCAGGAAGCCCGTCGCCACGGTCCAGGGCATCAGGTTCCGGGCGAAGGCCTCGCTCTTGAGCAGCAGCGCTCCCGCCAGCACGGCGAGGGCCAGGACCGCCGTGCCCAGGAGCCAGCGCCACAGCATGGCCCAGCCGGTAAGACCGAACTCGTCCTCGCCTGCCCGGCTGCGGCTCAACTCTGTGGCCGCGGGGCCGCGCAGGGCGACGGGGATCCAGCAGAAGGCCACGAAGATCGACGCCAGCATGGCGATGCCCACGCTCACGGCCAGGGGGCGGTAGAAGAGGGAGAGCCTCTCGGTCATGAAGATGAACGAGAGGAAGGCCACCACCGTGGTCAAGGTGGTGGCCATGATGGGAAAGGCCACCTCGCGGGTGCCGTTGACCAGGGCCCGCCGGGCGTCCCGGTGATGGCGGCCCGACAGCCGCCGGTGGATGGAGTCCAGCACGAGGATGCTGTTGTCCAGGAGCATCCCGAAGCTGACCGTCAGACCGCTGATGGTGATGAAGTTCACCGACACGCCGAAGAAGTAGAACAGGGTCAGGCAGATGACGATGGCCAGCAGGATGGAGAAGATCACGATGCCCGTCAGCAGGATGCGCCGCAGGGCGATGGCCAGCATGAGGAACAGCATGGCCAAGATGACCACCGAGCGGATCACCAGCTCGCGCAGCTTGTCCTCGAGATCCTTGCCCTCGTCCTGGTCCACCTGGAAGCCGACAGGGAACGGGGCGTCCGCCTCGATCAGGGGCAATTCATGGCGCAGGCGGCGGCTGACGGCGATGGAGTTGCGACCGCTGCGCTTGGTGATGTTGAGAGTGACGACGTTCTCGCCGTTGATGCGGCTGTAGTAGGCGATGTCTTCGAAGTCGGGTTTCAGCCTGGCGACGTCCGACAGGCGGATGGTCCGGCCGCCGAGGGACCGCAGGGCGGTGCGGGCCAGGCGGGCGCTGGTCACCGAGTCCCTGACGCTGACGGTCAACTGGTAGCCGTGCCGTCGCACCGCTCCGGCCGGCAGGATGTCGTCGAGGGAATCGAGGCGGTTCACGATGCCGTCGGCGGTCAACCCGTACCGTTCCATCAGCTCGAGGTCGAGCAGGATGCGCAGCAGGGGTCTGGCTCCGCCCCGCAACTCGGCGTCCGCGACCCCGGGGATGGCCAGGAAACGCGGCACCAGCCAGGTCTCGGCGCGGTCGCGCAACTCGTTCAGGGGCAGCGGCGAGATGAGGCTGACCGAGAAGAAATCCTCGGTGCGCAGTTCCTGGGGCACGTAGGGGCGGATCATGGGCTGGCCAGCCTGGGCCGGCAGGGTGCGCCTGACGGCGCCCAGACGCTCGGAAAGCTCCAGCCGCGCGAATTCCATGTCGGTGCCGCGCTTGTATTTGACCGTGACAGTGGAGCGGCCGTGTCGGCTCTGCGAGTCGATGTCCTCGACGCCGTGGCATCCGGCCACGGCCTCCTCGATGGGCAGGGTGATGGAGCGCTGGATGGCGCTGGGGGAGGCGCCGTTCCAGCTGGTGGAGATGGAAAGCTCGGGCAGCTCGGTCTCGGGCATGGCCTCGATGTTCAACCGGGGCAGGGCGTAGATCCCCGTGACGATCAGGGCGCAGAACAACATCCACGTGGCCACCGGATGATCGACGGCGAAACGGATCATCCGTCGTACTCCCGGTCTATACGGCGGTGCAGCAGCTCGTATACGGCAGGGGTCAGGAACAGGGTCAGCACCGTTGCCACCGACAGGCCGCCGATGATGGTTATGGCCAGGGGTCGCTGCATCTGCTCGCCGGTGCCCAGACCCATGGCCATGGGCACCATGGCCAGCACCGTGGTCAGGGTGGTCATGAGAATGGGCCTGAGGCGCAGGTTGCTGGCCCGGTAGATGGCCTCCCGCCCGCCCAGGCCTTCCTCGGCGCGCAGACGGCGGATGGTGGCCACCTTCACGATGGCGTCGTTCACGGCGATGCCCAGCAGGGCGATGATGCCGATGAGCGAGATGATGTTCAGGGTCTGACCGGTCAGCTCCAGTGTGACCAGGGCCCCGGCCACTCCCACCGGCAGGACCGAGGAGATGATCAGGGGGTCCAGGAACGATTCGAACTGCGCCGCCAGGATCATGTAGACCAGCAGGGCCGACAGCAGCAGGGCGTAGCCCAGATCCCGGAAACTGTTGTTGATCTCCTCCTGCTCGCCGCCGGTCAGGAACGCCACGCCTTCGGGGACCTCGGTCTCATCCAGCAGGGCGTGCACGTCCTTCCAGACGTCCGCCAGGCTGCGATCGTTGACGTCGCCCGCCAGGGTGATCTGCCGCCGCTGGTCGCGGCGGACGATCTCGCGCACGGGGGTGTCGGTGGTCTGGATGACGAACGAGCCGAGGGGCACGGTCTTGCCGTCCGCGACCTGCACGGGCGAGGCCAGGACCTTGTCCAGGTCGTAGCGGTCGTCGATGGGCAGTCGTACGGCGATGTCGATGCGCTGCTCGATCTCGTTGTAGGTCGTCGCCACCGTGCCCTGGATGCGGTTGCGCAGCTCGCGGGCCAGGGCGTCGGGCTCCAGGCCGTAGCGCAGGGCCAGCTCGCGGTTGATCTGGACCTCCACGGCGGGATTGCCCAGAACCCTGTCCATCTCCACGTCCTCGAGGCCCGGAATGCCGCGCAGCCGGGGCAGCAGCGAGTCGGCCACGGCCAGGGCCTGCCTGCCCTTCTCCGCCACCACGCCCAGGGTGAAGGGGGCCTCGCCGCTGGAGAGGATCTCGCGCAGACCCACGCCTTCCTCGCGGAAGGTGAACACGGCGCCCTGGCGGGCATCCAGGACCGGCTGCAGCAGGGAGCGGACGCGGGCCAGGTCGCGGCGTCCGTGCCGCGACGGCCGCAGCATGACCCGGATGCGGGCGGTGTTGGGGGCGCTGTACTCCTTCAGGCTGGCCAGGGTCTTCTCGGTCACGCCCACCTGGGTGTAGACGACGGCGACCTCGTTCAGGGGGGCCAGGAAGGCGGCGATCTGCTCGGCCGCATCGCGGGTCGCCTCCAGGGGCGTGCCCGCCGGCAGCTCCATGGCCAGGGTGAAATCGCCGCGTGTGCGTTCGGGCATGAACGCGAACGGCATGCGCGAGCCCAGATACCCGGCCAGGGTCAGCAGCACGGCCAGCAGCAGGAAGAAGACACCCTTGTGGTCCAGCACCTGCACCAGCAGGGCGTGGTAGCGCCGGCGCAGGGCCTCGAAAGCCCTGTCGAAGGGGCGGAAGATCGCCGCGGGCCGTTCGCCCGGGACCTTGAGGATGTGCGCCGAGAGCATGGGCTGCAGGAGCAGGGCCGCGAAGATCGAGACCAGCAGGCTGATGGTCACGGTCAGGGCCTGGTCGCGGAAGAACTCGCCGGCGATGCCCGGCACGTAGATCACGGGGAAGAAGACGGCCACCGTTGTCAAGGTGGCGGCGATGACCGGCGAGGCGACCTCGGCCGTGGCGGCCGCGCAAAGATCCCCGATGGTGCCCTGTCCCCGGCGCTCCCGCAGGTAGCGGTTGATGTTCTCGATCACCACGATGGAGTTGTCCACGAGCATGCCCGCGGCCAGGGAAAGGCCGCCCAGGGACATGAGGTTCAGGCTGACGTGGGAGAAGTGCAGGAAGGCGAAGGTGGTGATGATGGACACGGGAATGGCCAGACCCACCACGATGGGGCTGCGCCAGTCCATCAGGAACAGGAACAGCACCAGGAAGGCCAGCACCGCCCCGTAGATCAGGGAGTCCTGCAGGCCCTTGAAGCTCTCCCGCACGAAGTCGGCGTCGCGGTAGATGAACGAGAAATCCAGGTCCGGGTACTGGCCCTTGAGGATGCCCAGCACCTTGTCCACCTCGTCGGTGGCCTCAATGGTGTTGGCGCCGACCTCCTTGTACAGGTGCAGCGAGACGACCTCCTGGACCCCGTCCAGGGTGAATCCCTCGGGTTCGCGCACCCCGTCGCTGACGGTGGCGATGTCCCCGATGGTCAGCTCCGCCCCGGCGGCGGGGATCTCGGTGCGGCGGATCTCGTCCAGGTTCTCGAACTCGCCCAGGATGCGCAGGGGCAGGTGCAGCGGACCCTTGCGGATCCGGCCGCCGGGGAAGCTCACGTTGGCCACGCGCAGGGCGGTGGCCACGTCCTCCATGGTCAGGTCGTACAGGCGCAGCTTCTGGAAGTCGGGCTGGACGAGGATTTCCCGCTGGGCGCCGCCGATGACCTCGGCCTGGCTGATGCCGTGGATCTGTTCCAGGGCGGGCTTGATGACCTCGCGGGCGAACTCGGTCATCTGCTTGAGGGGGTCGGTGCCGTGCAGGACCATGATGGCGATGGGCCGGGCGCTCGGATCCCAGCGCAGGATCAGGGGCCTGTCCGCGGCGGCGGGGAAGTCCTCGCGGTAGGCCACGCGATCGATGGCCTCGCGCAGGTGCAGGTTGGCGAAGTCCATCTCCGTGCCCCACTCGTACTGCACGGTGATGGTCGAGACGCCCTCGCGCGTTTTGCTCACCACCCGGCGCACCCCGGCCAGGCCGGTGATCACTTCCTCCAGGGGGCGTGTCACCAGGCGGGTCAGGTCGTCGGCGGGTGTGTCGGCGTAGTTGGTGATGACCGTCAGGTTGGGGTAGTTGATGGTCGGCAGCAGGTCCACCGCCAGGCGTTCGCGCGCCTTCAGGCCTATGAGCACCAGGCCCGCGAAGAGCATGACGACGGCCACGGGCCGGCGGACGGCGCTCTGGATGATCATCGGCCGCCGCCTTCAAGGTCCGCGGCGAAGGCCCAGCGGTCGTGGGGCTCGACATGCTTGCGGATCTTGATCTTCGCCTCGTGGGCCAGGGTCAGGTGGTTGCTCACCACGACCTCGTCGCCGGGCTCGAGGGTGCCGCCGCTGTGCACGCCGGTGATCTCCACCCAGTCCTCGTTCTGCAGACCGGTGTCCACGTACAGCCACTGGGCTCGGCCGTCGGCCGCCTTGAAGACCAGGGGACGGTCGTCCCTGATCAGCAGGGCGTCCTTGGGGACCAGCAGGCGGTCCGGATAGACGACCCCGGCGATGCGGGCGCGTACGAACATGCCCGGCCGGAAACGTTCCTCGGGATTGTCGAAGCGGATCAGCACCTCGCAGGTGCGGGTGGCCTGGTCCAGGATGGGGCTGATGACGTCCACCCTGGTCTGCAGGGTGTCGCCGGTGGCGGGGATGGCCAGCAGGACAGGACGACCCGGTTCGAGGTTGCGCAGGTCCGCCTCCAGCACATTGACCCGCGCCTCGAGCCGGCGGTTGTTGTAGATGGTGCAGACGTTCTGGCCCACCGTGGCCATCTCGCCCTGGACCACGGCCAGCCCCTGGACCACGCCGGAGAAGGGGGCCTTGATCTCGGTGTACTCCAGGTTCAGCCGGGCCCGTTCCTCGGCCATGCGCGCATCGGCCAGTCCGGTGCGCTGCTCGAAGACGGCATCGCGGAAGGCCCCCTGGTGCAGGGCCTCCATCTCCATCTCCAGCAACCTGTTGCGGTACTCGTCCTCTGTCAGGATGCCCTTGGCGCGCAGGGCCTTGAGGTCGTCCCGTTTCAGAGTGAAGTCGTGCAGGGCCGCGTGGTTGACGGTCAAGGTGTCATCCTCGGCCGCCATCTGGCTGAGGGCCTGCAGGTGCTTGTAGCGGCTTTCCTGCAGGGCGATCTCGTACTCGCGCGGGTCGATGCGGGCCAGCACCTGGCCCCGGCGCACGTGATCTCCGTCCCTGACCTTCACGGCGATGAACTCGCCGGCCACCTTGGCCTTGATCACGGCGGATTTCGGGGTCTTGATCGCTCCGTCCGCGAACACCGACTGCACCAGGTCGCCCCTTCTCACCTGCCCCACGTTGACCCTGATGGCCTTTTCCTTGCGGGGTTTCTTGGCCTTGACGCTGTCGGCTGCGGCCGTGCTGTCGGCGGCAGCGGTCTTCCCGTCATTGCCTTGGCCCGGACATCCGCCCAGGACGATCAGCAGCAGAATGGGCAACCAGGGCAGGGCGTGCGATTTTTTGGGCAACATAGGCGACTCCCGTATGGGTCCAGTGTTCAGTTCAGATCCATATCATAGCAGATGACTTCGAGGGGGTCGGCCCCGGATTCCGTGCTGTCGTCGCCCCCTACGGCCTGCTGGCCCAGGAAGGCGTCCAGGGCGCCCGTGATCACCAGGAGACGTCCGTCGCGCAGGATGAACAGGCCGTCCCGCTGGGGGTCGAACTCGCCCGGCAGGGCGACCTGGCGCACGAAGGACCCCTGCCCGTCGAACACGTCCAACACCTCCCAACACCCTGGCGGAGGAGTGTTGATGCCGGTGCCCGTCTGGACCCAGAGCAGACCATCGTCCGTGGTCCACAGGCCCCTGATCACAGGGGGTGTGTCCTCGACGATGTACCGGAGGGGCTTGACGGGATAGTTGCTCCCGATGCCCTCCAGCACCTTGCGGGCCAACTGCTTCTGCGCGGAAGTGCGGTCGGGAACAGTGACCGTACGGGAAAAGACCAGGGCCGGCTCGGCACTGCCTGCGAAGGCTTCGATACGGTATTCGTTGCGCTCGGGGGCCGCGAAGACCGTACCGTCGGCGGCCACGGCGCACCGGCTCCAGATGAAATCCATGCCCGACTCGGAAAGCTCGAACTTGCCGTAGTCGATGGTGTTCCGCTTGGTCAACAGCTGGGTCTGTTGGACCCCCTCGCCGTTGCAGACGGACAGGAAGTAGTCCTGCACGCTCTGGCCGGTGCCGGCGAAGGTCATGCGGATGCCGCCCAGGACCATGCCGTCGGGATGGGGCAACCCGACCACCAGGACCACGAACCGGCTGCCGTCGTCGCTGCCGGTGGAATAGGTTCCGTCCCCGGCGGGCGTTCCGTCCCGGTGGAGGCGGACGATGCGGCCGGGAAAGCTCTGCAGCAGGCACAACGTGCCGTCGGGCGTCTGGAACATATCGCCCGGACGACGGACCTCGCCCGGGCCGTCCCCTTCGCGGCCCAGGGTGGCCGTCAGCTCGCCCTGGGGCGAGATGACCATGACCCGGGACAGCTGGCTGTCCAGCAGCAGCACGTTCCCTTCGCCGTCGGCCCTGGCGGCGGCGATGTTGCCGAAGAAGATCTCGTCGTCGTCGATTCCCCCGGCGCGCCACTGCTCGCTCAGCAGGGCGGTGCGGACCCCTTCGGCCGCAGCGGCGTTGTCGACCGCCGGCCGTACGGCGGCCAAGGCCCCGGCGGCGGACCACGCCAGCAACACGATGCACAGTACGATTCCTGATCTCGGCATGAGCTTCCCCCGTTTCGGACTACTTGATGCGGTAACAGATGACGGACATGGGCTCGGCGTCCTCGTCCTCGTCCGTGGAGGCGGAGCTGGCGCTGAGCACGGCGTCCCAGAAGCCGGTGATCAGGAACACCCGGTCCCCGGCGAATATCAGGCGGTCGGTGGACGGGTCGCCCTCGCACTTGACGCGGACCTGGCGCGTGAACTCGCCCGCGGGGGAGAACTGGTCGTAGACGGCGAAGTACCCCGGTTCGGGCTCGAACATCTGGCGGCTGGGCAACACCCAAATGGTGCCGTCCGGCGCCACGCGCAGGTCCTCGACATCCTGCTCCCTGTCTTCGATTTCCAGGGGCGTGCCCGGGGGGAATTGCCCCGCCTGGGCTTCCATGATGGACTTGTAGCGGTTGCGAACCAGATCGTTGCGCGTCCACGGTTCGTACTCGCGGTCGATGACCCGGTCCAGGGTGCCGTCGGGATTGAAGACGCTCAGGGCGTACCGGTATCGGGGGATGCAGGCGATGACCTTGCCGTCGGGGGCCACATCCGTGCGCCACCAGATGAAATCGCTGTCCAGTTCCTTGAACTTGAAGTTCTTGTCGAAGGTCCAGGTGACGGGTTTCTCGATGTAGGACGCGACCTGCTGTCCTTGCAGATCGTAGCTGCGCAGGAAGAAGTTGCGGGTCTGGACCATGGTGGCGGTGTCCATGCTGATCTGGATCCCGCCCAGCACCAGGTTGCCCCCGGCGCTGCGGCAGTTGATCAGGGCCAGGAAGCCGCCGGCCGAGGCATCGCCCAGGTCGGGCTTGAACTCTCCGGCGGGGGTCCCGTCCAGGTTCAGCTTGACGATCTTGCCGGGGAATATCTGCACCAGGCCCAGGGTGCCGTCGGGCATGAACAACATGTCGCCCGGGCGAGTGATCTCGCCCGGGCCGTCGCCCTGGCGCCCGAGGGTCCTGATGAACTCGCCTTCGGGCGAGAAGACCTGCGCCTGGGAGAGCTGGCCGTCCAGCAGGTAGATGTCTCCGTCCGGGGCGATCAGGACGCGGGAGATTATGCCCAGCAGGACATCCTCATCGTCCTCGCCGCCTATGCGCCACAGTTCTTCGAGTTCCATGTCCTGGACGCCGTCGCGCGGGGTGTCTCCGTTCTTGACGTGCAGGACGCCGTCTTCGGTCACTTCCTGCGCAGCCGTTGCGGTTCCGGCGGACAACAACAACAGGGCACAGATCAATAGCGGCAGCCACGACCGGCCGCTCGGAAAGGATCGCAAACTGTTCATGGTCGGCTCCTGGTTCGGGTTGATGATGGGGGATGCCTTGACACCATCATTACCCGGTTCGGGGGAGGATATTCAAATCATCGGCAGTCATTACGCACGGGGCGGGTTCGGGTTGCGGGCTTATTTTTTCTCCTTCGATCCCTTCATGGTCCACAGCACCAGACGGTCGGCGGCCTGGGACAGGCTCAGGCCGCCCTGGACCGAAGTGGTTGCGGTAAGTTGCCAGCCGGCCTGCCGCAACAGCTCCAGGATCATGGGCCCCCTGCCGCCGTGTTCGGTTTCCAGGGGGAAATCGATCCAGGTGACCGGAACCGGCGGGGGCGGAGCCAGCTCGAGGGCCAGTTCGGCTTCGGTGAGATGTGGCCAGGGGTCCAGGCCCTGTCCGGCGAACACGAGGACACGGGACAGGCGTCCGGGTTCGTTCATGGCCAGTTCGAGCAGGGGCCCGGCCCCGCCGTCGATGCCCACGCCCAGAGCCCGGCCCGCACCCAGGTAGTCCAGCACCCACGACAGGCAGGTGCGGGCCTCGGCCTCCTCCTCGGCCAGGGACGGGGTTTTCGTCGTGACGTGGGGCACGATGTACACGGGCCTGCCCGTAAATGGGGAGCCGGGGCCCAGGTCGCCGTGTTCGTGGTTGCGGGCGATGCGCTCGACGAGGTAGCCCTCGTGGCCGGCCGCCTGGTGCAGGATCAGCACCGGCAGCACGTGTGCGGTCGAATCGACCGGTGTCAGGTACAGTGTGCAGAGCCGGTCGCTTCCATCGGCCCCGGGGTAGACCATGGTCACGGGTCCGTGGTCGGGCAGGATCGAACCGGTGGCGGTGGCCTGGTTCAGCATGGACTGCAGGTCCTGGACGGTGGTGGCGATGGGGCCGGGATCGCGGCGGGGCAGATGCGCCGCCAAGGCCTCGGTGACCGACGCCAGGAGGCGTTCGAGAGTGGGTTGCTCCTGCGCCGGAACTTTCGCGATGCGGTGTTCCAGGTCTTCCCTCCAGCCGGGGGCGAACCGCAGCACCGAGGTGCTCCACGTCGCCTCGTCCCCCCCTGAGGGAAAACGCAAACCCGTCCGCACCAGGTAGGCCCCCGTCCGCAGGCCCCGGAAATCGACCTGGCGGACAAGGGAATTCACGCCCCGGACAAGCTCGATGGTCTCTGAACGAGGTCCGCCGGGCAGCACCGTATGGGTGGCGGGATCCTGGACGCCGATGGTCAGGCGCGCCTGTCCGGCCTCGGCGCTGATGACGGTGAACCGCAAGTCCACGGGCTCGTTGCCGCTGATCGAATCGGAAACGCGTCCCATGAAGAGATCGCGGTCCAGGCTCGACAGATCGAAATCCAGGGGGACGAAGCGGTGGTGGGCCGCCCATGGCGCCCAGGCCCAGGGATCGGGCATCAGGTAGGCCTTGGCATAGCCGTGGGCGCTGTCGCGGCGCACCTGGATGTTGAGGCCCAGACGCGGATCGGCCAGGGGGTGGAAGGGCATGACCGCCTGCCAGGGAATGGTGAAGGCCAGGACCTTGTGTCCCTGGGGGTCCAGGTCGAGTTTGGGATCCATTTCCACGATGCGTTGCCAGCGCTGCACTCCAGGCAGGAACTGGGCGGCGGTGGGCCCGCCCTTCTCGTAGCCGCAGGCGAAGGTGAAGGTGTTGCCGCCGACGAAGGCCTCGGTGCTGTCGGGTACGGCCAGGGTCGCCACGATACCCGCCCCCCCGGCCCAGGGAGGTAACCCGGAGCGGGCGTAATCGTCCCAGGGACCGGTTGTGGCCACCTGCACCCTCAACCCCGTCTGCTGCCAGCGCAGCCGGACCTCGGGGGAAGGACCTTCGCCATCGGCCGTCTCCAGCCTGATGGGCCCTGACCAGGTATCGAACCGCACGCGTATCTTTCTGATGCGGCTGAGCTTGCCCAGGCTGTCGGCTGTGGCGGAGGTGAGCTGGTAAAGACGGGGATCGTCGGCGATGCCCTCGAGGTCGGGATCCTGCATGGCGAAACCCATCTCCTCGAAACCGGCATCGAGTGCCCGTTTCAGGGTGCCGAGGGCCTGCTCGGCGTTCCCTGCCCGGTTTTCCAGGCAGGCCTGGTTGTAGAGCATCCGTCCGTCGTCCCGGTAGCGGGCGTTGTAGGCCTCCAGCATGGACAGGGCGTGATGCCAGTCGCCGGTCTTCAGGGTGTCGAAGATCGCCTGGGTCATTTCCCGGCGGGAAGGGGGCTCAACGGCGCGAACGCGAACCGTGGGGATCAGCAGAAGCAGGCTCAGCAGCACCGCCGACAGGGCGGGGGCCAAGCGGGCCGGCGGGTTGGAGCGTGACGACAAGTCGGAACCTCTTCGGTCGTGGGGATCGTGCCGGGTCATGATAGGGCGGTCCGCCTGCGCGGTCAAAACCCATTCGGGCGGCAGGAGTTCCGACCGACGGGGTTGAAAGGGAAGGGGATTGGGTGTACGTTGCCGGTGACTATCGGTACGGAGACGAGAGGAGGACTCGTCGAAAGAGAGGTGGTCATGGCCATCGTTCCTTTCCATATCGTGGATGCTTTCGCCGACCGGCCTTTCACCGGCAACCCTGCCGCCATCATTCCCAACGCCACGGGCCTGAGTGAACAGGAGATGCTGCAGATCACGGACGAGCTGTCCATGGAGGCGGGATTCATCCTGCCGCCCGGGACGGCGGGAGCCGACATCAGGCTGCGTTTCTTCACCCAGCGCCGGGAGGCCGCCCTCAGCGGCCACGTCGCCCTCGCCGCCTTCGCCTCCATGGCCGACCGGGGTTTCTACCGGGTGCCTCCTGCGGGCATGAAGATCAAGCTCGAAACCGGAGTCGGCATCCTGCCCGTGCACCTGGGGTTGAGGGAGGATGGTCGTGTCCAGGTCACCCTGGACCTGCCCGCACCCCGGTTCGGCGAACCCGTCTCGGCGGGGGAGCTGGCGGCGGTGCTGGGCGTATCGAGCGCGTGCCTGGTGTACCAGGGAATGGGACCCCAGCGCGTGTCATGCGGCTTCGATCAGATCGTGGTTCCGGTGTGCGAGCGGGACGTGATCCGGGGCGAGTTCCGTGACAGCGAGGCCATCGGTCGCTTGACCGACCTGCGTGGCGTGGGGGGGCTGACCCTGGTCTGTCCCCACACCTACAGCGACGAGGCCGATTTCCATCTGAGGTTCTTCCACCCGCGCGTCGGCGCCCAGGAGGATCTGGCCAGCGGGACGAGCATGGGTGCGGCGGCGGCCTACCTGGTGCACAACAAGCTGGTGCCCGTGGCCGACGAGGTCGCCATCACCACGGAACAGGGTCACGCCCTGGGCCGGCCGACCCTGGCGCAGCTCAGGGTCGACGCCCCCGGCGGCCGGGTCGCCCGTGTGCGCCTGACGGGCACCGGCGTGGTGATCATGCGCGGATCTTTCCATTTCCAGCGGCAGGTGATGCAGGCCGAGGGGTGAGTCAGCCTACCCCGCTTCTTCGAGCACCAGATCCCTGGTGTCCCGCGCGATCATCAGTTCCTCGTTGGTGGGCACGATCATGATCTTGACCCGCGAACTCATCTTGGAAATGATGGCCTCGTCGTGGCGGGTGGCGTTCTTGAAGGGATCCAGCACGGCGCCGATGGCTTCCAGCCCCCGGCAGGCCCATTCACGTACCAGCGAGGCGTGCTCGCCCACCCCGGCTGTGAAGATGATGGCGTCCACCCGGCCGAGGGCCACGGCGTAGGCGCCGATGTACTTGCGGATGTGGTAGGCGTAGACCTCCAGGGCCAGGCGGGCGCGGTCGTTGCCGTTGGCGTAGGCGCGCTCGACGTCGCGCAGGTCGCTGCTGATGCCGCTGATGCCCAGCATCCCGCTCTTCTTGTTGAGCATCTGCTCGACCTCCTCCAGCGTCATGTCCAGGCGCCGGGCCAGGTAGCCCACGATGGCCGGATCGATGTCGCCGCTGCGGGTGCCCATCATCAGGCCTTCCAGGGGCGTCAGGCCCATGCTGGTGTCGATGGATTTCCCGCCCAGCACCGCGGCCACCGAGGCGCCGTTGCCCAGGTGGCAGGTGACCAGGTTGAGGTCGTCGCAGTCGCGTTCGAGGATCTCGCCCGCGCGCAGGGTCACGTAGCGGTGGCTGGTGCCGTGGAAGCCGTAACGGCGGATCTTGTACTTCTCGTACAGCTCGTAGGGGATGGGGTAGATGTAGGCGCGGTCGGGCATGGTCTGGTGGAAGGCGGTGTCGAACACGCCGACCATGGGCACCTCGGGCATGACCTTCTGGGCCGCCTCGATACCGGTGATGTTGGCCGGGTTGTGCAGGGGGGCAAGGGGGATGCATTCCTTCAGGGCGTCGATGACGTCCTCGGTGATGACCACCGAGCCCGAGTACTTCTCCCCGGCGTGGACCACGCGGTGCCCCACCGCAGCCACCTCCTGCATGCTGCCCAGGACCCCGTGCTCGGGGTCGGTCAGGGCCGCCAGCACCAGCTCGATGGCCGCGGCGTGGTCGGGGATGGGCAGCTCCTTCCGGATCTCCTCGCCCTCGCGGGGAGCGTAGGTATGGACGCCGTCCTCCATGCCGATGCGCTCGACCAGACCCTTGGCCAGCAGGGTCTCGTGGGACATGTCCAGGAGCTGGTACTTGAGCGAGCTGCTGCCGCAGTTGATCACCAGCACGTTGTGGGCCGAGGACGTGGCCATGATTCCTCTCCGGTCAGGCTGTCTGCAGGGCCGTGATGGCCGCCACGTTCACGATATCATCGACGCTGCAGCCGCGCGACAGGTCGTTGACGCCCTTGGCCATGCCCTGCAGCACCGGCCCCACGGCCTCGGCGCCGGCCAGACGCTGCACCAGCTTGTAGCCGATGTTGCCGGCGTCCAGGTCGGGAAAGACCAGCACGTTGGCCTTGCCTGCCACGGGGCTGTCCGGGGCCTTGCTGGCGCCGACCTGGGGCACGATGGCCGCATCCAGCTGCAGGGGACCGTCCACCACCAGATCGGGAGCCTTCCTGCGCACCAGGTCGCCGGCCTCGCCGACCTTGTCCACGTCCGGCCCGGCGCCGCTGCCCTTGGTGGAGTAGCTGAGCATGGCCACCCGCGGCTCGAAGCCGCACAGTTGCCGCGCGGTGGCGGCGGTGGCCACTGCGATGTCCGCCAGCTGCTCGGCGGTGGGTTGGGGGTTGACGGCGCAGTCGCCGAACACGAGCTGCCCGTTCTCGCCGAAAGGCCAGTCCGGCTTGACCATGACGAAGCAGCTGGAGACCAGGCTCGAACCGGGGGCGGTGCCGATGATCTGGAACCCCGCACGCAGCACGTTGCCGGTGGCGTTGACGGCGCCGGCGACCATGCCGTCGGCCATGCCCTTGCTCACCAGCATGGCGCCGAAGAACAGGGGGTCGTCCATGGCGACGGCCGCCTCGGCCTCGGTCATGCCCTTGTGCTTGCGCAGCTCGTAGTAGGCGCGGATGAATTCGTTGCGGTAGGTCGAGCGGGCCGGGTCGATGATGCCGATGCCCTCGGGCGCGATGCCCAGTTCCTTCAACCTGCCGGTGATGGCGGCCTCGTCACCCAGCAGGAAGATCCTGGCGAAACCCTCGTCGCGGATGACGCCCGCGGCCTTGAGCATCCGCTCGTCTCCGGATTCGGGCAGAATGATGGTCCGGTTCAACTCGGCGGCCTTCTGCCGCAAGCCCTGCACGAAGTCCATGTTGTGGCTCCCTTGCAATGAAACAACCAAGCGGAGGACCGGTGAAAAGTGGGGCGCTCCCGGCAGCCTGTCAACGCGCAAACAGGAGATTGTGGGCTTTCATCCATGAATCGATCGGGGGGAACCAGGGCGGGCCGCCCATGGCTTCAGACAAGGGTCCTGTCTCCGGGTCGTCAGCCTTGCTCGAGATCCTTGAGCTGCCCCAGCTTCAGCTCCCCCGATTCCCGCATGGTGACCAGCAGGTCGGCCAGGGTGTAACCCTGCCAGAATTCCTGCATCCGTTTGCTGAGCAGGGTCCAGATGGAGCGGGTCAGGCAGTCGTCGGAGCGGTCGCAGACCTGGGGATCTTCCACGCAGTCCACGAGGCTGGTGTGGCTGTCCAGGGCCATGATGATTTCCCATAGGTTGATTTCCCGGGGATCGCGGGCCAGGGTGTATCCGCCACGGACGCCCTTGCGGCTGTGGATCAACTCGGCCTTGCGCAGGGTGCCGACCACCTGTTCCAGGTACTTGCCGCTGATCTCCTGGCTCTCGCTGATGGTGCTGATGGGCACCGGATCGCCGCCGTAGCAGTCGGCGATCTGCAGGATGGCGCGCAGGCCGTAACGGACCTTGGTGTTGACTTTCATGGGACCCTGCTCCTGGGGTTTCACCGGTGACGGATCTCGTTATTTCCACAAATCTACACTGTTTTCCGATCCAGGCAAAGCCATTGTTGCGGCCAATCGCCGCCCGTCGCTGGACACCCGGCGTTCCCGTGCTTATCCTGCGGTGAATCCTTATCCGGTTGCCGAGAGGTGGAATCATGGATTCGAGTACACGCCGAGAATTTATCCGGTCCCTGTCCCTGGCCGATATCCACCGTCATTTCGACGGTTCCATCCGCCCTGGGACCCTCTGGGAACTGTCCGAGAAGTATTACCGGGCGGTCCCCGGCCTGGATTTCGAGCAGTTCCGCCATTACCTGCAGTGGGACGACAGCCGGGACAGCACCCTGCTGGACTACCTGGACAAGTTCCATGTGCCCCTGCAGTACACCCAGTTCTACGACAACATCCGCCGCATCAGCTACGAGCTGGCCGAGGATGCCTACCGGGACGGAGTGCGCCTGCTGGAACTGCGCATGAATCCCCTGATCCATCGCCGGGCGGGCCTGACCACCCGCCAGGTGATCGCAGCCACCCGCAAGGGGCTGGGCGCCTTCACCGCCGAGCATCCGGATTTCCAGTCGGGGATCATCGTCATCGCCATGCGCAACCACGGGGGCAACATGGCCCGCCTGCTGCTGCGCGAGGTCATCGGCGAGAAGGAGGAGTTCCACGACGGCATCGGCGTCATAGGCTTCGACATCGCCGGGCACGAGGCCCCGTTTCCCCCGGTGTTGTTCACCGAGGCCTACGCCCTGGCCGACAGCATGGGCCTGAAGAAGACCGCCCACGCGGGCGAGAGCGAGGGGCCCGAACGCATCTGGGAGGCCCTGGACAACCTGGGGCCCCAGCGCATCGGCCACGGGACCAGCGCCGGCCGGGATCCCGAGCTCATCAAGCGGCTGGCGGCCGACGGGGTGTACGTGGAGGTCTGCCTCTCGTCCAACCTCCAGACCGGGGCCGTGGGCAGCCTGAAGGACCACCCCCTGCCGCGTTTCCTGGACGCGGGGGTCAAGGTGGCCCTGTGCACGGACAACCCCACCGTCAGCAGCACCAGCCTGTCCCGTGAGTACGAGCTGGCCATGGAGGCCTTCGGCTTCAGCGAGGACGACGTTCGCCGCCTGGCGAGGATGTCCTGCCAGGGCACGTTCCTGGCGGCCGGCTGCCGGGGCGGCGGCGAGGGTTGACTTCCTGTAGGTTCTTGCCACCTGCGTCGGCCGCGTATAGTTTCCCGGTGGATCGATTTCAGGTTCCGGTTTCCCAGCGAGGTGGATCATGAAGAGGAAGATCAAGCGGATCGCCATCCTGACCGGCGGCGGCGACGTCCCCGGCCTGAACTCGGCCATGAAGCAGGTGGTCTGGCGCTGCAAGCGCGAGGACATCGAGGTGCTGGGTTTCCGCCGCGGTTGGAAGGGGTTGAGCAACTACCGGCCCGAGCTGGGCATGGAGGGCAACGCCGAGTGGGTCACCATGCTCGACTGGGAACATGTGCGGACCATCGACCGCTCCGGCGGCACCTTCCTGCACACCTCGCGCACCAACCCCGCCAAGGTGCGGGAAGAGGACATGCCCGAGCATCTCAGGAAAGAGGGTCTGACCTACCCGGTGGACATCACCGACACCATCGTGGCCAACCTCGAATCCCTGGAGATCGACGCCCTGATTCCCATCGGCGGCGACGATACCCTCAGCTACGCCGCGCGCCTGAACCAGGCCGGTTACCCCCAGGTGGCCATCCCCAAGACCATGGACAACGACGTCTACGGCACCGACTACTGCATCGGTTTCGGGACGGCCATCACGCGCAGCGTCCAGGCCATCAACGACCTGCGCACCCCCGTGGGCAGCCACGAGCGCATCGGGGTGATCGAGCTCTTCGGTCGCAACAGCGGCGAGACCTCCCTGATCGCCAGCTACCTGGCCAACGTGGACCGCGCCGTGATCTCGGAAGTGCCCTTCGACATCGAGCGCCTGGCGAAGATGGTGGTCAAGGACAAGGCGGCCAACCCCAGCCACTACGCCATCATCACCATCAGCGAGGGCGCCGTCACCGTCGGCGGCGAAATCTTCGAGACGGGCGAGACCGACGCCTACGGCCACAAGAAACTGGGCGGCATCGGGTTGTGGACGGCCGAGAAGATCAAGGAGATCACAGGTCTGGGCGTGACCTACCAGCAGCTGGGGTATATGATGCGTTGCGGCGCGCCGGACGCCCTGGACCGCATGGTGGCCATGAACTTCGGCAACCTGGCCATGGACATGCTCCTGGACGGGGCCAGCGGCCTGATGACCGCCCTGCAGGACGGCAAGTACACCACCGTGGGGCTGAACTCGGTCATCGAGGGGGTCAAGCGCGTGGAAGTGGACCGCTTCTACGACGAGAAGGAATACAAACCCGTGATCCACCGGGTCCAGAACCTGCCCATGTTCCTCAGATAAGCCGGAGGCCCATGCGCTCGCGCGGAACCATATCCCTGTTGCCGGCCGTCCTGTTGCTCGTGGCCGCGGGTCTGGCCCTGCGCGGCTACATCACCGACGACACCTTCATCCACCTGCGTTACGCCGAGAACCTGCTGCATCACGGCGAGTTCTCCTTCAACCTGGGCGAACATTCCTACGGGGCGACCAGCCCCCTGTGGATCTTCGGCCTGGCCCTGCTGCTGGCGGTCGGCGTGCCGCCCTTGAGCGCGCCGCTGGTGCTGGGGGCGCTGTCGGCCCTGCTGACGGTGGTCCTGGCCTGGAGGATGCTGCGGCGGCTGGATCTGCCGCCGCTCTGGCGGGCCGCGGTGCTGCTGCTGATCACAGGGGACGTGTGGTTCCTGCGCTGGAGTTTCTCGGGTATGGAAACGCCCCTGGCGGCGGCGCTGTTGCTGATCCTGCTACTTCCTGCGGTGGGCGGGGGCGGGCTCCCGTCCGGTGCGCGCTCCCGTCATATGGCCTGGGGAGCGGCCGCGGGTCTGGCGGGGCTGGTGCGGCCCGAGTTCATGCTGATCGTGCCGCTGGCCTGGCCACCGTTGGCGTGGGCGGGGCGGACCGGCGCCGGGGGCGGCCGCAGATTCTCCTGGTTGCCGGATGCGGTGTTCGCCGCCGCCGGTTGGTTGCTGGTCCTCGGCCCCTGGCTGGGTTTCGCGTGGTGGTCGTTCGGACGCCTGACCCCGGGGACGGCCGCGGCCAAGAGCGCGGCGGTGACCCTGGCCCCGGCGGTGGTGCTGCCGTACGTGAAGCAGGCCGTGGCCGTGCTGACGGTCACCCAGGGCTTGGTGTGGGCCGGGTTGCTGGCCGTGGCGGTCTGGGTCTGGCGGGGACGCCGTGGACCCCGGGCGCAGGAAGAGGTCCGGTGCGGATTCAGCCGCGGGGAAATCGCCCTGATCGGTGCTGTGCTGACCTGGTCGGTGGTGCTCATGGGCGGCTACGCCGTCAAGCAGGTCTGGATCATCTCCCGCTACATCTGTCCCCTGGCGCCGGGCCTGCTGCTCGTGGCGGCCGTGGTGGCCCGCAGGACCCTGTGCGGCCTGTCCGCCCCGACCCGAAGGAGGGCTTCCTGGCTGCTGGGGGTCGTCGTGGCGGCGGCGCTGCTGATCAACGGCTGGGTGTTCGTGCGGCAGGTCGTGCCGCACGCCAGACGGTTCCCGGCCGGGATCCGGGAGTGCTACGTCTGCATGGGGCAGTGGCTGCACGACAACACGCCCGAGGACGCCGTGGTGGCCGCCCTGGACATCGGGGCCGTGGGCTACGTGAGCGGGCGCCGGGTGCTGGACCTCATGGGACTGGTCAGTCCCGAAGTGCTGGCCGTGGGGCAGCGGCTGGGTTTCCAGGAGATGGTGAAGGACGGGGCCTGGCTGGAGATCCCCGCCCGTCCCGGCGGCGGGCCGCCCGACTACTTCATCGACCGATGCGAGGGCGCTCCGCGCTGGGCGGGTCGGACGGTGCGCGGGGTGAGCTTCGAACTGCTGCGGACCTGCGAGATCCACGGCGTGGGCCTGCGCGAACCGCAGACCTGGACCGTGGCCCTCTACCGCCTGTTTGGACCGGCCACGCGCACCAGCCCTTCGGCGGGGGGATAGCTCTCGGCGGGCAGGCGCTTGATGACCAGCACCGTGGCGTCGTCCTGCAGGGGCTTCTGTTCCCCGAATTCCATCACCTTGGCCATGATGGCGCAGGCGATATCATCGGCCGATTTTTCCAGCATGCCCTCCACCAGGTCGATGAGGCCCTCGCGGCCGAACTCCCGCCTGCCGTCCTCGTCGGCGGGCCCCTCGCTGCTCTCGCGCTCGGTCACCCCGTCGGTGAAGATCACCATAACCTCGCCCGGCCGCAGGTTCACGTAGTTGCGCCGGTACACGGCGTCGGGCAGGGGCCCCAGCACGGGGCCGCCGGTCTTGAGCTCGAAGACGTCGCCGCCGGGGGTCAGGACCAGGGGCGGGCAGTGGCCGCCGTTGACGTAGGTGAAGTTGCCCGTGTCCTCCAGCTCGCCGTAGAACATGGAGATGAAGCGGCTGGTCAGACCGCTGCTGTGGATCACGCGGTTCATGCGGCGCACCGCGGCGGTGATCTTCTCGTTCTCGGTCTGGCCCACGCGCATGCCGATGACTACGTCGCGCGCCTGCAACGCCGCAGGCAATCCGTGCCCGCTGGCGTCGGCGACCATGATCCCCAGCACGCCCTCCTCGACCTTCTGGATGTCGTACACGTCGCCGCCGACCTCCTCGGCGGCCTGGGTGACGGCAACGATCTCGAAGCCCTCCAGGGCGGGGATACGCGCCGGCAGCAGCGAGGCCTGGATGGCCGCGGCCTGCTTCATCTGGGAGGCCAGGGCCTGCTCGCGCAGCTTCATGCCGACGGCGGCGCGCAGGGTCT
Source organism: uncultured Fibrobacteraceae bacterium (assembly GCA_964414055.1). Taxonomy (GTDB): domain Bacteria; phylum Krumholzibacteriota; class Krumholzibacteriia; order LZORAL124-64-63; family LZORAL124-64-63; genus JAHJTW01. The sequence goes on from CAYPVD010000019.1 coordinate 20,711, forward strand.
CCAGCAGCACCAGCAGGTCGTCCTCGCTGCCGTGGTGGCGGATGCCCAGGCTGAGGATGTAGGCCGGGTCGCGGCCCACGAGGATGGCCGCCGAGTCCACGTCCGAGAACTGGGCCTCCAGTTCGGCGTCGAAGCCGGGGGTCTGGGGGGAGATCACGTACAACCTGTGCCGCTCGATCTCGCGTACGACCTTGTAATCCTTGCTGACGGTCTTGCCGGTGATGCCCGGGCCGTGGCCGCTGACCGAGACGATCAGCTCGTAGTCGTTTTCGCGCTCGCGGTAAAGCCGCCCGCTGACGATGCCCAGAGCCACCATGTCGTCGCTCTCGACCAGCAGGTGCACGATGTCCTCGAGCATCTTCTCGTTGCCCTCGGAGGCGTCGATCTCCGCCAGCAGCATCTCCACGTTGCGGAACAGTTTCTTGCCCACGAACGGTTTCCTTCCGGTGGGGCGCACGGATCATGGGTTTCGCGCCAGAAGATAGCACACCATGCCTTGAATGGCCCACAGGAAGAGAGGGGGGCGTTAAGCACGTGCGGTGATTGAGTCGGGGGGCCGGAAAACTTCCAAAACTGGTCGGGCCGGTGGACGCGTCGCCCATCCTCCGTTATCGTTCAGTATTCCGGTCCGGCGGCTCCGACCGCCGCCCTGCACTTCAGCGAAAGGATCTCCCGTGAACGACGCCGCCAGGATCGATGCGGTCATGCAGCAGTACCAGGCCATGCGCAGCGAGGTGGGCAAGGTCATCGTGGGCCAGCAGGACGTGGTGGAGGAGATGCTCATCGCCCTGTTCGCCGGCGGCCATGTACTGTTGGAGGGGGTGCCCGGCCTGGCCAAGACCCTCCTGATCAGCAGCCTGGCGCGGGTCATGGAGCTGAGCTTCAACCGCATCCAGTTCACGCCCGATCTGATGCCCAGCGACATCACCGGCTCGGAGATCCTCGAGGAGGACCACGGCACGGGCAAGCGCAGCTTCAAGTTCCTGCGCGGGCCGGTGTTCGCCAACGTGATCCTGGCCGACGAGATCAACCGCACCCCGCCCAAGACCCAGGCCGCCCTGCTCGAGGCCATGCAGGAGCGACAGGTCTCCGTCGGCGGCGAGCGGATGCCCATGGCCGACCCGTTCTTCGTCCTGGCCACCCAGAACCCCATCGAGCAGGAGGGCACCTATCCCCTGCCGGAGGCGCA
>CAYPVD010000020.1:0-21696 GCA_964414055.1 uncultured Fibrobacteraceae bacterium
CGGCGGACATGGCATCGTTCACGTCCTGCTCGTAACGACGCACCAGGCCGGTCAGGCCCGGATCCATGTTGCCGTGGGTCTCCAGACCGTAGGTCACCGCGTACTGGTAGTCCGCCCCATCGGTGGAATGGATGTCGATGAGGAAGTCGGGGGACCAGCGGTTCCACAGCCCGAGCCAGGCCTGCATCTCCGGCGTGTCGGCCTTGAGGAAGTCGCGGTTCAGATTCAGGTTCTGCGCCGTGACCCGCCAGCCCATCCGTTCGGGACCGTTCTGGTTGACACGGCCGTACGGCCCGAACCGTTCATGGCCGTCCACGTTGAAGATGGGGATGAACAGCAGGGTCACGTGGTCCAGCAGCTCGGCGGCCAGCTCCGGTTCGGCGGCCAGGTCGCGCAGCAGGAGCATGCCCGCGTCCTTGCCGCAGCTCTCGCCCGCGTGGATGCACGCCTGGACCAGCAGCACCACCTGATCGGGGTCGCGGCCGGACCCGTCCGGAGTAAAATCGCCTCGAGCAGAGGCAATCACCAGGGGCAGATCGCGCCCCTGGGGACTGACGCCGAAGGTCGCGAATTCCAGCAGGGGCGAGGAGTCGGCCAACCCCTTGCACCAGGCGACGGTCTCGGCGTAGGTCGGTGTGACGTTCCGGCCGCCATCCTCGAAAGGCGTGGTCACCCCGGCGACGACAGTCCCTGACGCCAGAACCAGGGCCGCCGTCACCAAGCACCGCACCAACTTTTCCCGACCGTGATTCATGAGTCCCGCCTTTCGGTTTTTCCCTTGCCGCCGGGCCTTTCAAGCCGCCGGGAGTCTAGCAGACATCCCCCTCAGCGGCCAGATTGGTTGTTAAAAAAATAAGGAGTTAAACGTAAAAAAGGGTTGATCCTGAGGCGCCACCCATTAACCTATGGGGCGAGTTGGTCTGGAATTTCGCCCTCATGGATGAGCTGTCCAGTCCCAGGAGCGGGAATCGTACCCTCCTGGGTTCGGACAGGGAACGGCGCCCGGACCCGGCCGTGCCCGGCATGGCCCTGATCCACCCCGCGGCAGGATGGATTCCTGTCGCTCGGGGAGAGGAAAATGGAAACTGACACGTGGAACCTTTTTCATCCGTCCCCGGTCCCGCTCGCCGGTACTGGTGGCGGTCTTCTGTGTCACCCAACGGGTTCCCGGCCGCGCGGCACCCGTGATCAGGGCTGAGTTGGAAAATGCCACTTCGGTGGCGCGGTGTTGTTCCGGACGCCTTCCAGACGTTCGGGAACGATGTTCGACGTTCAGAAGAGGTGCGATCGATTCCCGGCCGGACAGCCGGACGGGAAACTCCCCACAGGATGGATTTCAAGGAGGTCCGATTCGATGAACAAGAAGATGCTCACCACCATGCTGGTCATGCTGATCGCGGCGACTGCCGTGACGGCCCAGGCCGGTAACTATGACATCTATGGCTACCTGCATACGTCCCTCGATGCCCTGAACAACGGTGACACCACCGAGCTGTTCCTGGCCAGCAACGACTCGCGCTTCGGAGTCAAGGGCATGCAGGAAATGAACGAGAACTTCACCTTCATCTGGCAGTTCGAGTCCGAGATCGACATCGCCAACAGGTCCGATGCCTGGGAAGCCACCCTGGCCAACAGGAACACCTTCCTGGGTCTCAAGGGTGACTGGGGCACGTTCAAGGCCGGTATCCATGACTCCCCGTTCTACACCCTGGGCCGCAAAGCCGATTTCTTCGTCGACGAGCTGGGCGACCTGCGCCAGACCACCTTCAACTGGGACCGCCGGTTCGACAAGGCCCTGATCTACTCCACTCCCGACCTCAACGGGTTCGGCATCACCGCCGCCTACCAGCTGAAGAACGACGTGTACATGGCCGACACCGGTGCCCTGAGCGCCAGCGCCGCCTATCAGAACGACACCTTCTTCCTGGGCGCCGCCTACGAGATGATCCAGAAGAACAACTACTACGTCGCTCCGAGCGGCCACTGGGAACCCACCAGCTACGGGAATGACTGGGTGGAGGACCCCGGCTTCACCAACCCCGAAGACGCCATCGGCCTGCGTTTCGTCGGTCGGTACACCAGTGGTGACCTGGAACTGGCCGGTATGTTCCAGACCCTGCAGAATCGTGACGGACACCAGTACACCCTGGACAACGTGGTCGGCGACCTGACCAGCATCACCTGGGGCGGCGGTTTCTGCTACACCATGAGCGAGAGCTACAAGCTCAAGTCCCAGTTCTACGCCTTCGATCCCAACACCGACGTGGATGACGACGACGCCGCCATGTTCGCTCTGGGCATCGATCACACCTACGCCCCGGACATGACCTTCTACGTGCAGTTCGCCATGATGAACAACAGCGACTTCACGGCCTATCCCATCGGCGCCGCGCCGCACGGGGCCATGATGGACCCCTACGACGATGGCGATCCGACCAACTCCACCGAAGACCCCTACGGCTTCAGCGTGGGCATGATCAAGACCTGGTAGTCATTCCGGTCCTGATGACGAAAGCCCCCGGACCTTCACGGTCCGGGGGCTTTTTTTGCCCCTATCCCGACCAGGCCGAGATCAGTCCCTTTCCCTCCGCGCCTGGACGATGAGCCAGATTCCGCCGCCCACCAGCGCCAGGGGCCACCAGTCCTCCAGCCAGGCCATGGAGACCCCGAACTTCACGTTCAGGAACAGCATCAGGCCCAGGACCACGAGGATGACGCCCCCGGCGACAGAACCGCCGGTGCCGGGCAGGGCGAACCCTTCGGGTATCTCCTCGCCGCCCAGACCGGCGGCCACCCGGTTGTAATGCATGGCCCGGCGATTGGCGTCGATCATGTTGAAGATCCAGAAGAAGGCCAGGAAGACCCCGAAGAAGGGGTACCAGGCCCGCATGGCCGGGGATTTGAGGATCATGATGGTGGTGGCCACGGCCACGACGCACAGGAACCCCTGCTGGTAATAACCCACATAGACCTGTCCCAGGCCCGGCATGCAGGACAGGAGCGTGGCCAGGGCCGGAGATTTACGGACCGGCGGAACGGTTACCGCGGTTGGCCTCCCCTGGGGAAGATCTTCACCTGCCGGTCGAGTCTCGTGCCCATATGCGTAAGGGGTGTTGTCCTGTTGGGTGCCGTTCATGACGGTCTCCTTTCGGGTACCTGTTCGGGGAATGGGAGGTCAGGGTGCCACCAGGCACGCCAGAGCCGCTTCAGGTCGCGGCCGATAGCCACAAATTGCAGGACGGCCTGTCCGGACCGGCCCTGGTGGAAGTCGGACCAGAGTCGAGACATGTGATCATCAAGTCCGCCGCGCACCCTTATGGTGTTTGCTCGACGTAGGACCAGTTCGCGGTGCAAACGACCCCAGGTGGAGTCGATCATCAGGCCGGCAAGGTTCTTCACCCGTCTGTCGGCGGCCTGCATGACCTGCTCCGTCAGGGGCACCCCGACGTAAGCGGTCTGCACCGAGGTCCTGACCTGTTCCGGCACTCCGTGCAGGGGAGCGCCTGGCATCGCCGTCAGCGCCACCAGCACCACCGTCAGGACGTAGGCCGCCTGCCAGACGAAAAGCGGACGCCGGAGCTGTCGCTCCCACCAGTTCCCCAGCCGGTCCATGAGGCCGGCCCCACCTGTCAGACGTCCGGCGGCCGCCGCCCGGGAAGGCAGTCGCGCCGTGCGCGTCAGGACCGCGGTGGTGAACTCCTCACCCGGATCGATCGTCGCCATGGCCGGCAACTCTCCCTGGAGCCAGCCCAGCACCACGGCCACCGCACGGCACTGATCGCAGTGCTCCAGGTGAGCCTGGACCAAGGTGCGGTCCAGCCCGGCCAGGTCGTCCCGGGCCAACCGGGGCAACATCTCCAGGCAGCGGCTGCAGGCCGGACCAGAGGTGCGATCGAGGATGCTGCGCACCAGGTCCTCGCGGCGATCATCACTGTCCGGCAAACGTGTCATGAGGCCGCCTCCGGAACCGTCGCCTCGCCGTCGCCGCCCGGCCCGCCGCCCAGGGCGATGATGGCCCGGGCCAGTTCGATGCGTGCCCGGGAAACCCGTGATTTAACGGTTCCCAGGGGCACTTCCAGCACCGAGGCCACCTGCTCCAGGGGTAACCCCTGGATATCCTTGAGCAGGATGACCTCCCTGTTGATTTCGCTCAGATCCTGCAGTGCCCGGTGGACCAGGCGCTGTCTGGACGTGCGATACCATTGCTCCTCAGGGGTGGGGCCCGAGGCGGCCAGGGAGGTCATTTCGGCGGCGGGAATATCCTGCCGGGGCGGGCGCGCCTTGCGCCGGCGCAGATGATCCAGACAGGCGTGGCGGACGATGCTGGCCAGCCAGGGACCGAACCGGGCGGCGTCGGTGCACTGGTCCAGCTTGCGGTACAGGCGCACGAAGATCTCCTGGGCCACATCCAGGGTTTCCTCCCGGTCGCCCAGATAGCTGTAGATCATCGCGCATACTCGTCCCTGTTGCTGTCTCACCAGCATCTCCCAGGCCAGTTCGTCGCCTTGGCGACAACGGTTCAGTAGTTCGGTCTGGTCCATGGCCATCCTGTTTGCGTGGTCATCTCACCGGATCCTGAAACATAGACGCAGCAGACTGCGCCAGGTTCGGTGTCCCGGGCATTTTTTCTGGAACACGTCCGAGTCCCCCTCGTATGTGGCAGGTACCTTTCCCACTCCCGGAGTCGCAATGCCTTTCAAGTACAATGTCCTGCCCGCTCTCGTTCTCGTGGTCTTCTGGGCCGTTCCCCGGCCGGCCGGCGCCGACTGCGTGCCGAGTTTCCTGCCCACGGGCCACGGGCCACAATACACCACCCGGGCCAACGGCACCTTGACGGCCGTCCCCTCCATCGCCGCCTACCGGCTGGAAAACGACAAGATCAAGGTGGACGGCATCCTCGATGATCCTGCCTGGGAACACGCCCAGACGGGCTGGGGCTGGCGCCAGCAGGACCCCTCGCGGGGCGGTCAGGCCTCCGTCCTTTCGACCTTCAAGGTCGCCTACGACCACGACGCCGTCTACTTCGCCGTGGCCTGCTGGGAAGAGGACATGACCGACGTCTCCAGCCGCCTGACCCGACGGGACGACCTGCAGTCGACGGACCTGGTCAGCATCTACATCGATCCCTACCACGACCGCACCACCGGCTACAACTTCCGGGTCAACCCCGCGGGCGTCCAGGCGGACTCCTATCTGTTCGACAACGGTCGCCGCGACCCCGACTGGAACGCCGTCTGGCAGGCCGAGGTCGGCAGCGACGACCACGGCTGGTACGTGGAGATGCGCATTCCCTTCTCCCAGATACGCTTCAAGCCGGGCGAGGAAATGACCTGGGGGCTGCAGGTCTATCGCTGGCTTTACGGCCGCGGCGAGGACACCGGCTGGGTGGTCTGGGACCGCAACGCCGAGGGTTTCGTCAGCCGCTGGGGAGAGCTGACGGGGATCCGGGACGTACCCAACCCCCGCAAGCTGGAAGTCGTGCCTTACGTGGTCACCAAGCTGGTCGACCCGGCCGATCCGGACCCGGCCACCGATCAGTGGCAAAACCCCTGGAACTTGGGGGCGGACTTCAAGTACGGGATCACGTCCAACCTCACCCTGAACGCCACCTTCCAGCCGGATTTCGGGCAGGTCGAAGCCGACCCCGCCGAGCTGAACCTCTCCCCCTTCGAGACTTTCTACGCCGAAAAACGTCCCTTCTTCATCGAGGGCGCGCAGTACTTCCAGCATCCGGATTTCCGGCTGTTCTATTCCCGGCGCATCGGTACGGGCGACCCCAACGCGCGGATCCGCGGGGCGGCCAAGCTGACCGGCAAGCTCGACGGGAACACCTCGGTGGCCCTGCTGGCCGCCGCCACGGACATCGGCGTGCCGGGCAAGACCCACAACCCCTTCATCGGCGGCTCGCAGAAGACATACTACGGCCTCGTGCGCCTGGGCCGCGAATTCGACGCCGGCAATCACCGCTGCAATCTCATGGGAACGGTCGTGCGACGCGATCACGACTCGTTCGCCTCCGTGGGAACTGCGGGTCGTCTGCTGCGCGACGCCTACACGGGCGGCCTCGACTTCGAACTCAACTTCGCCGATCGGGACTACCGGATCTCCGGCTCGGCCGTGGGCACCATCGTCGACAGCTTCGCCGACATGTTCGATCCCGAACTGGACCGCGACACCAAGTACGGAACCGGGGGCGCCTTGAAGCTGGAAAAGGCGGGCGGGAACCTGCGCGGCGAAGTGCAGGGCCGCTGGGAAAGCGACAAGCTGGACCCCAACGACATGGGGTTCCTGCGCGCACCCGACGAGGAGAACCTCTACGGACAGGTGGAATACCGTTACAACTCCGAGGGGTCGGAAAGCTGGCTGAACAGCCTCCAGGTCGAGGTCGAGGGATCCCGCAGCTGGCTCTACGCCGGCGGTTGCGGCCTGGATCCCGACACGGGCCAGACCGTGTGGAGCTACGGCCGCGGTCATCGCCAGAGCTCCAGCATCCAGTTCAGCACCTTCGCCCAGCACCGGGATTTCCACCACGTCTGGTTCTGGGCGGGCAAGTTCTTCGACGGCACCAGCAAATACGCCACCCGCCACACCGATCCCGGGGACCGCAACAGCCCCCGGGGACCGTTGATGGCCAATCCCGGGTGGGTCAGCTTGGCCTGCGGAGTATCGTCGGACTGGCGCCGCCCTCTGTCGGTCAATCTCAACCTGCACCGCGACCTGAGCGACCACATGGACGGCAAGCGCCTGGATGTGGGGCTGCGCTGGAACCAGAACGAGCACTTCTCCCACACAGTCGGCATCGGGCTCAGCCACACCTGGAACGATGCACAGTGGCTGTGGAACTACGTCAACGACGGGTCGCAACCGGGTGTGAACGGGATCGGCGGCATCGACTACGTGTTCGCCGTCATGGATCAGCGCACCTGGGTCCTGACCCTGCGCACGAACTACCTGCTGGACCGCAACCGCTCCCTGCAGCTGTACGTGCAGCCGTTTCTGACCCGCGGCCGCTACACCGACGCCAGGTATCTGGCCACGCCCGACACCTACGACCTGAGACCCTACGATCTGGACGCCGGCAGATACGACTTCAACTACGGAGCCTTCAACCTGAATCTGGTGTACCGCTGGGAGTACCGGTCGGGCTCCACCATTTTCCTGGTATGGAGTCACAGCCAGGAGCGCTATGATTGGCGCGGCGGATCTCCCGACCCGCAGGAGTGGTCCAACGGTTTCGACGCCGGATTCCCTTTCGGCACCGAGCCTGGGAACACCCTGCTGGCCAAGCTCTCGTACTGGTTCAGCGTCTGAGCCGGAACGAACCGCCCGGCCCCGACCTGGAGCGCACGGATGTGGAAACCCCTGGAAAACCTGCTGGGCCACCGGGACCCCCGCGGCGGTGTTCGCTTCGTCATCCACAAGCGCTACCAGGTGGACATCCCGTTTCCCCAGTACGACGCCCAGCGCCCCTTCCGGATCCTTCAGTACCTGCGCCGACGGGGCCTGCTCAAGAGAGGCATGCTCATCAGGCCCCGGCCGGTTTCCCTGCGCCGGCTGAAGCTGGTCCATGACACCGCTTACCTGAAATCCCTGGGCTCGAACGCGGCCCTGGAATCCATCCTCGGCATCTCCCTGGACAGCGGTTCCCAGGACCGTTTCCTGTGCTTCCAGCGCCTGATGTGCGGAGGCACCCTGCGGGCCGCCCGCGGCGCCCTGTACCGGGGCACGGTGATGGTGAACCTGGGGGGCGGGTTGCACCACGCCGCCGGTGACCGCGGCTCCGGCTTCTGCGCCTTCAACGACGTGGCCCTGGCCATCGCCTCGTTGCGGCAGCGGGGCTTCGGCGCCCCGATCCTGGTGGTGGACCTGGACCTGCACGACGGGGACGGCACGCGGGCCATCTTCGCCGACGATCCCACCGTCCATACGTTTTCCATCCACAACAAGGACCTGGGCGACACGATGGCCACGGCCTCGACCAGCATCGCCCTGGGCACAGGGGTCGAAGACCGGGTCTACCTGGAGGCCGTGCGCAGCCATCTGCCCGCGGTGTTCGCGGAATTCAAACCGCAGATGGTGTTCTACCTGGCCGGTAGCGACCCGGGGGTGGATGACCGGCTAGGGGACTGGCGGGTGACCCTGCCGGGCCTGCTGCAGCGGGACCGCCTGGTCATGGAGTTGGCCCGTCCCGGCGGGGACATTCCGCCGGTGCCGGTGGCCGTCCTGCTGGCCGGAGGATACGGCCCCACCGCCTGGCGACACGGCGCAGCCTTCTTCTCATGGCTGCTCAGCGGCCGCGACGACCTGGATATCCCTCCCGAGATGGAACTGCCGGTGGATGTATACCGCCGCCTCAGCCGCTTCCTGCAGAACCCGCGTCTTCTGCAACAGGATCCCGGCTCCCCCGCCGACGACGACTGGGGCCTGAAGGAGGAGGAATTCGGCGGGACGGGTCCCATGCGGGATCAGCTCTTCCTGGGCGTGTTCAGCCGCCACGGACTGGAGATGATCCTGGAGGAACTCGGTCTGCTGGACCGCCTGCGCGCCAAGGGATTCGACAGGCTGGCCGTGAGCATGGACCTGGACGACCCCCTGGGCCATACCCTGCGCATCACCACCCGTGACGATCCCCCGTTGACGGTCTTCGAGCTGCGGCTGCGCATCGAGCGGGCCGTGGATCCGGGCCGCAGCTTCCTCATGGTGGAATGGCTGCTGATCCAGGATGCCCGTAGTTCCTTCGAGATCTCGCGTCCCCTGCTGCCGGGCCAGAAATACCCCGGCCTGGGCCTGCTGCGCGACACCGCTGCGGTGCTGATCGTCGCCTGCGAGAACCTGGAGCTCGACGGACTGGCCTTCACCCCCAGCCACTTCCATCTGGCCTGTCTGGCCGATCCTCAGTCCCTGTTCCTGGACCCCCGCCGGCAGGCCCGCTTCCTCGCCCTGCGCCGGGCCACCGCCCATCTGAGGGTGGAGGAAGCCGCCCGGGCCCTCAGGGAAGGCCGTATCCTGGATACCAGGACAGGACGACCGGCCCGGTGGGAGCCGGGCCTGATGATCCTGCCGGTGGCCGAGGAGATGAAGGCCTACTTCGCAGGCCGGGATTACCGGAAGCAGGTCGAAGCGGCCCTGCCGGAATTCACCTTCAGAATCACGTAGCTTGTGCCTTTGAAATTGTGTCCGCCCTGATAATCCGGATATCGGACCCACGTCTTCACGGATGTAACCTGCTGTCAAATGGCGTCATGGAGGCCCGGGAGCCATGGAGGGCGGACACAATTTCGGAGGCACAAGGTACGAGTCAAGGGGCGAAGACAGGCTCCGCCCCCTTGCGGCCACAGGCAGCGCCGCGTCCACGCAACTCAGGTGACCAGATTGCCGGCCAGGTAGAGCCCGCCCACCACCACGGCCGCCGCCAAGGCCCAGGCTGCGGGGTTGCGCTTGATATTGCGGACCTCGTTCAGCGTCCTGTTCAGGGGATGGCGCCGCGAGAGCCCGGCGATGACCGGCGGTCGTTCGCGGTCGTACAGGGCGAACCCCTTCTGCAGGCGCGGATCCCTGGGTGCCAGGTGCTTGGCCTTCATCAGGAACTTGAAGCCCTCCTCGATGCGGCCGCCCAGCAGGTTGACATAGCCCAGGGCGATGTAGCCCGCCGCCGAGCTCTTGTCCAGGCGCACGGCCTGCCGGGCCAGCTTCTCGGCCGTCAGGAACCGCCCGCCTTCCTCTGCCACGCAGACCGCCATGCCGGCCAGGGCCTCGTTGTCCTTGGGGTTATCCTTGAGGATGCGGCGGAATCTGGCTTCGGCAGCCTCGTGATCCCCGTCCAGCAGCAACTTGTAGGCCGCGCAAACCGAGGGGCAGGCCCCCAGGGTCGTGAAAATGTGCTCCTCCCGGTACTCCAGAAGATGGCGAAGTTCACTCATGGCGTTTCCTCGGTGGGCAAAAATCCCTCTGCGCACGCTGCGGATCTCATTTTGCCCTGCCCCCTGTTTCTCAGCGTTCCTTTTGCTTCCCCCGGTCATCTCTACCGGAAGATCCTGCAGGGAAGGTGCCGAAGAAACGGCGGGCCTGCGAGCTACTGCCAGCGATCTTCCCAGGCCTCGGGTTGATTCTTCAACCAGCGGTCGAACCATTCCAGCATCATGGTGCGGTGGGCCGTACGGTTCTCCCACGTGCCGCTTATGCCGTGGTCCTCGCCGGGGAACAGGACCATCTCCACCGGCTTGTCCAGCACCGACAGCTCGGTGAACAGCTGGATGGATTCGCCGATGGTCACGTTGGTGTCGGCCAGACCGTGCAGCAGCAGCAGCGGCGTGGTGACCTTGTCCACCTGGAAAACGGGCGAATGATCGGTGAAGTAGCCCGGATCGTCCCACGGATTGCGGCCGCCCAGGGCCATGTCGCCGTAGGTCACGCCCCAGGCCCCCTGTCCGAAATAGGTCATCAGGTCGCTGATGCCGTACATGGATACGGCCGCGGCGTACATGTCGGTGTGGGTCACCAGGTAGTCGGTCATGAAACCGCCGTAGGAGCCGCCGTAGATGCCCATGGCCCCACGGTCGAGATACGGTACCGCGGCCAGGACATGCTCCGTGGCGGCCATGACGTCGGCGGCCGCCGCCGGTCCCCAGTCTCCGGCGTGGTGGTCGGCGAAAGCTTCGCCGTAGCCGGCGGCACCGCGGGGATTGACCGCCAGCACGCCGTAACCGTTGGCCGCGAAGAACTGGAAGGTAGTGTTGAACGAGCGCATGGTCGCCGCCGAGCCGCCGTAGTAGTAGACGATCAGGGGAGCACGCCCCGTATCGGGTTCACCGAAGGCACCGCCACCGCCGTGAGTCATCTGCAGAGGCGGATAGAACCAGGCATCGATCCGTTCTCCGCCGGGACCGGTGAAGGTCATGTCCCGGGCAGGAGCCCACAGGGTGCGCTCATCCAGACCGGCGTTGGGATCCTCCAGCAGACGGCCGACCTTGCCCACCGCTGCCAGGTACAGGGCCGACGGCCGATCCGGATCTGAGGCCGCGTAGACGGTGTACCTGCCGTCGGGGCTGATCGCCACCGCACCCAGGGACGTCCCCTGCCGGGGCAGGGCCTCGGCACGCCAGCGGTCACGGCCGCGGGTCAGGGTCGCCAACCGGTTGGCCGAGCCGTCGATGATCCGGACCAGCAGATGATCCCTGTCCTTGAACACCGGGAATCCCCCTCCGCCCTCGAAGGCGAAGCTCTCGTCCCGTGTGATGCGCCGGTAGGTGCCGTCTTCCAGGTCCAGCAGCCAGACCTGCTTGTTGTACACGTTGTGCTGGGGAGAGGCCGTGCGGTCGGCAGGGATCTCGGCGGGGGGCCCGATGAAGGCCAGATGTCGTCCGTCGGGACTGACGGCGAAGGTCTGGGGCCTGACCTCCCAGCCGGAGGTGAACCCGGTCAGGAGCCGGTCCTCCCCGGTCTCCAGATCGATACGGCGGATCTCGCTGGTGAACCAGGGCCGCTCGGTCTGGGGCAAGGTACGACCGTAGATCACCGACTTCCCGTCGGGGGCGAACACGGCGTCATCCAGCACGAAATCACCGGGCCTGGTCAGGACACGCCGCACTCCGGTCTGCAGATCCAGCAAGTGCAGATGGGCCACCGGGGTGTAGTCGTTGATCCGTTCCCGGAAACGGGTGTAGCGGCGGCCGGGGCCGTCAACCGGGTCATCCGTCTCGAAGCCCTTTTCCGAGGCGAAGAGCAGGAACCGGCCCTCGGCACCGATTTTCACGAACCCCAGCCCGGGTTCGTCCTTCAGGACCAGGCGTTCCCGTCCGTCGGGCGTATCCCACAGGACAAGATCCCGACCCCGACGCATAAGCAACCGCTTGCCTTTCGGCAGGAATCCCACCGGTCTTTCCTTGCCGCCGCCGACATCGGCCGCGACCACGTTGCCCCGTCCATCAAGAATGTCCAGCCTGCCGGTATCGTCGCTGCGGCGGGAAAGGAAACGCACGACTACCTTGCCGCCATCGGCCACGGCCAGGGAACCGAGGGCGGCCACCTGGTCCGTGTCCGCGAAACGCGTCACCGCCACCGCGGGAGCCAGGGACCAGACGGCCTGGACCGTCGAATCGGCCGCGACCCCGAGACCGAAGAACGGATCATCCTCGTCCAGGATCACCCGGCCCATGATCGTCACCCAACCGCGGGTCAGGGTCGTTTCGGCACTCAGAGGCTCGGCCGTGGCGCCCGGATCCTGCTTGTCGAGTTCTTCACCCGCGCTGAACAGGGCCGAGCCGTGATCCAGAACCAGGGTCGCCTTGCCGTAGCGTGCGGTACGCAGGCGGGCGGCGATCCAGTAGACACCCGGCTCATGCATGGTGAAACGTCCCCCGATGTCGGCGGTCACCTCTCGCCAACCCTCCTTGGCGGCTGGAGGCAGGATGCGCTTCGGAGCGATCTCCGGCACGATTTCCCGGGAACCGCGGGGAATTTCCGTCGTCTCGGCGTCCGGCGCCGCCGGCAAAGGCCCCAGGATGCGGGCCGACAGGCAGAAGGTGGTATCGGGAACGACGGTTTCCTCGGCTTGAACCGAAACGGTCGCCAGGACGACCGCCAGCAACAGGGCGGTGAACAGGACTTTCTTGATCATGGGACGTTCTCCGGCGCGGGGGTATTCATGCTGTTGACTTCTGCAGTATGAACCAGGGAAAGGGACTTGGAAACCATCATTGTCAATCTTCGGTATTCAAGTTGCGGTTTCAGGGGTTATGATCATATTGCTCGCGACATGAAGATCTTAGGGAGAAGGTCTCCGGTTCGGCCGGAAACCACATGGAGGATGAATCATGAGCCTGCAGAAAAAACCATTGAAGACACGCCCTGTGAGCAAGGTCACGTTCCGCCTGCCCCGCGATGCCGCTCACGACGCCCGAAAGGTCGCCCTGGTGGGGGATTTCAACAACTGGGACCCCAAGGCGACCCTCATGCAGAGGCTGCGCAACGGGGAGTTCAAGATCACCCTGGACCTGGAACGGGGCCGACGCTACCAGTTCCGCTACCTGATCGAGGATCAGACCTGGGAAAACGACTGGGAGGCGGATGCCTACGCTCCCAGCGGTGTGGGTGACGCCGAGAATTCCGTGGTCGAGGTCTGATCCCAGCCGGAAAAGAGCCCATGTTCCAACGCCAACCCCTGCGCGACGAGGTCCAGAAGGAGATCCGCGCCCGTCTCGACGACGGGCGCCTGGCCGCCGACTCCCGCATCAACGAGACCCATCTGTCGGCCGACCTTGGCATCAGCCGCACCCCCCTGCGCGAGGCCCTGTTGCAGCTCGAGGCCACCGGGTTCCTGGCCAGCGACATGGGTCGGGGCTTCCTGGTTCCACCCCTCGACCCGGGAAGGTTCAACGACATCCAGGCCGTTCTGGCCCGTCTCGAACCTCTGGCCCTGGAAGCGGCCATGCCCTACCCCGGCCGGCGTCTCATGGAGCTGAACAACCTCCTGGGGCGCAGCAAGTTGCATCTGACGGGATCCAGCCCGGCCATCGCTGGTCCCCTGGCGAATCTGATCAGCGGCTGGGCCGGCCTGCTGGTCGAGGCCTGCCCCAACCTGGTCCTGCGCCGAGATGTGCTGCGCCTGGAGGCCCTCGGCCGCCGCTACTGGTTCGCCGCCGCGATGGGCGGATTCGAACCCGCCGCCATGATCGCGTCGATGGAAGAGATGTACGAGCTCGTGCGCACGGGGCAGTCGGCCCGGGCTGCTTCGCACTGGAGCGGACACATCATGAAGTTCAGCCCCGAGGCGGCCAGGCACCTCCGGACGGCGGCTCACGATGCCCCGACAACCTGAGCCCTTCCCTGCCACCGCGGAAACCGCCACCGCCAATATCCCGGACCGGCCCGACAGCCTGGGCCGCGCCCTGGCCTGGATGGTCCTGTCGGGTCTGAGCTTCGCCCTGATGGGCGCCATGGTGAAGCTGGCCCCCACGGCGCCGGTGACCACCAAGGTGTTCTTCCGCAACCTGGTGACCCTGGGCATCACCGCCACGGTGGCCCTGCGCACCGGCCGCAACCCCCTGGCCGCCACTCCTCACCGCAAGCTGCTGTTGCTCAGGGCGTTGTGCGGACTCGGCGGTGTCTACTTCTACTTCGTGGCCCTGGGCCGCCTGACTCTGGCCGACGCCTCGTTGCTGAACAAGACCTCGCCGTTCTTCGTGGCCGTCTTCGCGGTGCTGATCCTCAAGGAGCCCTTTCGACGCAGCATCGTGCCCGCCCTGCTGACGGCCTTCTGCGGGGCCGTGCTCGTCATCAAGCCCGGGTTCAACTACGCGCTGCTGCCGGCAGTGGCCGGGCTGGCTTCCGGTGGGTTCGCGGGTCTGGCCTACGTGCTGGTGCGACGACTCAAGGGGAAGGCCGAGCCCAACCGCATCATCTTCTACTTCTCCCTGGTCAGCTGCACCGCCACCCTGCCGTTCGTGTTGCTGAATCCTCCCCACCCGGATACCGGTCAGTGGCTGGCCCTGCTGGGCACCGGCGTGTTCGCGGCTTCGGGACAGTTCGGCCTGACCTTCGCCTACCATCACGCCCCCGCCTCCCGGATCTCCATCTTCACCTACCTGCACGTGCTGTTCGCCGTGGTCGTGGGGCTGATCCTGTTCGGCGAGCGGCCCGATGTGTGGAGTCTGCTGGGTGGCGTGCTCATCGTGGGAGCGGCGGTGGCGGCTCAGGGCGGCAAAACCGTTTCCGGCAAGGAGGCCCGCTGATGGAATTCACTTTGGTACTCATCCTCATGCTGCTGGGAGTCGGCCTGCTGGCTGGTTTCGTGGCCGGCTTCGTCGGTATCGGCGGCGGGGCGGTGATGGTGCCGGTGCTGCTGGCGCTGTTCAGGCACTGGGGTCTGCCGGCCAGCGGGGTGGTCCAGGCGGCCATGGCCACCTCCCTGGTGGTGGCCGTAGGCAACGTCGGCTCTTCCATCGTGCGCCAAGCGAAGCAGAGGCGGATCCTGTGGCGGCTCGTGCCGTACCTCGTGCCCGGCAGCCTCGGCGGCGGCTGGTTGGCCGCCCGGCTGGCCACCTCCCTGCCCGGCCGTCTCCTCGAACACACCCTGGCGGCCGTGCTGCTGGTCGTCGCCGTACGTATGCTCACGGATTTCAGGCATCACGACCGCGACACCCACAGCATCCGCTGGTGGCAGGGGCTGCTGGTGGGCATCCTGGTGGGAGCGGTTGCGGGACTCAGCGGCCTGGCCGGGGGCGTGGTCATGGTGCCGGCTCTGGCCATGATCCTGGGCCTGCGGGCCGAATGGCTGGCGGGAACATCCTCGGCAGTGATCCTCTGGAGCGCCCTGGCCGCCGCCTTGGGCTACCTGACCGCCACCCCGCCCGAGGCCCTGGGACCCGGCTTCGTGGGTTATGCGGGGCTGCCCATCGCGGGCCTGCTGGCTGTCACCGCCATTCCGGGGGCGCAGCTGGGCGCCTATGTCAACAGGCACGCCAATTCCCGCCTGTTCGAACGCACCTTCGCACTGTTCTTGATCCTGGTGGTCGTCAAACTCGTGGCCGGGAGCTAGCAAGCTCCCGCATCGGCCCACAGGGACTAGTCCTTCCCCGGTATCCGCTCCCGGTCGTATACCATGCGCAGGGTGATGGGTTCGCCGCGAGGCATGGCTCGTCGTTCGACAACCAGGATCCTGAGAATGCCGTTATAGCGGGGGATGTTTCCGTTTCCGTGGATCTCGCCGCAATGGGAACCGAGAGAACCAGCACCGCACACAACGCCATCGCCGTTAAGACCTTCATGCCAACTCCTGTCGTGGGGATATGATCATTCCTGCCATACCGAACGCAGGACCCACGACTTGCCAGCGGCGCAAGACAAGGTTTGTGCAGGATGCTACAATAACGGTCCAAAGAGGCATTCGTGACCTGCCCAACCCCCGGGAGATCCCTTGAGACCAGCAAGAATCCCTTTTTCCCTGACCCGCATCCCTCTCATCCTGGCATTGGTCGGCCTATTGTCCCTGTCCGGATGCCCCCGAACACCCCACTCCGAAGCCGACGTACCCTGGGCCGCCGACTTCTCGCGCTGGGCCGTCGCCTGCGATCACACCCTGGCCTCCCAGGCCGGCAATCTGATGCTGGCCAAGGGCGGCAACGCCGTGGATGCCGCCGTTGCCGCGTCCTTCTGCCTCTCGGTGGTGCGTCCTTTCAGCTGCGGAATCGGCGGCGGCGGTTTCATGGTGATCAGCCTGCCGCCCTCTCCCGATCATCCCCAGGGACGCGCCGTCGCCCTGGACTACCGCGAGGCCTGCCCGGCGGCCGTGGGTCCGCACTACTATGACGGACTGCCCGGCGATGCCAGCCGACGAGGACCTCACGCCGTCGGCGTGCCGGGCACCGTGGCCGGGCTGCTGTACGCCCTGGACAGGTACGGCACCCTGGACAGGGCCACCGTTCTGGCCCCGGCCATCCGGGTTGCCCGGGAAGGTTTCCCGGCCGATGAGGCCCATGTCGGGGCCGTGGCCGCCATGGCCGAAGTCCGCCGGAAGCACCCGGAACTGCGAGCCGGCCTGGCGGAATCCTGGGTGAACCTGGCGCACGAGGGCCATCTGGCGGCGGGCGAGAAAATCGTGAACGAGCTGCAGGCCCGGACCCTGGAATCGATCGCTCGCGAGGGGGCCGACGCCTTCTACAAGGGTGACATAGCCGAGGCGATGGTGGAGGCCGTAGGCCGCGGCGGCGGCCCGTTGCGCAGGTCCGACCTGCAGGCCTACTCCGTGCGCGAGCGGCCGGCGCTGAGCAGCCGCTGCGGGCCCTGGCGCATCCTTTCCATGCCGCCACCATCCAGCGGAGGGGTAGTCACCCAGCAGGTGTTCGGACTGCTGGATCGCCTGGGGGGCCTGAATTCCGGCCAGGACATGGATTCTCCCGCCTGGCGACACATCCTCATCGAGGCCTTCAAGCACGCGTTCGCCGACCGTGCGCGCTGGCTGGCGGACGACGCCTTCGCGCCGGTGCCCGTCAAGGCCCTGACGTCACCGGCCTATCTCGACTCCCTGGCCGCCCGTTTCGATCCCGATCACACCCTCCCCTCGTCGGCCTACGGAACAGCCGTGCAGATCCGGGACGACTCCGGCACCAGCCACATCTCGGTGCTGGACCGGAACGGCATGGCCGTCGGCTGCACCGAGACCATCAACCTGGAATGGGGATCGTGCGTGGAAGTGTCCGGCTACGGTTTCCTGCTCAACGACGAGATGGACGATTTCACCACGAGCGAGGGAGCCAACGCCTTCGGCCTGGTCCAGTCCGACTGGAACCGTCCCGCCCCCGGCAAACGTCCCCTGTCCTCCATGAGCCCCACCATCGTGCAGGCGGACGGCCGCGTGATCGCCGTGGCCGGAGCCTCGGGCGGCCCCCGCATCATCAGCGGCACCCTGCAGGTCCTGCTGGCGGCCCTGGTGTTCGGGAACGATGCCGGCGAGGCCGTCGCCAGGCCGCGCCTGCATCACCAGTGGCAACCCGACGAGGTCCGCGTGGAGACCGGCTGGAAGAACCGGGAGACACTGGCGGGGCTGCGTGCCAGGGGCCACGAGATCGTTTCCTATCCGGGGTCGGTGGGGGTGGTCCAGGCCGTCGTCGTGAAGGACGGACGCATCACCGCCGCTTCCGACCCCCGCAAGGGGGGCCGGCCGGCGGGACGGTGACGACGGGAATCTATTTCAGCACGACCTGATCCTTCAATTCGAGCAGGGACGCCCGGTGTAGTTCTGCGGTCCTCCCGTGCCGGCCGCCAATCACATGATTAGCGGCCGTTTTTCGCAATATCGCCCCCCCGGGGGGCCCTTTCCCGTCCCCTATGAACCCAGCAACGCCACGGTCGCCTTGGGGTTCATCAGCAGGATCTCCGGATGCTCCGGATGAGGATCGGCGCCCTTCTCGATCAGGGCGATGACCTCCGGCGGCGTCAGATCCGGCCGCAGGGCGATGACCTTGGCCGCCAGGTTGCACACGTTGGGCGAGGCCATGGAGGTGCCGCTCATCTTCATGGTCCTGCCGCCGGGCACGAAGCTCTCGACCTGGAATCCGTCGGCGTAGACCTTCACGTTGCGGCCGCCGCTGGTGAAGCTGGTGGGATCGCCGGCCTGGTCCACCGCGCCGACGACCATCAGGTTGGGCAGGTCGAAACCCGAGGGAATGGTGACGTTGAACTCCACGTCGTTGTCGTCGTTGCCGGCGGCGGCGACGTACAGGATGCCCGGTGTGGCGGTCATGGCCTCGCGCAGGCCGTCGCTGAGGATATCGATCATCTCGCGGGCCATGGCGGCGCGTTCATCGGCGTCCTTGCCCACCCCGTTGGCTTCCAGGCTGCCCTCGATCTCCTTGAAGGACCAACCCCAGCTCATGTTGACCACGCGTACGCCGTGGTCCGCGAAGTAGCGGGTGGTCCGGACGTAGTCGTCCGCCAGCCGCCGCGCCGTCTCCACCGTCATGGCCCGGGGCGTCTGATGGTAATCGAAGGTGATGCGGGCGATGAGCAGCCGGGCGAACGGGTTGCCCCGCGAGGCGATCCCCGCCACATGGCTGCCGTGACTGTACAGGCCGCCGAAGCCGAGGGTTGTCAGGAAATCCCCCACCTCATCGGGCGGCAGTTCCCCCATGCGCTTGCGGACGGCGCTCGCCTCGGGGCTGTCGATGGCCGAGGTCATGTCCTGGAAGCCCTGCATGGACTCGAACATCAACTCCAGCTTGCCTTCCTGGTCGCCCAGGGGATGCAGCAGCGCCGTGCTGGGTTTGCCGTCCAGATCGAAGGCGATGCCGTGGACGTCGTCGACGAAGCCGTTGCCGTCGTCATCCCGGCCGTCCATCTTCTCGGCCGGATTGGTGAACACGATGTCCTTGTACACATCCACGTCCACGCCCGAGTCCCAGATGCCGATCATCACCGGCTGCAATCCGGCGTCGTCGGCAAGGACGACTTCGCGGTCGGGCCAGATATCCTTCTTGGCCTGGGCGTGCTCCTCGATGTAGTCGCCGTAGATCCCGGCCACGATGGAGTTCAACGGCAGGACGTGGTCCAGGGCGTAACGAATGCCGATGACCGAACCGGCCATGTCGGCGCTGAGGGAGCCCATGGCGGCCGCCGCCGGCTCCAGCCGCGATTGCACCACGCCCAGGAGCAGATTCTCGGTCAGGTACTCGGCCCGGCCCTTGTTGCTCTTGACCATGTCCTGGCAGACATCCCAGGGCAACGCCTCGACACGGGTCCTGAACGCCTCCGTGAAAGCCGCCCTGAACGCTTCGCCCGACTCTTCCCCTCCCGTGGCGGTCCTGGCTTCGATGATGGACCGCGTCGTCAAGCCGTTCATCAACCTGGACGCCTCCTTGTCCTCCAGGGCCCGGATGCGGTCGAGATTGACCAGGGCCCCGGCCTCGTCGCCGTCGAGCATGTCCAAGGTCACCAGACGGCCGTACTTGTTCTTCAAGGTGGCTTCATCGGTGATGTCGTAGGTGGCCAGATCCGTTTCCAAATCCCTGCGGTAGGCTTCCTCGAGAGCCTCGAGCGCCACCGGATCGTTCAGCAGTTCGGTCACCGTGCCGCTGAGGGGATAGGTGTGGGTCGGCAGGTCGTCCAGGCTGTCGATGGCGATCTTCGGCGGCGGGGCGGGCGAGGTGGCGACAGGGGCCTCGGCGGGATCAGGCACGGGAGCCGGACCTGGTCCGCCGGCGCACCCGGCGATCACGAGAGCGAAAATCAACAGGGATATGGTGCGGAACATGGCGTCCTCTTTTCACTGGGGTTCCAGGCATTTTCATCGGCGGGCAT
Source organism: uncultured Fibrobacteraceae bacterium (assembly GCA_964414055.1). Classification (GTDB taxonomy): domain Bacteria; phylum Krumholzibacteriota; class Krumholzibacteriia; order LZORAL124-64-63; family LZORAL124-64-63; genus JAHJTW01. The sequence goes on from CAYPVD010000020.1 coordinate 19,792, forward strand.
TCTAACACCTGATCATCCCGAATTCCGCCGGAATTCCTAAATTCACGTCGATTCCTGCCGATCCAGACACCGGAACCAGGGGGCTCCCGGCCCCCAGTCGTGGCAGCCAACGGAGGAATCGCATGTCCACACGGCAGTTGTTGAACCTGGCCCTGGGCGCCGTCGCCCTGCTGCTTTGCGCCTCGCTGACCCTGGTCTGGAACCAGGGCCATGGAGGCCGGATCACCGGACAGCAGATCGAACTGGCCAAGAAGCAGCAGATCGTTATCCAGGATCTGGGCCGACAGGTAGCCGCGCTGCAAAAGGCGGAGGATCAGGAAGCTGTCGTCGCGGCGCGGCGCAGCGTGGGACAGACGGTGTTGGAGTTCGACCGCAACCTCGCCGCCCTAGCCAAGGGGGCGGTGCTGACCGCCGATGACGGTCATGAAATCAGCATCGCCAGGATCCGCGGGGGCAAGGCCCGACGCGCCCTCGAAGACGCCCTGCAGACCTGGCGCGACACGGGCACGCCCCTGGCCAACCTGGCAGCCGGCGAGTACTCCATCTACAGCGCCGCCGGACAGGATGCCGTGCATGGCCTCGCCGACAACACGGTCCTTCTCATGCAGCAGATGGGAACCATCGCCAATTCCCTGCGCACCGGAGCCCTCGCCCGCCAGGCCATCGCCCGGCTGGCCGGCTGGGGCGCGGGCATCTTCGGCGTGATGCTGGTCGTGCTGGTCTGGTTGAGGATCCGTGTGAACAAGCTGGAAAACCCCGGGAAACGCCGGCAGGAGGCACAGGCCTCCCCGGCGACGCCTCCCCGCGAGCAGGCGCTCCACCTGGCCGGCTCCCTCACCCAATCCGGCGCCGAATCCAACACGACCAGGCGGTCGCTGACCCCGGACCGGGTCGGAACCGCTCCTCCGGCCGAGACCCGGACTGATTCCCGCGGGTCGGTCTTCACTCCGCCCGTGGACTTCGTCACGGTCAACGCCACGGTCGACCGCATGACCGTGGACATGAGCACCATCGCCAACAGCACCGACAAGATGCGTCTGGCCATCGATTCGGTGGGCCACGCCCTGCAGGGCATGCTCTACAGCCTCAACGAAATGGCCCAGGACACGACCGAGGGATACAAGATCGTCAGGGGCGCCAACAACGCCGCCAGCTTCACCGCCCAGGCCGCCGAGGACCTCGTGGCCTCGGCCAGGGAGATGAGCCGGGTGGTGAGCAGGGTGACCGAGCTGGCCCTGAAGACCCGCCAGGTCGCCGCCCAGATCGACGCCGAAGCCGTCGTCACCGGCCAGCCCGGAGAGGCCTTCACCTCCGTGGTGGCCGCCGAGGTCAAGGGCCTGGCCAGACAAACCTCCCAGGCCACCCTGGAAATCGAAAACACCGTTTCGGAGATCCTGGCCACATCCCGACGGTACGAGGAAGCCATCGGTCAGATCATCAAGAACATCAGCGCCATCAACAAGGTCAGCGAACACCTGGGCGAGCTGATGCTTTCTCCGGCGCCCCATGCCGTGCCCGGAATGCCGCCGGCCCCCTTGACTCCCGCCGGTGACGCCGACCAGGCGCCTCCTGCCCCGGAGGAGCCCATGGCCGCCCCGACGGCATCAGACGAGCCTGAACCTTCGGTGCCCGAACCGCCGGTCGACGTTCCCGACCCGTTCGCCCGGGAGCCCGAACCTGATCCCGAGGGAGATCCCGAGGGAGATCCCGAACCCAAACCGGCCTTCTCTCTCGACGACGACGGGGAAGCCCCGGTCCCCAGCCTCGAGGAAGTGGCCCAGGAGACCCAGGATGTGATCCAGGAACTGGGTTTGGATATCCCCGGACCCGCACAGGAAGAAGCGCCCACACCCCCGGAAACCGAAGCTGTCGACGATCAGCAGATCCAGCGCGACACCGTCGTGC
>CAYPVD010000021.1:0-8308 GCA_964414055.1 uncultured Fibrobacteraceae bacterium
TTCGCGGCCAGGTTGCACAGGGCGTGGGCCTGACGGGAGGAGTTGACCTTGAAACTGTGGAAATTCCTGCTGTTGCTGGGGTCGCTCGTCCTGGTGGGCGGCGTGCTCCTGGTGGCCGTGAATTTCATGGTCCTGCCCTCGCTGGTCCACCATAACCAGGTCGTCACCATGCCGGACCTGCGTGGTCAGGACTTCAAGAGCGCCCGAGATGAAGTCCGCCCCCTGGGCCTCAGGCTGGAAGTCGTTCGCTCACGCGCCCACCCTTCCCTGCCGGCCGGCAGCATCGTCGACCAGGTGCCCCCGCCGGAGGCCAGGATCAGGGGCGGCAGGGTGGTCAAGGTCATCGTCAGCTCGGGGCATCCCTCAGGCCTGCTGCCGTCGGTGGTGGGTCTGACGCCCAAGCAGGCCGAGGTGACGCTGCAGCGGAACAGGTACCGACCCGGGCTCCATCTCCATCTGCCGCGTGCCGGGGTTACCCAGCCCGTGATCGCCTATCAGAGTCCCCAGGCGGGGGTGGATCTGCCCACGGGCAGGACCGTGGACCTGGTCGTGGCGGAGCCGGCGCCCCGGGTCCAGTTGCTGCTGCCCGACCTTACCGGCATGCCGCTCTACCAGGCCAAGCAGCTGATCGGGGAAGCCGGTCTGGTGCTGGGCCAGGTCGAGTACAGCCGATCCGGCGCGGTGGGACCCAATCACATCCTGGCCCAGGAGCCTGCGGCCGGCACACGTGTGGGAAAGGGGGATCGTCTTGTCCTGGTTGTCGCGACCCGCTGAAGGCCTGGCGCATGTGGCGCCGTCATTGCTGGCCGCTGATTTTGCCGCCCTGGATCGGGAGATCGCCCGCATGGCCATCGGGGGGGCGGACCTGTTCCATTTGGACATCATGGACGGGCACTTCGTCCCCAACCTGACCTTCGGTCCCCACATCGTCCAGGCGGTCCGGCGGTTGACGGATCTGCCCCTCGATGCCCATTTGATGCTTACCAGGCCGGACATGTACGCTGAGCGGTTCATCCAGGCGGGGGTCGATGCGGTCACCATCCACGTCGAATGCGAGGCTGATATCGCCGCCACCCTCGAGGGGATCCGGCAGCAGGGAGTGCGCACGGGCATCAGCCTCAACCCCTCGACGCCCGCTGCCGCCCTGGAACCATATCTGGGGCAGGTCGATCTCGTCCTGGTGATGACCGTCAGCCCGGGGTTCGGGGGACAGGAGTTCGATCCGGTCGGTCTGGCGAAGATCCGTGATCTGGCGGAAGCCCGGCAGGCGGGGGCGGGGGATTTCCTGATCTCGGTGGACGGGGGGATCAACGCCGACACCGGCAGGATGTGCCGGGATGCCGGGGCGGACATCCTGGTTTCCGGCAGCTGGCTGTTCCATCAGGCCGATCCCCAGGAGGGAATCTCCCGTTTGCGGGGTTGAGCCTGGTCGGCGCTCCAGCCGGGCTTTTCCTTGCGAAAATGGGGGGAAATTGTTAATTTCCCTGTTCGCGCACGACCAGGGACGGGCGTCGCCATTGTGCTACGCCTTTTGTTTATTTTTATCTCCTTGTCGTGCTGGAAGTTATGCCGCGAGATGCTTCCCCCTCGCTCTATCGTGGGGGGCGGTGTTTTGTTGCGCCCGTTTGTGCTTGTCACCGTGGAAGCGGAGTGATGTTCCAGGATTTGACCAGGCGCCTGGACCGGACGCTGAAGAAGCTGGCCGGTCAGGACAGGCTCACCGAGGACAACGTCAAGGAGGCCCTGCGCGAGGTGCGCATGGCCCTGCTCGAGGCGGACGTCAACTACGGTGTCGCCAAGAAACTGGTGGGATCCATTCGGGAGAAGGCTCTGGGCGCCGAAGTCATGGCCAGCCTCAGCCCGGGCCAGCAGGTAGTCAAGATCGTCAACGACGAGCTGACGGCCCTGCTGGGCGGCCACGCCGCCGAACTGAACCTCGAGCCGGGCGCCGGCAGGCACAAGGACATGGCCACGGTCATGGTCATGGGCCTGCAGGGATCGGGCAAGACGACCTTCTGCGGGAAGCTGGCGCTGCGGTTGAAGAAGCAGGGGCGCAAGCCCATGCTCGTGGCCGGTGACATCTACCGGCCCGCGGCCATCGACCAGCTGCAGGTGATCGCCGAGCAGGTCGGGGTGCCGGTGCACAGCGACCGCGAGCGGAAGAACGCGGCCCAGATCGTCAAGCTGGGGATGCGCCGGGCCAAGGACAACAAGTGCGATGTGCTGATCGTCGATACGGCCGGCCGGCTGCATATCGACGACGTGCTGATGAACGAGCTCGAGGCCATCGACAAGATGGTGCCCATGGACGAGAAGCTCCTGGTCCTGGACGCCATGACCGGCCAGGAGGCCGTGAACATCGCGGTGACCTTCGCCGAGCGGCTGGACTTCGACGGCGCAGTGCTGACCAAGCTGGACGGCGATGCGCGGGGCGGCGCGGCCCTGAGCGTGCTGGAGGTCACGGGCCGACCCATCAAGCTGGTGGGCGTGGGCGAGAAGATGGAGGACCTCGAGGTCTTCCACCCCGACCGCATGGCAGGTCGGATCCTGGGGATGGGCGATGTCCTGACCCTGATCGAACAGGCCGAAGAGAAGATGGACCTGGACCAGGCCGAGCACTTGGCCAACCGGTTCGCCGAGGGGCAGTTCACCCTGGAGGATTTCCAGGCCCAGATCCGGCAGATGAAGAAGATGGGACCCCTTAAGGGTGTGCTCAAGATGTTGCCCGGCATGAACAGCGACGTGCTGGACAAGGCCAAGGTAGACGACAAGCAGTTCGCCAAGGTCGAGGCCATCATCAATTCCATGACGATCGCCGAGCGGCGAAAGCCCGAGATCATCAACGGGTCGCGACGCAAGCGGATCGCCAAAGGAAGCGGGACCACGGTCTCGCAGGTCAACAAGCTGCTCAAACAGTACCGGGATATGCGGCGGATGATGCGGCAGATCAACTCCGCGGGCGGGCTTCAGGAGTTCGGCCAGAAGGTACTGGGCAAGGGTTGACCGAGCCGGGACACCGGTCCCGGCATGTTGTACGCGGCGGGCATGGGGCCCGGCGCGAAACCGAAAAAACGGAGGTGTGGCGTGCCCACAACGATTCGTCTGACCCGCATGGGGCGCAAGAAGCGTCCTTTCTACCGGCTGGTCGTGCTTGACAGCCGCAAGCGCCGCGACGGCGCCTATCTGGCCAATCTCGGCTACTACAACCCTTTCGTCGATCCTTTCGAGGTGCAACTCCACGATGACGAGATCATCGGCTGGCTGCAGAAGGGGGCGACCGTCAGCCAGACGGCCCGCAGCCTGCTGAAGAACCAGGGCATCCTCTACAAGTATTCCCTGATCAAGCAGGGCATGGATCCGGCGGAGATCGACGCCAAGGTCGGCACATGGCGGGATCAGGCCGAGAGCAACCGCCAGCAGAAGATCGATGCCGCCGCCGCGCGCAAGGCCGAGGCCGAGAGGAAGGCCGAGGAAGAGGCCAAGGCGGAAGCCAAGGCGGAAGCCGAGGCCAAGGCCAAGGCGGAAGCCGAAGCCAAGGCCGCGGAGGAGAAGGCCGCCGCCGAGGCGAAGGCCGCCGAAGAGGCCGCTGCCGCCGAGGCGGCCGCCGTGGAGAAGGAAGCCGCCGGCGGCGAGGCCGCGGGTGATGCTGCCGCCGAGGAATCCCCGGCCGCCGAAGAGCCTGCCGCCGACGAGGAAGGCAGCGCATGAGCAACCAGGACGCAGGCACTCCTGCCGGCGAAGAGCTGAAGGAGGCTCTCGCCAATGCGGCCCAGGAGGAGCTGACCATCGGCCAGGAGCGGGTGGTGGAGCTTCTCTCGTACATCACCGTCAACCTCGTGGAGCATCCCGAGGATGTGGTCATCGATATCCTGCACCAGGACGACCGGGACGTGTTCCGCGTCAAGGTTCACCAGGACGACCTGGGGCGGGTCATCGGCAAGGGCGGCCAGACGGCTCGTGCCATGCGGACCCTGCTGCTGGCGGTCAGCGCCAAGACGGATCAGCGCCTGGGTCTGGAAATCGTCGAGTAGGATGTCCGGAACCGCGGCAGACAACCAGTTCGTGGCCATGGCCGAGGTGGTCAAGGCCGTGGGACTCAAGGGTGAGCTGAAGCTCTATCCCCTGCTCGATTTCTTCGCCCCGGTGCTGGACAGCCGGTTCGTGGTGTGGGAAGACGGCAGTCCCGTACAGGTGGCCGGCCATCGCCCCGCCGGCGCGTGCGAGGTGATGCGCCTGACCGCTTGCGGGACGCGTGAAGGTGCGGAAGATCTGGTGGGCCGCCGCCTCGGTTTCGCACGCGGGAGTTACCTGGATCCGGCTTTCCCCCGGCCCGATGGCGGACTGCCCTTCCGGTGGCTCGGACGCCGGCTGGTGACCGTTGCCGGCGAGGCGGTGGGAGACGTGGGCGAGGTCCGGTGGACCGGCGGCCAGTACCTGCTGGTCGTACAGACCGGACGGGGCGAGGTCCTGATCCCCGCCGTGGCCCCGATTCTCGCGGCCGACAGCGGCCTGGATGGCGACCTGGTCATCGACCCGCCACGGGGGTTGCTCGATGTCGCAAGCGGCTGAACGCCCGGTGATCCGGATCCTGACCCTGTTTCCGGACATGGTCGGGGCCGTGCTGGAGACGAGCATTCCTGGACGGGCATCCCGTCAGGGGCTGGTGGAATACCAGATCGTCGACATCCGGGATTTCGCGGTGGACAAGCACCGCACGGTGGATGATACGGCGTACGGCGGCGGCGCGGGCATGATCATGATGGCCCAGCCGGTGGTCGAGGCCGTGGAGTCGTGCCGGCGGAACGCCGACGCGACGGTCATCCTGACCACCCCCCAGGGTGAAGTCTTCGACGAGGACCTGACCCTCGAGCTGGTGGCGGAACTGCAGGACAAGGGCGAATTGATCCTGGTCTGCGGACATTACAAGGGCATCGACGAGCGGGCGCGGGAGCTCGTCATCAACAGGGAGATCTCCATCGGGGACTACGTCCTGTCCGGGGGAGAGCTGCCGGCCCTGGTCATAACCGACGCCGTGGTGCGGAGGATCGAGGGTGTGCTGCACAACAGCGACTCGGCCGCCAACGACAGCTTCACCGCGTCCCGTGGCGGTGGCCTGGATTGTGCCTGGTACACCAAGCCCGAACAGTACCGCGGGCTGAAGGTGCCCGAGGTCCTGCTGTCGGGGCACCACGCGAACATCGAGCGCTGGCGCGCCGAGAACGCCGTCGAAAGGACGAGGAACAGACGTCCCGATCTCGGCGGCAAAGAGGTTGAGCCCGGGCAGGGCGGCATGAAACGCGGATGACCCCTCGAGGGGTCGAACCAGACGAAGTCGACCAGACGACAAGCGGCGGCCGGACAGGAACACGGGTGTTCCCGGGCGGAAGCCTTTCAGGAGGATGAGATGAACATCGTGGAACAGATGCGGGCCACCGGCCTGCGGGACGACCTTCCGGATTTCAACATCGGGGACACCATCAACGTCGCCGTGCGGATCAAGGAAGGCAACAAGACGCGGATCCAGAACTTCATCGGGGCCGTCATCGCCAGGCAGGGCACGGGACTGGAGGCCTCCATCACCGTCAGGAAGATGAGCGGCGGAGTCGCCGTCGAGCGCATCTTCCCGGTGGAGAGCCCCAATGTGGATTCCATCACCGTCAAGAAGCGGGGCCGGATCCGTCGCGCCAAGCTGTATTACCTTCGCGGCCGTACCGGACGCAAGGCCAGGATCCGCGAAGCCCGCCGGTAGATCTTGGCCGGCAGCGAATCACCGCTGGTCGCCTTCGACCGGGAGCAATCCCGGGATGGCGAGGTGATCATTGCCGGCGTGGACGAGGCGGGCCGAGGTGCCTGGGCCGGGCCCGTGGTGGCGGCAGCGGTCGTGCTGCCTCCCGGTTGGGACCTGCCGGGTCTGGACGACAGCAAGAAGCTCACGCCCGCCCGACGTGAGACCCTTCTGAAGGCGATTCTGGCGGGCGCCCCGGCCTGGGGCGCCTGCGCCGTCTCGCCGCGGCGCATCGACGACATCAACATCCTGCAGGCCACTCTCGAGGCCATGACTCGTTCCCTCCACAAACTGTATCCGCGGCCGGATCTGGTCCTGGTCGACGGCAACAGGGTGCCTTCCTGTTCCCTGCCCTGCCTTGCCCTGGTAGGCGGTGATGGACGCAGCGCCTGCATCGCCGCCGCCTCCATCGTGGCCAAGGTCCTGCGGGACCGCATCATGACCGTCTATGGTCGCATGTACCCCGGTTACGGTTTTGCGCACCACAAGGGCTACGGCGCCGGGGATCACAAGTCCGCCCTCCTGACCCTGGGTCCGTGTCCGGTTCACCGCTTCAGCTACAAGCCCCTGGTGGAGCTCGATCAGGGCCGCCTTTTCTGATTCCCCGTCATCGCCGCCTTTTTCGCCGCCCCCCTGCCGGCACGAACCTTGCCTTAGGATGCTTCCTCGGACGAGGGAGGGGGAATCGTGTCGGTTGCTTCGGACAGGGGACAAAGGGGCGAGAGCATCGCCCTGCTGTACCTGGAAGACTGCGGATACCGGTGCCTGGCCCGGCGGTACCGGTTGCCCGGGGGGGAAATCGATCTGGTGATGGCAGGGCCCCAGGTGGTGGTCTTCGTGGAGGTGAAGGTGGCTGGCCCCGGTTCCCGGTGCAACCCCTGTGAGCGCGTCGACCGGCGCAAGCTCGCCCTGATGCGCCGCATGGCCCATGAGTACGTCTACCGGCAGGGTGTACCCCCGGATTCATGGCTGAGGCTCGACGTGGTGGGGATCAGGATAGGAGGATCGGGCAAGGGGCTGGAACTCGTGCACCTGATGGGTGTCGGTTGATCCTGGGCAACCTGTTGCGGCGGGAGCCGCTGATCCTTACAATCATATGGTCCGCAACCCGGCGACCTGTTGCCGGACTCAACGGCAAACCCCACCCGGTCCCCCGGCATGATGCGGGCCGTGCCACGGTCACGCGGATGCCTATGCGGGTGTCTCCATCCAGTGGCGGTCCGGTCCGGAGGAGTCGCCCGGGACCTACACACCGCCAAGGATTTCGGATGCCCCGTTTCCGCACAACCGGTGCCCGCTGTTCGGCTTTCAGTCCCTTCCGGACTGCAACGGCCCCTCGCGCGGCTGGTGGTTGTCGGCGCCGCCCCGGGTTCGTCATCGGGTTCGCCCTTACCCTGCTGTTGACGGCCGGGGGCTTGCCGGTGGCCGTGGCTCCTCCTATCCCTGTCGTTCCTTCCGCCTGTGCGGCGGCAGACCCAGTTCCCCCTGATGACGGCATCGAGAATTGCCTGTCCCTGTGGCGGGTCGGTGCCATGTCCTGGGCCGATCTGCGTCGGCTCGCCGACGGGAAACCTGAGGCATCCGGTTCGAAGGGGACGGCTCTTCCGCCGGCGCCGAGGTTTCTCCCCGCCGGTGGAATCTGGCAGGAGGGTGGTTTGAGGGTCCTCCACCTGGGAGCCGGGACCGATGTGCACCGCCTGGCGGCGGCCAAGGCGGCTGCCGGCCACATGAAGGTCCTCCACGACCTCTGCCTGGGATCGGGTGTGCAGGTCCTGGCGGTGGACCAGGAGGGTTTGGCCCGGTTGTTGGACAGTCGGCTCGGGGGAAGGCTGCTGCTGGACCGGTGCGGGACTCCTGCCCTCGACCGGAGCCGGGCCCTGGTGGGGATACCGCCCCTGGAGGATGTGCCGTGGCGCCTGGGACGGGACTGGTCGGGAACGGTGGCCATCCTGGATTCCGGTTGCGATACTGCGCACGGCGATCTTGGCGATCCTCCTGATGATGATATAGACGGACCGCCCCCGGCGGTGGGTGACGCCGGAGACTGGATGTCGGCTGCCGGCGGGTGGTCCCTGTCCCAGGGGCTGAAGGTCGTCGGCTGGCACGATGTCACCGACGACTTTCCCCAGGCTGCCGGACCCTGGGATTACCATTACCACGGTACGGCCCTGGCCTCGGTGGTCGCGGGCAGCGGCAACATCGATGCTCGTTACCGTGGGATCGTGCCCGCCGGCAGGTTGACCATCGTGAAGTTCTACGATTTCGACGGCCAGTGGCGGATGTGGGCCGGGGATTTCCTGGCGGCATGCGAGTGGACCGTGGAGCACGCCGACCTGTACCGGATCCGGGCCGCTCTGTGTGCGGTCAACTGGTCCCGGGATCTGGGCATCAGCGAAGCCATGACCGCTTTCATCGCCGCAGGTATCGTGCCGGTGGTCGCCATGGGCAACCAGGGAGATGATCCGGCAGGGCCCGGCTTCCCGGCCCGCTTGCCCCAGGTCCTGACCGTGGGGGCGGTCGATG
>CAYPVD010000021.1:8318-21432 GCA_964414055.1 uncultured Fibrobacteraceae bacterium
CCGGGGCGCGGTAGCGGCCTATTCGGGAAGGGGCACCCAGGGGTTTCCCAAGCCCGATCTGCTGGCTCCGGGGGGAGGGCTGCTGCCGACGGGTGGCCGCATCACCGCCGCCGACAACGAACCCGACGACAGCTACAGCCCAAGGTCGGGGACCAGCCTGGCAGCCGCCCACGTTGCCGGCGCCGTCTACATGCTGGGGGAGGCGCTCAAGGATGCCGGGCTGATCCTGCCGCCGGACTCCACCTCGGTTTTCACCCTGCGGGCGGTCCTGGAGGCGACCTGTGCCCCGGTGGCCGAAGTGGAGACCGCTGACGGTAACGGGCTGCAGGACCTTGGACTGCCGGACGGGGCGGACAATGTGCGAGGTTGGGGATTGCTGCGGATCGACGGGGCCGTGCAGGCCCTGCGCCTGCCCCTTGTCCCGGGACAGGCCGATTCCGATACCCTGGGCCCGGAGACCCCTGTCCTGGCCCGCAGGCTGATCACTGTCCCGGGAGGACGTTACGTACTGGAGGCGAGACCCGAGGCGGGACTGGACGTCGGCCTGGTCGTCCTGTCCCCCGATTGGCTCCTGGATGATCCCCGAGGCTCGGCGATACCGCGTATGGACCAAGGTGGAGCGGGAGCGCGCGAATCCATTGCTTTCGAAGCGGACACCCAGTGGATCATGGCCGTGGCCAAGGTTGTGGACGGCTCCGGAACCGTGACCTTGTCCCTGCACGAGGAAGAGCCGACCGAACAGGCGGGTGCGGTGTTCGCCTTGCCGGGTGTGGCCACAGGCGCACCCAATGCCGCCCGGCTGGGGCCCACGGCCGACGTTTCTCTGGTCATGCCCTCGCTGGTCACCGTTGATCCCCAGGTCCGGGCCCTCAACGTGACCGACCGCCTGGGGAGGGCCCGGCCCGGCTGGCCGGCTTTTCTCTTTCCCAACCCCTCCAGCCAGGGTGGATTGACCCAGGCCTTGGCCTGGGATCTGGATGGTTCGCCCGGCGATGAAATCGTCGTGGCCTCGGATTACGGTACTTTGTACTTCTTTGCCGGGGACGGTACCTACCAGGAGGTGCAGCTGGCCCTGAATCTTCCCCTGGGTACGCCCGTTGGTCTGACGGCGTCCGACGGCCGCCGTCTGGTCGCCGTCGCAGATCAGGCCGGGGTCATCAGGACCTGGGAGGCTGGTGGGATTTTGCGCCGCGAGCGGGATCTGGGTCACAGCCATCCGCTGCCGTTGGCCGTCGGTTCCCTCGTTCACGAGGGTGGTGAAGCCCTGGTCATGGCCTGCGGAGACGGTTTCATCACCGCTCTGGATGGCGACTTGGCCGAATTGCCCGGCTGGCCCCGGTTTTTGGCTCATAACCTCGCCCTGCCGCCGGTCCTGCTGGACCGTGACGGGGACGGGCTGCATGAAGTGGTCGTGCCGGTGTGGGCCGGTTCCGGCGACGATCTCGTGCTGCGGATATTTGGCGGCGATGGTGCGGTCGCGGAGGCCGACAGCTCGGTTCTGATCCCTGGCGCAGGAGGCAAATGGCTGGCCCTGTCGCCGCCCGTAGTTGGCGGAGGATATGCCGCGGGCGGGCTGGCTGTCGACCTGGTGGGGCTGATGGACAACGGCCTTGCCGGCGACCAGGCGCGATGGTATCTGGGTACGGCCCGGTTGGATCCCTCGGGTGTCCCCGTGGTCGGAACCAGGACCGGATTCCAGGTTTCCGCCACCACCCGGCAGAGCATTCTGACCCTGGACGCTGCCCTGCTGCCGGCGCCGCTTTCCTACGGGGATGCCCCCGGCCATGGGAACGAGGCCGTGGCGTTGGTGCACATGCGCTGGCAGGACCTGTTGTACGGCCTGTCCACCATGCCCGGTGCCACGACCGCCTGGCTGCATCCGGGTCCCGGTCTGCAGCCGGTGACAGCGCATGAACCGGTGGATGTGGGGGGCGAAGATGCTCCTCCGGTGGCTTGCCTGGAATCCATGCTGATCCTGGACCGGGGTGAATTGTCGCGGGTGCAGGTGCGGGATGAAGAGGTTGCGGTCCTTCCATTGCCCGGTCTTCAGGCAGCGGTTCCCTATTGGTTGTCCACCCGTAGCGACGGTCGCAACAGCGGCGCGGCCGGCCTGGCGGGTTCACCTACACCCGTGCATGTCATCAGCAGGCCGGCAGTATCCCTCTGCGCCTTTCCCACCCCTGCTTCGGGCCGGGTCTTCTTTCGGCTCCGAGGTTCCCCCGCCACCGCGAACGCCATCCTCGAAGTCTTCGACCTGAGGGGCCGGAGGATCCTGCGGCGGGAACTTCCCCCTGAACAGGGAGGATGGCACTGGGACGGGAAGATCGATGGTGGCGGTCCACTCGCTGCGGGTGTGTATCTGGCCGCCATCGTCCAGGGTTCGCAAAGGGCCGTCACCCGCTTGACGGTGACCAGGTGACCGGGTCACGGTCGCGGGTCGATACGAGTTCGGCGAGCAACATTGGGATTTCCCCGCCCCGGCCCTCGTGTTAATTTCCCCCCATGAAAACCCATGGCCACCCCGACGGAAACCGCAACTACTGGCATCACCTGGACAGTGCCTTCCAGCGCCTGGCCGCCGGCGATTTCGCCGGCGCCGAAGACGCCTATTTCACCGCCGTCGAGTTGCGCCAGGCGTCTCCGGGCCGGGTGTTCTTGACCGAGAGCATCGGCGACCGTCTGCAGAGGATGTTGCGTCGCGGCCCGACTCAGGTTTCCCAGGTTGAACTTGCCGGCCGGTGGGAACGCCGCTCGGGGCGATTGCGGGATGATTTCCTGGAGCAGGCCGACCAGGTCGTGCGGGAGGGGCTGAGGCTGGCCGGATTGCGTCCCGAGGAGGAAGCGGCCTCCAACCAACCGGTGCTGGAGAGGGCGCTCTTCCTGGTGTCCCGCAGCCGCCTTTTCCCCGCCGAACATCGCTCCGCCGTGCCTCTGCTGAAGGGGCTGTTCCGCACCGCCCGGGAAACCGGCCGCCCGTTTTCCCATGATCTGGTCAGGCATGATCTCCCCTTGACCGAGGAAGACCGCCTGTGGCTGGCCGCCAAGGGCGGGGGCATGCTCGAAGCCTTCATCGAACAGGAGAACCTCCGTGCCGGATCGCCGGAGGCTCGGGAGTGGGCGAGTGCCGTCCTGCAACTGCTGCGAAGGGAGTACTTCGGTTCTTCGGGGCGTCTGGAAGCCGAACGTTGCTGGCTGGAGGCCGTCAGTGCGGATCGTCTGCTGGGGCAGCCCGGATCCTGCGTGGCCTTGTACCGGCAGTACCTCGACCATGCTGTCCAACCGGGTCCGAGAGTTGACGAGGCCCGGCTGAGGATCCTGGAGATCCTGGCCAACGTGGATGAACTCCACTTGCCGGTGCCTCGCTACGAGGAGGCCCTGGCGGTCCTGGAGCAGGGCCTGACCACGGCGGACCAATCCCTCGAGATCAGACGTCGGCATGCCCTGGACTGCGTGGGTTATAGGCGGCCGGGGATGGGAAGGCGCTCCCGGGAGTCCCTGACCTGGGCCAGCGTGGGGCTGGAAGAAGACGGTTCCCTGGCCTTCGTGCTGTGGTGGGACGATCAACCCCGGGACATGGCCTTCTGGCGACCGGGCACCGGCACGGACGATCTGGATGCCTTCCTGGAATCCTGTGACCGTCGTATCGTCGGCTGGTCACAGGAAGTGGCTCGCAGCATGGGGGAACACGGGGTGCATTCTTGCGGGCCCTGTAGTGTCCAGGGGCTCGTTGCCGCCGTGCTTGAACCCTGGTTGCCCTCTGCCGGCATGCGGCCGGAGGTTCTGTTGCGTCTGGGGCTGGCCGAGACCGGTCCCTGGCGGCGGGACTGGGTGCCGCGTCTGGGCCATCGTCACCTGACGCCTCCCCGGGGTTCCGGTGGGACGGGGGGGTGGGACCAGCGCCCGGGCCGTCAGGCCCTGCTGGCGGGATTGTTGGTGCTGGCCGTGCGATCGCGTCTGGAACGCTCCGATCCCTCCCTGAGGGCGGGGATCGGGGAGTTGGGCAGAAGAGGCGACGGGGTCGCAGGGTTCCTGTATGAACTGGTCTCCCTGCACAAACCCGGTGTCCTGGCGCTGGATGCCACCTTTTCGCCCTGGACCCTGCCCTTGTTGTGGACCCGGCCCGATCCCTGGAGACGCGAGCAAGAAGCCGACGGAGATCCCGCATCCGCGGCCCGGGACGTGCAGCTACAGCCCGACCTGGGCCGCCATGACCTGGCCCTGGTGGCTACCGGATCCCCCGGACCGGTCCTGGAGGCCTGGGGAGGCGAGTCCGCCAAGTGGAGGGTCGTCTGGGATGGCCCGGTACGAGCCGGGCACCTGGTCAACCTGGCCGGCCGCGTCCTGGGGCCGGTGACCTTGATACCCCGCCGGGGCATGGTCCACGATCTGGGATCCGCCCTGGTCAAGCTGGAAAAGTGGATCGTTGAAGCCCAGCGGGGGAATCCTGAAACATCAGCCTTGTTGCCGGTTTTTCATTGGTGTCGACTAGTGGAATGTCACAACGGAGACCTTCATGATTATTGTGATAACAGGGACAGAACAAATTGTAATATAGAGCTTTACGATATTTATAACCAGGAGATCGATGGTCTCGAACAAGTGCCGGTCGAAGCCGGGGCCCAGGATGGGTGGTCACAGCAGTACGTCCAACGAGCCAGGAAATCCGGGCTTCTGGCCGGACCTTGGCAAATGCTGAACCGGGATCCGGGGGTTCTCGATGCGCGCTGGGGGGTATTCGACGGGAGCGACGCTTCATGGGTCTTCCTCGACAGCGCCGCCGTGCACCGGGGCCTGTTGGGGACCGGGACCGAGAATGTGCATGATCTCCAGGTCCTGCTCTGTTCCCGGGGTCATCGACACCTGTCGCTTCTGCTTGGATCCGCCTGGATGACCGATGCCCTGGAGGACTACCTGGGCTACCTCCTGCGGGCCTTCGGCCGGGCCTACCGTCTGACCCTGCAGGACCGCCGTTTGCCCGTGTTGAAGCTCGTGGACCGGGGCCTGCGGCCCGATGGCCGGTTGCTGCGCAAGCAGGCTCTTGCCCAGCAGGTCGACTGGATCCGGGACCAGGCCGAAACCGGTGATCTTTCCGTCCTGCTTCCAGCCCCCACGGATCCCTGCGGGCCCTTCTGGCGCGATGTGGCCGCCGGTGCGTTGGGTGGAAGCCTGTCCGGGGTGGATTTCCTGGCCCCGGAAGCGGTCGAAGCCGACACCGGGATCGACGGTGGCGGAGTGCTCGTCCTGCCCGTCCTGCCGGGGCTTGACGCCTTTCCCGTCTTCCCGGACAGCTCCGGCGACGCCTGCCGCTGGCAGGATCTGGATGCCGAGCGCGACCGGGCCTTCGAGGCCGCCCTGGCCCGGTGTGCCCTCGATCTTGCGGGGCACATGGCAGGGCCATGGAGCGAGGTCGTGGTCCTGGATGTCCGGTGGTGGCACATGCTTTGGGGAAGGTCGTATCGCCCCGATACAGAGTTGGAGGAGGGTGAGCCGTGGTCGTTCAGTACCGCCCTTAGGATTTGCGGGGCGGTGGATGCCCAGCCGCTCCAGCTGGGAACCGGGTCTGCCGCGCACCGGGAGGAGACGGAAACGGAGTCCGTGGTGGGGCGCTGGCTTGCCGCCCACGGTGAAGAGACCGGCGTGCAGGTATCAGGACCTGGCAGCGGCGGCATGGCCTCGACCAGGGAGGGGGCGGTCACCCTGGCCTATGGCCCCGACGCCCAGACCTGGAAGTCGTGGGCGGATCGAATTTCCCAGGCCAGGGAACAGGGGCAGCTGGCCGCCTGGATGCTCATGGTCGCCGATTCCTGTGAGGAGTCCTGGCGAAGCATCATCGCCGGGGATTTCGCCCCCGGGTGCAGCGTGCCGGGCCCGGGCGGTTTTTCGGGACCACCTGCCGCCCTGGTATGGGCGACACCCCGGCAAATGACCGAAGCCTCCCTGCTGCAGGCGCTGCATGACCAACCCCCGGTCGTCATCCATGTCCAGGATCTCGATTCCTGGTTGCCCGACGCGGATGATGAACGGCATACCGAAGCCGCCGCCCTGTACGGGATCCTGCAGAACACCCGCAGCCGCGTCATCCTGCATGCGGAAAGGTTGGCGGAGCCTTGGGTCGAATTCCTGCAGGAGCTTTTGGGCCGACGGTTCGAGGTGGCCGGTTCCGGGCCCCCGTCTGCGCCCGCTCTGCCCCCTGCCGGGCCCGGCGGTTCGGGTCAGGCGAGGCTCAGACGCCTGTTGACCGGTCTGCGGCCCCTGCTGACCGCTGAGCGGGGCCATGACCCCGGACCCAGTGGCCTGGCTTCGGCCTACGAACTGATGCCCCTTTCCCAACTCGCCTGGCTGTCCGGCCTGTCTGCGCCGGATGTGGCTTTCGGCATCAGGCTGTTGCGCTGGTCCCTGAAAGTGGCCGGGGTGCCCTTGCCCGCTGTTGCCGAGGCGGGGGATGTCCAGGTCGGGGCGGAGTCGGCCGCGGGGTACGGTCAGAGCCATGCCGTGCTTATTCGCCGCCGATTCGCGGAACTGGAACATGACCTGGATGGTCTGGAGAGGAACCTCGGCCTGCTGTTGCCCTTCTGGCTGCAGGGACTGGGTCCGGGGATGCGCAGCTGGATCGATCTGGAGCATCCGCGTGCGGAGGTGGCCGAATCCGAGCTGGTCCTGCTGGATTCCTTCCTGGGACTGGGAGGTGGGGGTTCCGGAAGGGAAAGTCTCATCTACCGGTGCCCGTCCGGAGCGCTCAATTCAAACAGCCGCTGGGTCGGCTGCGACGCCGCGGCGGCATCGATGATGCAGGAACTGCTGGGGGACCTGGGACGGTTCAAGTTTCGTCTGCAGGAGATGATGGATGCCGCGGTGGAAACTCCCGGCGGCTTCCTCTTCGATACGGGTCTGCGCCATCCGGGGAGCAGGGAACGGGATTTCCTGGCCCTGGGTTCGGCTCTCGGCTTGTGGAGGTGGATGGGACCGGCCGATGACGAGGTCGTTTCCCTGGTGGACCTGTTGGCCCTGGCCGACGTGGCCGGTCGGCAGGGTCATGAACAGGCCTGGGGGTTGTGCGCCCGGCTGATGGAGTCCCGGACACCGACGGCGTTCGGCATGGCTCGGCAGACCGAATCATCCCCCGGGACAGGCAAGGTTCCGCGTTCCCCCCTGCGCAGCCTGCGAAACCTGCTGGGCGGCAGGGGAATGGCCGACCAGGAAATCAGGCGGAACGGGGAAGCGGTGGCCCACGTCGTCGGCACTGACGAGCCCGGCCTGGTCGTGCTGACCGGAGCGCCCGGGACGGGCAGGCACGAAGCCCTGGTCGGGGGCATGGTCGAAGCCTTTGGCGGAACGGAATTAGCGCCCGAGGTGAGGGTGTTCTGTCCGGACGCCGCCGTGGCTGCCCAGGTGTCCCTGGAGTTCATGCATCTGGGACCGGACATCGCCTATTCCCTGGAGATTCCCGAGGTGGGGGCCGTCCTGTCGGGAAGGGTGGGCCGGTTGCGTCCCACCGTCCCGGGACGGGTCATCGTGCTGTGCGAGGCGCAGCGCTTCCCCTCGGAGCTGCGGTACAAGATCTCCCAGCTGGGCAGGGAAGGGCGCCTGCTGGTGACGGTCGATCCCTGGGCGAGCGAGGAATCCTGGGAAGACCTCTTCCTGACCGTGCCGCGACCCGAGCAGATAGCCGCCTGCACCTTCCAGCGTCGGCAGGCACGCAAGCTCTGGTCCCAGGTCGTGGGTCTTTTCCCGCAGGACAAGCGACTGGCCGCGGGGAATGCCGTGCGTGCGGGCGGTGTGTTGAAGGCCGAATACGCAGCCAATCTGGACCAGTGCCTGGGCCGGCTGTTCGCGGACCTCGAAGCGGGAGATCCCGACACCATGTTGAGGGTGCTGGCGGGGGTCCGGAGCGATCTGGACTATCTGGGTTCGTCCCTGGCCGATCGTGGCTGGGCGGTCGTTCCCGAAGATCGTCTGGAGCCCTGGTTGGCCACCGGACCCCGGGAGTTCATGGCGGTCCTGATGGACATGGCCGCCGGTCGCACGGATCTTCTCTGCCCCCGGTTGATGCCCTCCCTCGATCCGACCGCCTGGTCCTCATTCTGCCTCGAACACGGTCAGGACCTGCGGGAGATGAACCTGGCCGGCCTGTGGACCCGTTTGCAGGGAGAGGGTTTCCTGCAGGAGGTCATGAGCCATGCGGGTTGCAGGGAGCGGGTGAACTTCCTCCTGGCGTCCTGGGGCCGCATGGACTGGGTGGAATTCGTCGCCCATCCGGTGGCGACGGCCGTCACGAGAATCCTGTTCCAGGCCTGGGACCTGTCCCCGCCTGCCGAGGCCCGCCCGGTGGCCGTGCTGACGCCGGCTGACCATCTGCCGGGCATCTGGATGCCCGCCGCTATGTACCTGTGCCTGGGCAGCGAGCCTGCCCGTCGCCACTACCTGCAGTGGAGCCGCGTGAGCGAAAGATTGATGGTGCTGTACCAGGAACGATCGCCCGTGCCCGGGCGCGGCGGGCGCTGAGGTGAACCCCGGCGCGATTTCCCCGCTTTTTGACGGCTGATGATTCTTGTTCCACGCCCGGATGGACATTAGTTTCCAGGTGGCGCCGGGATGATCCGGCCAGTGGATTCACGTCATCATGACGGGAGTGATTCATGGACCTGCCTTTCGAACCCTATCGCATCAAGGTCGTGGAACGGATTCATCGCGTCAGCCGGGGGGAGCGGGCCAAGCTGCTGGCGGCCGCCGGTTACAACGTCTTCAAGATCCCCTCCGCCGCCATCTACGTCGACCTGTTGACCGACAGCGGAACCGGGGCCATGAGCGATCGCCAGTGGGCCGCCATGATGACCGGGGACGAGGCCTACGCCCAGAGCCGTTCTTTCGTCGAGTTCGAGTCGGTGGTGCAGGATATCTTCGGGTTCAAGCACGTCATTCCCACCCACCAGGGCAGGGCTGCCGAGGGGCTGCTGTTCGCCGTCGCGGTCAAACCCGGCGACGTGGTGCCCAACAACATCCACTTCGACACCACCCGCGCCAACGTCGAGCATGTGGGCGGCATCGCCCTGGACTGCGTGGACGACAAGGGCCTGGACCCCGCCCTGGAGGCTCCCTTCAAGGGGGACATGTCCCTGACCAAGCTGGCCGCCGCCTTCGAGAAGTACGGGCGCGAACGGATCCCCTTTGTGATGCTGACCATCACCAACAACAGCGGGGGCGGGCAGCCTGTGTCCCTGGCCAACATCAAGGCCGTCTCGGAGTTCTGCCGCGAGATGGGCGTGCCCCTGATCTTCGACGCCTGCCGTTTCGCCGAGAACGCTTGGTTCATCCAGCAGCGGGAGGAGGGTCACGGTCGGCGGACCATCCAGGAGATCAGCCGGGAGATCTTCGCCCTGGGCGACGGCTGCACCATGAGCGCCAAGAAGGACGGCCTGGTCAACATCGGTGGGTTCATCTGTCTAAATGATGATGACCTGGCCCTGCAGGTCACCAACCTGTTGATCCTGCGCGAGGGTTTTCCCACCTACGGCGGGTTGGCGGGACGCGATCTTGCGGCCCTGGCCCAGGGGCTGCGCGAGGTGGTGGATCCGGAATATCTGGCCTATCGCATCGGCCAGGTGGCCCGGCTCGGACGCCGGCTGGAGGAGCTGGGCGTGCCGTATCTGAAGCCCCCCGGAGGCCACGCCATCTACCTGGATGCCAGGGCGGCCGTGCCCCACATTCCCCAGGAACAGTTTCCCGCCCAGGCTTTCACCGCCGCCCTGTACCTGGAGGGAGGGGTCAGGGGTGTGGAGATCGGCAGCCTCATGTTCGATCACAAGGATCCCGATACGGGGGAAGTCGTGCATCCGGCCATGGAACTGGTGCGGCTGGCCATCCCCCGCCGGGTCTACACGCATACCCAGTTGGACTATGTCGCGGAGGTGTGCGCCGCGGTCATGAACCTGGGCGAGAGGCTGCGGGGGCTGGAGATCACCTACCAGCCGCCGGCCCTGCGCCATTTCACTGCCGCCCTGCAGCCCATCGGGGGCGGTGATCTGCTGACGGGAGAAACCACGTGACCGCCGGGACGGATGACCGGGTCAGGGTTACGGGGGTCGCCGACCCCCTGGCGGGTCTGATCGCCGAGGCCGCCGGTCGGGCCCTGGCCGCCGTGGGCCGGGATCTGCGGACCCCGGGGGTGATGATCTGCGTGGACGACCTGCCGGGGGCCGAGGAGATTCCCTGGTACGGGAGCCTGGATCCGGACGCGCCCCACAAGAAGTCCCTGGTCCTGTATTGCAGCCGGGAAGCATTTCTCGAACCCGTGCCCAGCGCGACGATTCTGGGCGGCGGTCTCGAGATTTGGGAGCGGTCGCCCTTGCCGCCGCCCGATGAGGATGATCCCGACAGCCGTTTCTCCATTTCCGCCGCCGATCGTTTCCTGCACCATCATTTTGTTTTTGCAGCGGATGTGCTGGACCGGACCGTGGACATGTCCCTGATTCCGCGTCCCGTGCAGGCGGCTTTCCAGGCGGCGTGGTCGGTAACGGTCGACGGCCGTCTGGAGCGCAGCCGGTTGCCCGGTTATTCCCTTCCCCTGCGCAGAGGCATGTTCTCCCGCCTTTTCGCCGGTTCCGGTATCCTGTTGCCTGATCACTGGAAGATTTTCCGTTCCCTCTGGGATGGAGACCTGGCTACGCAGGACGACGTGCTGGCCGCGGTGAGGCGTTTGCCCCTGCTTTGACCCGGCTCGTTCCCGTCGTCAGGTTCGGCGCGATAGCCCCTGCCGGAGGCCGGTCCGGAGGAATGCATTTGCATTTTTTCCGGTCATGCTGCACTTTCATGGGGCTGAAACTTAAGCTTTGGTTGACGGTCCCGTCGGGTGCACCTAGGATCGGTTTTTCCGGTGCAGCGACGGGGATGAAAGCCTTGCATCCCACCGGCAAGGTTCAAAAAAGACCCTCAGGGAGGTTGGTTCATGTTCGGTGTTTTTACGGCACGTCGCGGGTTGTCCGCCCTTTTCCTGGCCCTGGTGGCCATGACCCTGTTCGGTTTGATCGGCTGCGGGGGAAAGGAAGACGTGGACCCCTACGTCTACGACTCCCTGCGTCGGGTCATCAAGGGGGACACGCTGAGCGTGAATTTCCTGTTCGAGATCGATGCCCCCAAGTTCGAGTACGTGCGTGGTGACGTGGGCATGATTCGTGACGGCAACCTGCTCGAGTTCCTGGTGGCCAAGGATCTGGAAAACAATTACCAGAACCTCGCCGGGACCCTGCTGGGTGTCCAGAAGACCTTCACCCCCCAGCCCACCCACCTGGTGCTGCGCAGGATCAAGCGCAACGGGGTCATCGAGGCCGACAGCCTGGCCACGCCCCAGGGTTACGCGCTGCCCAAGCTGCTGCGCTCCGGACAGGTGGACCTGGAGACCCCAGGCGCCCCCCTGCCGGATCTGGGCTGGAAGACCAAGGCCATCAAGGAAGCCCGGTCGGTCTACCTGCCCGAGAACGAAGGCGACGAACTGAAGGCCGTGCAGTCGGGCATCGAGAACTTCGTGTACGTGCCCAAGCACGACCTGCCCGAGGACAAGGCGGCCAACCCCGGTCCCGAGGACTATGCCTGGTACGCCGTGTTCCCCAACGCCGCCCTGGAGATCGTCAACCTGGATCCCGGCGCCGACTGGATGCTGCACCTGCTCAAGGACCAGGATTATCCCCTGGTGGGCTCGTTCTCCCTGGTCAGCCTGGTCGACGAGTATTCCAAGCGCAAGATCGAACACCCCGGCCTGGGACACGTCGTGGGGACCATGCAGATCAACTGGTTCAAGTTCGCCAACAGCTTCATCCAGGGGACTCCCAAGTAGGCCCCTGCCATAGCGCCTCTAAAGCAAGTCGGGCTCCTGCGGGAGCCCGACTGTTTTTTTCTCCGCGATCTGGTGATCAGACCAGCGCTTCCATCAACCTGGCGTCGCGCAGCACGGCCTTGGCCGAGACCCGCGTGTTCTTCTCCAGGCTGGAGGTCTTGATCTTGTTGGCCACCAGGCCCACCATCACGTCGTGCTTGCCGGCCAGCAGCAGTTCGGTGCAGTGGTGGCCCAGTCGCGAGGCGAGGATCCGGTCGTAACCCGAAGGTGCGCCGCCGCGCTGGATGTGCCCCAGGACGACCATGCGCACGCCCCGCTGCAGTCTTTCCTTGATCTCGAAGGTGACGTAGGAGGCCTTGGCCGCTCCCTCGGCCACGATGATGATGGCGTGCTGCTTGCCCCGGTCGTAGCCCTGTGTGATGCGGTGGGCGAGGTCGTCCAGGTTGAAGGGGATCTCGGGCAGCAGGACCTCCTCGGCGCCGGTGGCGATGGCCACCTGGGCGGCCAGCAGGCCGTAATGGCGGCCCATGACCTCGATGACGAAGATGCGCCCGTGGCTGGTGGCTGTGTCCCTGACCTTGTCCACGGCGTCGATGGCGATGTTCAAGGCGGTGTCGAAGCCGATGGAGATGTCGGTGCCGGGGATGTCGTTGTCGATGGTGGCGGGGATGCCGATGACCGGCAGTTTGAACTCCTTTTCCAGCTTCTGGGCGCCGCGGAAGCTCCCGTCGCCCCCGATGACCACCAGGCCGTCGAGCTTGAGCTTCTTCAATGTCCTGGCCACCGGTGCGGTGCCTTCGGGCGTGGCGAACTCCGGATAGCGGAAAGTGCGCAGGATGGTGCCGCCCTTGGCCATGATGCCGCTCACCGAGGAGGGGGTCAGGAGCTCGTGGGTGCCCTCGGCCAGGCCGCGCCAGCCCTTCTGGATGCCGATGACCTCCACCTTGTGCTGATGGGCGGTGCGGACCACGGCGCGCAGGGCGGGGTTCATGCCCGCGGCGTCGCCGCCTCCGGTGAGGACTCCGATGCGTTTCATTGGCTACCTCCATGAGGGTCCGGTTCCGGTTTGCCGGCCTTGGAGCCGGGTGTGGGGGACGAAACGTGCCGCGACTGCCAGTTTCTGATCTTCTCCAGGCGTTCGGAGAGTTCACCCTCGAATCCCCGCCGGCCGGGCCGGTAGAATTGCCTGTCCACAAGGCTGTCCGGCAGACAGGACATGGCGGCGATGCCGGCGGTGGTATCGTGGGCGTAGACGTAACCCCGGCCGTAGCCGGCGTTGCGCATCAG
>CAYPVD010000022.1:0-21305 GCA_964414055.1 uncultured Fibrobacteraceae bacterium
GGCGGCGGCGTGGGACTGGCCGCGGCCTGCGACATCGTGGTCGCCGGCCCCGAGGCCCGGTTCATGTTCTCCGAAGCCAAGCTGGGCCTGGTGCCCGGGGTGATCTCGCCCCTGGTGGCCGACCGCATGGGCCTGGCCGCGGCGCGGCGGTACTTTCTGACCGCCGAGCCGATATCCGCGCCCGAGGCGGTGCGCCTGGGCCTGGTCGACCGCCTGGCCGATGCTCCGGATGATCTGGACGCCGCAGTGGAGGAGACCGTCAACGCCGTCCTGGCCTGCGGGCCCGCGGCGTTGGGCATGTGCAAGGGCCTTCTGGACGGGGTCCAGTCCCTGGGCTACGCCCGCAGCGCCGAGTTCACCGCGCGCATGATCGCCGATGCGCGCACCCAGCCCGAGGCCCAGACCGCCCTGCGCGCCTTCCAGGCGCGCGAACGCGCGCCGTGGGTGCCGACCGAACCGTGGACATTACCTTCATCAGACACGGAAGACGACGCATGAGCAGCAATAAGCAGACGGAGACCCGGCCCATCGGCCGGGTGCTGGTAGCCAACCGCGGCGAGATCGCCGTGCGGGTCATCCGCGCCTGCCGGGAGATGGGCATCGCCACAGTGGCGGTGTGTTCGGACGCCGACCGCAGCGCCCTGCACGTGGAGATGGCCGACCAGTTCGAAGTGCTGGGGGCCGCCGAGCCCGCGGCCTCGTACCTGCGGGCCGAGGCCATTATCGAGGCGGCGGTGCGCACGGGTGCCGACGCCATCCATCCCGGCTACGGTTTCCTGGCCGAGAACGCGGAATTCTCCCGGGCGGTGAGCGAGGCCGGGTTGATCTTCATCGGCCCTTCGCCCGAGGTCATCACCAGCATGGGCGAGAAGACCGCCGCACGCGCCATCATGGAGAAGGCGGGCGTTCCGGTGGTGCCGGGGGCGCTGCTGCCCCAGCCCGACGGCGACGGACCTTGGCCGGAGGCGGAGGTCCTGGCCGCCGGCCGCGAAGTCGGCTATCCGTTGCTGGTCAAGGCCGCCTTCGGCGGCGGGGGCAAGGGCATGCGCCTGGTGGAGGACGAAGGCGACCTGCTGGCCTCTTGCCAGGCGGCCGCGCGGGAAGCCGCCAAGGCCTTCGGCAACGGCACCGTCTACCTCGAACACTACCTGACCCGGCCGCGGCACATCGAGTTCCAGATCTTCGGCGACAGCCACGGCAACCAGGTGCACATGTTCGAGCGCGAGTGCAGCATCCAGCGCCGGCACCAGAAGATCATCGAGGAGTGCCCCTCGGCGGTGATGACCCCCGAGCTGCGCGAGCGCATGGGTCAGGCTGCCGTGGCGGCCGCCCGCGCCGTGGATTACGAGGGCGCCGGCACGGTGGAGTTCCTGCTGGACGAGGACGGCAGCTTCTACTTCCTGGAGATGAACACGCGTCTGCAGGTCGAGCACCCGGTGACCGAGCTGGCCACGGGCCTGGATCTGGTGCGGGCGCAGATCATGGTAGCCGCAGGCCACCCTCTGCCCTGGCGACAGGAAGATATCAGCCTTCAGGGCCACGCCATCGAGTGCCGGATCTACGCCGAGGACCCCGCCCACGGCTTCATGCCTTCGCTGGGAGTGCTGGGCGTGGTGCGGGAGCCGTCGGGACCGGGCGTGCGCGTCGATAGCGGCGTGCGCCAGGGGGACGAGGTCTCCATGTACTACGACCCCATGATCGCCAAGCTGAGCGTCCACGGCCCAGACCGGGCCGCCGCCACCGAGCGCGCTGTGCGGGCGCTGAAGGACTACGCCGTGCTGGGCGTGACCACCAATACCGAGTACCTGCTGGCCATCCTGGCCGAGCCCGCATTTGCCACCGGGGAGATCCATACCGGCTTTTTGGCCGAGCATCTCGATGGCTGGGAGCCGGACACGGCCGACGGGGAACTCGCTCTTGCTGTGGCCGCGGTAGCCGATCATCTGCAGGGCGCGGCGGGACATGGCGCCCCAGCGCACGGTACGGCCGCCGTTACCGATCAGGGCGGCAACGATCCCTGGCGAACGGTGGGCCGCTTCCGCCTGCGCGGGCTGGACTGAAACCAACGGGAAAGGCTGAAGACATGAGCAAGCTGTTTCGCTACGGCGACGAGGATGTGCAGGTGACCGTGCACCGTGACCGCGACGGCGACGGCTACCGGGTGAGCGTGGACGGCACGGAATTGCCCTACGCCGTCCGTAGGGAGGGTGAGTCCTGGACCGTCGATACCCCGGCGGGACGCCGCCGCTTCGCCGCCCTGGTGACCCCTGACGCCTGCCACGTCTTCGGCGAGGGGCGCACGCAGACCTTCATCAAGCCGGATCCCGACGATGATGACGCCGCCGCCGGCGGCGGCAGCGGGCCGCGCCTGACCGCGGACATGCCCGGCAAGGTGGTCAAGGTCCTGGTCCGGGAGGGGGACGTGGTCCAGGTCGGCCAAGGCCTGGTGATCATGGAATCCATGAAGATGGAGACCGAGCTGGCCGCGGCCGTGGCCGGAACCGTGGCCGAGATAGCCGTCACCGCGGGGCAGGTGATGGGGCAGGGCGATCTGCTGGTGGTGATCACCCCCGAAGATGAAGAATCCTGACCCTGGGAACGGGGGCTCAGCGACCGGGTTCCTATTTGCCGTGAAATCAAGGACCTACAATTTTCCCTAATCCGGACCGGATTATAAGGCTTTGTCTCGCAGGGTTGGCGCGTGAATTTCCCGCCGGATTTTTCGGTTTTTTTCCCCGCAGTTTCCGTTGCCTAATCACTAGATTCAAGGTCATTTGGCGCGGTTTCGTCTCCCGGTCGCCGGCAGGCCTTTCAGGTGCCTGATTTTTTCTTTGAAGTGCCCATGCCCTGCCTTTTATTGTCCGGCTAATCCCACTACGGGATGTGGTGGCGGCCGCTGGAGAACCCAATATCTTGGGCTTTTCTCGCACGGGATATCAAACAGGCAACGGATACCCCAAACACCTGAAGCTCCGATTTCGGCGCGGATTGTGGACTCCGGAACACGGGTTGGGCGGCCCCGGAAAAAACAGAAGTTTAATACTCCTGATTAAGATTCGGGAGTGGGAATCATGCACGATCATAAAAGACACCACGCGGGTGTTCAGATGGATCTGAACCTTGAGGAGAGACGGATCATGAAAGAGAAGATCAACAGGGAAAAGATGCAACCGGCCGGCGATGGTGTCCTGTTCGGAGATGCGGGTGCCCGTGCCCTGGATCCCCTCCACGAGGTCGTGGCCGAAGCGCTGGAAAAGGAAACCGAGATCACCGGGAACGAGGAGCGGACCCGGACCAAGGGGCTGCCCGTGACGCGCTGGTTCACCACCGAGGGCGTCGACCCCTTCGACGCCATCGAGTGGGAGCTGCGCACCGCCGCGATCACCAACGACAAGGGCGAGGTCATCTTCAAGCAGGAGAACTGCGAGATCCCCAGCGCCTGGAGCCCCATGGCCACCAACGTCGTGGTCAGCAAGTACTTCCGCGGCGGCATGGGCACACCCGAGCGGGAGACCTCGGTCAGGCAGCTCATCAGCCGCGTCAGCGATACCATCACCGACTGGGGCGTCAAGGACGGCTACTTCGCCACCGACGAGGACGGCGAGATCTTCCGGGCCGAGCTGAAGCACGTGCTGGTCAACCAGTTGGCGGCCTTCAACTCCCCGGTGTGGTTCAACGTGGGCGTGGAGAAGCGCCCGCAGTGCTCGGCCTGCTTCATCAACAGCGTCGAGGATTCCATGGCCTCCATCCTGGACCTGGCCAAGACCGAGGGCCTGCTGTTCAAGTACGGCAGCGGTGCCGGCAGCAACCTCTCCACCCTGCGCTCCAGCCGCGAGACCCTTTCGGCCGGTGGCCAGGCCAGCGGTCCGGTCTCGTTCATGCGCGGGTTCGACGCCTTCGCCGGGGTGATCAAGAGCGGCGGCAAGACCCGGCGGGCGGCCAAGATGGTCATCCTCAACGCGGAGCACCCGGACATCGAGGATTTCATCGAGTGCAAGGTCAAGGAGGAGAAGAAGGCCTGGGCCTTGATGGACGCCGGTTACGACGGCTCCTTCGGCGGCGAGGCCTACAGCTCCATCTTCTTCCAGAACAGCAACAACTCGGTGCGCGTCTCCAACGACTTCATGCGCGCGGTGGAGGAGGACGGCGAGTGGACCACCCGGGCCGTGACCGACGGCCGGCCCATGGACACCTACCGCGCCCGCGACCTCATGCGCAAGATCGCCGAGGGCACCCACGTCTGCGGCGATCCGGGCATGCAGTTCGACACCACCATCAACGAGTGGCACACCTGTCGCAACACCGACCGCATCCACGCCAGCAACCCCTGCAGCGAGTACATGTTCCTGAACAATTCGGCCTGCAATCTCGCCTCGCTGAACCTCATGAAGTTCGTCGACGACCAGGGCGAGCTGGATACCGCCTCGTTCCGCTACGCGGTGCGCCTGATGATCCTGGCCATGGAGATCATCGTGGGCAACAGCAGCTACCCGCGCCCGGAGATCGAGGCCAACAGCCACCGGTTCCGCCCCCTGGGCCTGGGCTATGCCAACCTGGGGGCCCTGCTCATGTACCGCGGCCTGCCCTACGACAGCAACACCGGCCGCGACTACGCCGCGGCGGTCACCGCCCTGATGTGCGGCCAGGCCTACCAGACCTCCGCCGAGATCGCCAGCCGCATGGGGCCGTTCGCCGGCTACCCGGAGAACCGCGAGCCCATGCTGGAGGTCATCCGCAAGCACCGCGCCGCGTTGAACAACATCAACCGCAACCGCGTCCCCGAGAGCCTGCTCGAGGAGGCCGAGAACGCCTGGCGCCAGGCCTATGCCCTGGGCCACGATTTCGGCTACCGCAACGCCCAGGTCACCGTGCTGGCGCCCACCGGCACCATCGGGTTCATGATGGATTGCGACACCACCGGCGTGGAGCCCGACATCGCCCTGGTCAAGTACAAGAAGACGGTGGACGGCGGGCTGATGAAGATCGTCAATCATACCGTGCCCGACGCCCTCGAGCGCCTGGGTTACGACCAGGACGAGATCGCCGACATCATCGACTACATCAGCCGCCGGGAGACCATCGAGGGCGCGCCGCACCTCAAGGACGAGCACCTCCCGGTGTTCGACTGCGCCTTCCGGCCCGCCAACGGCGAGCGCACCATCGACTACATGGGCCATCTGCGCATGATGGCCGCGGTGCAGCCCTTCCTGTCCGGGGCCATCAGCAAGACGGTGAACATGCCCCACGAGGCCACCGTCGAGGAGATCGAGCAGACCTACCTCGAGGCCTGGAAGATGGGCCTGAAGGCCGTGGCCATCTACCGCGACGGCAGCAAGCGGCTGCAGCCGTTGAACACGGGCAACAAGGAGGCCGCTCCGGAACCGGAATCCCACCTCGCGCCGCCCAAGCCCAAGCGGGTGCGACTGCCGGACGAGCGCCAGGCCATCACCCACAAGTTCTCCATCAGCGGGCACGAGGGGTATCTCACCGTGGGCCTGTACCCCAACGGCAAGCCCGGCGAGATGTTCATCAGCATGGCCAAGGAGGGCTCGGTGGTCAGCGGGCTGATGGACAGCTTCGCCACCAGCGTCTCGATCATGCTGCAGTACGGCGTGCCGCTGAAGGTGCTGGTCAACAAGTTCAGCCACGCCCGCTTCGAGCCCAGCGGCTTTACGAGCAACAAGGAGATCCCCATTGCCAAGTCGGTGATGGACTACATCTTCCGCTGGATGGATCTGAAGTTCGGGGAACACCTGGGCGACGCCGACGGCACCGAGGAGGACGGCGTGGCCGATACCACCGAAGCGGCCCTGGGCATCGCCAAGACCGCGGGGTTGAAGGCCATGGTCGCGGCCGCCGGTTCCGAGCACAGCCGCATCACCCTGGACGAGCGCGAGCACACGGTCTTCCAGCAGCAGGCCGACAGTCCGCCGTGTCCCGAGTGCGGCTCGGTCACCGTGCGCAACGGCTCGTGCTACAAGTGCCACAACTGCGGGGCGACCACAGGCTGCTCCTGAGAGGTCAGACGGAGCTCCCATCCGGCAACGGATTGCCACGGAGGCCGCCGGCGGAAAGGATTCCGCCGGCGGCCTTTCGCCTGGATGGCCTTGGGCCAGGCGAGAAAGATGCTGGCGCATCGCCGGCCGATATTGCACAATGTGCCTCCCGACAGACGGATCTGAATCATTCCGCCCGCCCGGGCGGGGCAGGGAGGGAACCATGCGCCGCTTTCCGGCTCCTATGATGCTGTTGCTGACGGGAGTGATCCTGTTGCTGGTCACCGTGACCGCACCCGTCTGCGCCCAGTACGCCACCGGCGCCGACTGGAACCGCACCACCGACACCATGGAAGGCGCCCTGGGCGGCCACTTCGGCAAGCTCGGCGGCCACGGTCTGGCCTTCCGCTACCCCCTGAAGTGGTACCTGTACCTGCAGGTGGCCGGGGGCGTGTGGCACACCGCCGACCACAAGCAGCACAACACCGGCGTCCAGCTCGACTACATCCTGCGCCAGGACCAGCGCCTGCGCCTGTACCTGACCGGCGGGGCGGCGTACTTCTACGACAAGGAGAAGGTGGGCTCAGCCACGGACCCCGAGGTGTGGGATCTGGACGAGGGATGGAACGTCGGCGGCGGCGTGGGGGTGGAGTTTCTCCAGGGCGAACGCTGGTCCCTGCAGTTCGAGACGGATTTCGTCCACGACGACAATCACGACGAGACCAAGCTCGTGCCCCAGGTCGGAGTCTATTACTATTGGTAATCTCCCACCTTTCGGGTTGGTGACACCTGGCCTATCTTGTCCCGCATCGACACTCGTTCACCCCTGCGGGACCGTGACTTCATGTGGGAACTGCTTCAAAACGTGGCCTTCCAGACCTGGCTGATCACCGCCCAGATGGCCCCTTTCCTGCTGTTGGGCTTCCTGGTGGCGGGGCTGCTCTCGGTCTTCATCTCCGCGGTCTGGATGGAGCGCCATCTCGGAGGACACGGGGCCGGGCCCATCTTCAAGGCCGCCCTGCTGGGCATACCCCTGCCCCTGTGTTCCTGCGGCGTCTTGCCCGTGGGGGCCTCCCTGCGCAGCCACGGCGCCAGCCGCGCCGCCACCACGGCTTTCCTGCTCTCGACGCCCCAGACCGGGGTGGATTCGGTGCTGGTGACCTGGACCCTGCTGGGGCCTTTCTTCGCCGTCTTCCGTCCCGTGGCCGCCCTGATCACCGGCCTGCTGGGGGGCATGGCGGTGCAGGCCCTGGATCCGGACGAGCACCGGCTGGATCCGCGACAACCGACCGCGGACAAGCGGCCCCGGGGCCTGGGGCCGAAGCTCCACGCCGCCCTGTCCTACGGCCTGGAGACCCTGCCCGGGGACATCGGCCGCGCCCTGGTCGTGGGGCTTGTCCTGGCCGGCGTGCTGGGTGCGGTTATGCCGCCCGAGTTCCTGCAGACCTACCTCGGCCAGGGGCCCCTGGCCATCCTGGTCATGATGCTGGTGGGGATTCCCCTCTACGTGTGCGCCACCGGCAGCGTGCCCATCGCCGCCACCTTCATCTACCTGGGGGCCAGCCCGGGAGCCGCCCTGGCCTTCCTCATCGCCGGACCGGCCACCAACGCCGCCGCCCTGACCACGGTAACGAGGATCCTGGGTCGTCGCTCCGCCGTCGCCTACCTGGCGACCGTGGCCGTCAGCGCCTTCGGTTGCGGCCTGGCCCTGGACTGGTTGCTGCCCAGGGCCGCCCTGGCCCTACCGTTCCTGGCCGGTTCCGCCCAGGCTCACGACACCCTGGGCTGGATGGGACATTTCTGGGCCGTGCTGCTGGTGGCGGTCCTGGTCTGGAGTTGGTATCGCGGTCGGCAGCATGAATCCTGCTGCGATGGCGACTGTGCCGTCGATGCTTCGGTGGCCGGGCCGTGATCCGGGGCCGGATCGTGGATACCGCCGGGACAGTGCAGGTGGTGGAGGGGCCTGGTTACTCCGTGGTCTCGACCGGGGGCTGATCCTCGGCGGGGCCGTTCTCCGGGGCCGGGTCTTTCCCGGCCTCGTCCCGGGGTTCATCCTCCTGGGGGGTGCCGTCCTCGCCCATGGGCAGCACCATGACATCCTTGCCGTGCAGCCTGGCGATCCGGGGCTTGAAGACCGAGGACCGCACATGGGTCTTGCGTTTGCCCAGCTGAATGATGGTGCCGGACCACACTTCCTTGTAGATCTCGATCTCCAGATGAGCCTGGCGGCGCGCCCGTTCCAGCAGGTCCCTTTCCCGGGCCTCCTCCTGCCGAATGGCGTCTGCCAGGGCCGTGATCTTGGCCCGTAATCCGGTCAGCAGGCGGTTCTGGGCCTCGGTAAGCTCTTCGGTCCTGGTCTCGTATTCCCGGACGGCGGTCTGGATGCTGTCGCGGGCGGTCTCCAGGCGGCCCGTGCGGTCGCGCAGGTGCTTGAGCTTGACGCCGAGGGTCGTATCCACGCCCGCGATCAGCTCGGTGCTGGGGCCGCCGCCGGCCCCGGCCTCGGCCACGAAGATTCCCTTGCGGGCCAGGGTCCTGCCGCCGGCGATGCGTCCCTGGGAAACATCCACCTTGCCGCGGGTGGCGACGTCGGAGTGATTGATCTCCCTGACGACCAGGACGTCGCCCTCGGCCCGGATCACCGCCTGCCGGATGTAGCGGGCCAGCACCTGGCCGCCCACCTGGATCAGGTGGTCCTCGTCGCCGATGATGCCCCCGTCCACCGTCAGGCCACCCCCGGCCTGGATGTTGCAGGGTTCCAGCAGGCCCTTGACCTCGATGTCGCCTTCGGTCTGGATGGTCGCGCCCTCGCGCACGTCGCCCTCGACGATGACCGCCCCGTTGTGGTGGATGTTGCCAGTCTCCAGGCTGACATCCCCCTTGATGACCAGGACGTCGTCCACGGCCACGGTGCCGTCGTTGAAGCGGATCTTGCCGTGTCGGGAGGCGTAGACGGCCAGGCCCTCGGGCAGGGAATCCTGATGAACGCCCTTGCCACAGCGGATCTTGGCAGTCTTGGGCTTGTCCACGCTGATGGGATTGCCCTGGACATCCAGTCCCGGAGTTCCCTCCACGGGCGCCAGCACGGTGACCAGCAGATCGCCCTCCAGGACATTGCGGTGGTCGATGCGTTCCCAGAAGTCGATGGCGCCGGTCTTTTCGTCGATGGCCCAGCCCGAAGCGAAGTAGTCATGGGACCATTCCAGGCGTCCGTTCACCGGTTTCACCGGCGCACGCCCGCTCATCAGGACCAGGTCGCCGACCTCTTCCCCGGCGGTGGCTTCGGCCTGCAGCAGGGCGGCGAGAGCCTCGGCTTCCGGCAGGGGAGAAACACCCAGGTCCCGGCACTGGGCCAGGATCTTCTCCACGGAGTTCTCCAGGTCGGCCAGGGGATCCTCTGCGTCCAGCACGACCTGCAGGCGGTCGGAGCTGATCCGCACCTTCAGACGCGGCTCGACGACCTCGGTCTCCTGCTCCGGCTCGGTGCCGGTTTCCTGCTCGTTTACGGTAGATGTATCCATGCTCCGGGGTATCGGCAGCACGGTGCAGGTCATTGACCGATTTTCACGGCCCGAGGGTCAGCGGACCAGGCTCAGCTTGAGGATCCTGATCCCCGAACCGGTGGACAGCCGGCAGGCGTACACCCCCGAAGGCATCTCGCGCCCCCGGTCGTTCCGCCCGTCCCAGCGCGCATGGTGCTTCCCGCCGGGCAGAAAACCCTCCTGCAGCAGGCGGATGCGCCGGCCGCGCAGATCGAAGACGGCCAGTCGGGTGAAGCCGCCTTCGGGCAAGGTGAAATCGATGTCGGTAATGGGGTTGAACGGGTTGGGGTGGCAGCCCAGCCACGGTTCCGCCGCGGAGGGAACCCCCGAGGGCTGGACCGCGGTCACGGCCTCGCTTTCCTGGCCCTGCAGGTTCACCACCGTCAGCTGGTAGTACCAGGTCTCGGAGGTGGCGTCGAAGTAGCCGGTGTCGTCGGTGACCGTCAGCAGGGTGCCCGGTTGCACGGGAGTATCCGGGTCCGCGGCGCGGTAGATGGCGAAATGGGAGAAATCCGCCAGGGGCGAGGGATCCCAGGCCAGCTGGTAGCCGCCGCCGGTCTGGGGCAGGGCGCGGAAACCCGTGGGCGGGGGCGGTTGCAGGTTGTTCACCGAGTAGCCGCTGTCCACGGGGGAATCGTAGAACAGGCCGCCGGCCGTGCGGGCCCGGACGAAGAACGAGGTCCAGGCCGGGTCGGTCGCGGACGAATCGGCCAGGGTCGCAGCCACCACGGCGTATTCCTGCTCCGCATCCGCCGGCAGGGTCAGCAGGTAGTCCCAGCTGCCCGGGGGATAGGCCTTGTCCAGGGCGTAGCGGCGGTAGACGGAGTACTCGTCTACCGGGTCGGGGTCGCCGAGGGTGTCGTGGACGCTGGCGTGGAAGACCAGGCGCACCTGGCCGCCGGTGTCACCGGGGATGTCCTGGATGGAGATGATCTCGGCCCCTTCCAGGACGAGGTCGAAGGTGATGGCCAGGCTGCGCAGGACGGGACCGGGGTAGGGCCCGGTCTGCACCAGGGTGGCCCGCCAGCGCAGGTCCTCGCCGGGGGTCGGAAAGTCCAGCCAGGTGTCGTCGGGCGCGATCTCGACCCAGTTGACCCCGCCGTTGACCGACAGCTCGAACTTCACCGAGTCGTCGTAGTCGGCCACAAGACGGGCCCGCGAGACCGAGTCGCCGGTGGGGTTGATGTCCAGGGAACGGGCCTTGTTGCGGGAGGCGTCCAGGCCCAGGGGGTCGGCCACATAGGAATGGACTCCCTCGGCCCCGTCGCACAGCCAGGCGACGGTACCGACCAGGGAGGTGTGGTAGGCCTCGCCCAGGGTGTCGGCCCTTTCGAGCTGCACCGGATGGGCCGGGTCCGAGACATCCACCAGGTACAGGCCGCCCGCGCCGCCGGCCACGTACAGACTGTCCCCCCGGACCGCCACGTGTCGGCAGGTGCCGAGGGTGGGGAAGGAGCCCAGCTCCACCGGTGCGGCCGGGTCGGTGATGTCCACCACGATCATCCCCGCCGAGCCGGCGGCCAGGTAGGCGCGGTCGCCCGCCACCGTGACATCCAGCACGGTGCCCGCGGTGTCCAGGTTTCCCAGCCAGGACGGATCGTCGGGCACGCTCAGGTCCAGCATGGTCAGACCCGCGTCACCGTCGGCCACGGCCAGGGCGTCGCCTGCCAGGGCGACTCCGCGCGCCCAGTCGTCGGTCAACAGGTCCCGCACGAAGACCGGGTTGTCGGGGTCGCCGATGTCCACCACCGCCACCCCGAGATTTGACTGGGCCAGGTAGGCCAGGTCGCCGTTCAGGGCCACCGAAGTGGTGTATCCGGGTACGTCCACGTCCCCCCGGGGCACCATGGTGAGGGCATCGCCCACGTCGATGATCTGCAGCCCCAGCGTGCCTATGGCGAGGACCGCCAGGTTCCCCTGCAGCGCCACGTCCCGGGCCTGGTCCAGGGTGGGCTGGATGTCCAGCAGCAGCGGAGCGGCGGGATCGCCGATGTCGAGGGAGATCAATCCGTCGCTGCCGTCGGCGATGAACAGGTAGTTTCCATCGACGACCCCCCCGTAGGCCGTGCCGGCGGTGTTGTAAGTGCCCCGCTCGGCCAGGCCTTGGGCGGGCAGGCGGACCTCGCCGACCAGGGTGTCCCATTCAGCGGTGGTCCAGGCCGCGTCGCGATAGGCGGTGGAGAGGAAATCCTCGGTATGGGTGGAGGTCACGGCCTCCGCCGGTGCGGCCAGGATCAGAAGGGCCGGCAGCAGCATGCCGAGCATACCGATCGCGGCCGCGTGGGGTTTGGTCGGTGTGGTCATGGCGCGGCTCCTTCTTGATGGAAGGTCATTATAACCGTGCGTTCGTCAGCGTCAACCTGTGCCTGCCTGCCGGCACGGACCCGGCGGGCTGTTCTTGACGAGAGGTCCCGGTTGGCCGTAGTTTCAACGGCGACAGGATATTGCCGTCGGCAAGCGACATCCCCGGTACGCTCTCTTTTCCATCCCGGGAGGAATCATGAACGAAGGACATCCCAAGGGTCTATACGTGTGCTTCGGCGCCGAGATGTTCGAGCGCCTGTGCTACTACGGCATGCGCGGGCTGCTGACCCTCTACCTGATCAAGTCCCTGATGATGGGCGATACGCGGGCCTTCGGCATCTACGGCGCGTACACCGCCCTGGTGTACGCGGCCCCCGTGTGGGGCGGCAAGTTGGCCGACACCGTGCTGGGCTACCGGCGGGCGGTGATGTTCGGCGGCGTGGTCATGGCTGCCGGCGAGTTCCTCATCCTGGGGGGCAACGAGTTCTGGCTCTTTCTGGGCATGAGCGCCATCATCATCGGCAACGGCTACTTCAAGGCCAACATCTCCACCATCGTGGGCAAGCTGTACAAGGACGGCGATCCCCTGCGGGATTCGGGCTTCACGATCTTCTACATGGGGATCAACATCGGCGCCCTGCTGGCCACCCTGGTGGTCGCGCCCATCGGCGAGACCCACGGCTACATGTGGGGCTTCGGGCTGGCCGGGGTCGGCATGCTGGCCGGCGTGCTCCAGTTCTATCTGGGGCAGCACAAGCTGCAGGGGGTGGGCGAGCCCCAGAACTGGGATGTCTACCGCAAGTGGAGCAAGGTGGTCTACGGAGGGTCGCTGGCGGCGATTCCCCTGCTGTACGCCCTGATCACCTACGGCCAGAGCATCATGTTCCTGGGCCAGGACCTGCTGTTCTGGATCCTCATGGGCCTGCTGGTCTTCGTCTGCTTCAACCTGTTGCAGGCGGGTTTCAAGGGCGATCCGGTGGTGCGGGACCGCATCATCGTGCTGATGATCCTGATGGTCTTCAACGTGGTGTTCTGGGCCTTCTTCGAGCAGGCCGGCACGTCGCTGACCATGTTCGCCGACCGCAACGTGGACCGCAACGTGTTCGGGCTGTACCAGATGCCCGCCAGCCAGACCCAGTTCTTCAACCCGGCCTTCATCATCATCTTCGGCTCGATCTTCTCGGTGATGTGGGTCAAGTTGTCGAAGATGGGCAAGAACCCCAACATCCCCATGAAGTTCGGCCTGGGCATCATCCAGCTGGGGCTGGGCTTCCTCGTCCTGCTCATCGGCAACGCCCTGGCCGGACCCAACTCCCTGGTCCCGCTGGGCTTTCTCGGGCTGATGTACCTGCTGCACACCACCGGCGAGTTGTTCCTCTCGCCCATCGGGCTGTCCATGGTCACCAAGCTGGCGCCCAAGCACATGACCGGCAGCGCTATGGGCGCCTGGTTCCTGAGCTTCGCCTTTTCCATGTACGTCGCTTCGGTGCTGGCCAAGCTGACCGGGGTGGAAGAAGGAGGGGCCGCCGCCTTGACCAACCTGAACCCGGCCGAGAGCCTGGCCAACTACATGCACGTCTTCGGCAACATCGGGCTGGTGGCCGTGGGCATCGGCGTGGGCCTGGTGCTGCTGTCCAAGCCCCTGAACAAGATGATGCACGGCATCGAGTAGGAGAGGCGGAATTTGCACTGGCAGGCCGGTGGCCCATGCGCTAAGCTGCACCGGCTGGTACGATCGAGACGGTCGCCCGGGGGACATCCACAGGCGGCCGTCTTCCTTGACACGGATCAATAAGTCCCGACCCAGTGGAGGCCATCAATGGAACAAGCCGCCGTGCAGAAGGGCCATCCCCGCGGCCTGAAAGCCCTGTTCATGACCGAGATGTGGGAACGGCTCGGGTTCTACCTGATGCTGGGGATCCTGCTGCTGTACATCACCGACACCGAGCGGGGCGGGCTGGGCTTCTCCACCCGCAGGGCGGCCGAGATCTACGGCACCTACATGGCCTTCGTGTACTTCACGCCCTTCATCGGGGGCATGATCGCCGACCGCTTCCTGGGCTTCCGGCGCTCGGTGTTCATCGGCGGGCTGCTCATGGCCGCCGGCTATTTCTCCCTGGGGGTGCGCAGCCTGCCGACGTTCTACATCGGCCTGGTGCTGCTGTGCATCGGCAATGGCTTCTTCAAACCCAACATCTCGGCCATGGTGGGCAACCTCTACGCCCCCGACGATCCCCGGCGCGACGCGGGCTTCAACATCTTCTACATGGGCATCAACATCGGAGCCTCCCTGTCGGCGTTGCTGTCGGCTCCCCTGCGCAACCTGTGGTCGTTCAACATGGCCTTCAGCGCCGCGGGCGTGGGCCTGCTGATCGGCGTGACCGTGCTGCTGGTCAACTGGAAGCGGCTGGCCGTCGCCGACCGCCCCAGCGAGCGCAGCGAGGACGACATCTCCTTCAAGCAGGTGGTCATGACCATCCTGGTGCCGGCGTTCGGCTTCGGCGTGGCCGGGTATTTCCTGGGCGGTCAGCTGGGCTTCGTGACCCGCACCATCGGGCCGGTGACCTTCGCCTTCCTGGTGGGGATGCTGCCGGTGGTCGCCTACTTCGGGCTCATCGTCAAGCGGGCCACCCCCGAGGAGAAGCCCGGGCTGGCGGCCCTGATCCCCGTCTACGTGGCCGGCGGGGCCTTCTTCATGGTCCTGCACCTGTCCGGCGGCCTGATGACCGTCTTCGCCGAGCACAACACCAACCGCCAGGCCGAATGGATCCCCCGCTGGGCCGATTTCTACGCCCAGAAGGCCATGCCCAGCTACTACGTCAACGCGGGTCCCGACCTGCCGCGTCCCGATCAGCAGGTGCTGGTGGACGTCGATCCCCGGGGCGAGGCCATGTTCGGGGCACGCATGCTGGGGTCGGACGTTGTGGCCGCCCTGCAGGCCAAACCGGACCTCGAGGTCCTCGACGCCGAGAAGAACAAGATCCCCGAGGACGAGAAGTTCCTGGTCTGCAAGGTCTTCCCCTCCGACAAGGTCAAGGTGAGCACCGAGACCGACGCCCACGGCACAGCGACCACCACGGTCAAGGCCGCCGAGGGGGCCGAGCCCACCGGCGAAGTGCTGGTGGTCAGGGATCTGGCCGATGGCAAGGTACCGGTGCTGCTGGTCACCGAGCAGACCCGCGAGGCGGTGTTCTCGGGCCGTGATCCGGCCGTCCCCACCCTGAAGCCCGGCCGCTACGTGCGGCTGGTCAACGCGGAGATGCTCACCGGTCTGCTCAACCCGATCTTCGTGGTGCTGCTGACGCCGGTGGTGGTCGGTTTCTTCGGCTGGATGGCCACCCGCGGCCGGCCCGTGACCACGGCGCGCAAGATCTTCCTGGGCATGGTGATCACCACGGTGGCCCTGCTGGTCATGGCCGTAGGTGCCAGCCTGGGCAAGGACGGCGCGGCCAAGACCTCCATGATGTGGATGGTGATCTACTACCTGATCATCACCTGCGGCGAGCTGTGCCTGTCGCCCATGGGCCTGTCCCTGGTGACCAAGCTGTCGCCCAAGCGGCTGGTGGGGCTGATGATGGGCGGCTGGTTCCTGGCCACCTCCATCGGCAACAAGCTGTCCGGTTTCATCAGCGGGCTGGAACCGGGTACGACCATGTTCGTGGTGCTGGCGGTGGCGATCCTCGGCGTGGCCGGCTTTATTTTCGCCATGCTGCCGCGCCTGGACGCGGCCATCAAGAAGTACGGTGCCTGAGCGCCGTTGACGTGACGTCCCGCCCGTACCGGTCCGGTGCGGGCGGGCCCTTTCTGCGAGGTTGCTTGTGAAGCGAATG
The DNA here is from genome assembly GCA_964414055.1 of uncultured Fibrobacteraceae bacterium. GTDB lineage: Bacteria > Krumholzibacteriota > Krumholzibacteriia > LZORAL124-64-63 > LZORAL124-64-63 > JAHJTW01. The sequence continues at coordinate 15,673 of CAYPVD010000022.1, forward strand.
CTGGCTCTGTGGTCCGTGGCTATCCTCCTGACCCTGGCGTTCCTGGTCTGGCAGAAGATGTCCGGCCCCACGTATCCGGTGCGGGCCGTCCTGCAGCTGGAGGGCGTCCGGATCCCGGTGGAACTGGTGCGCAGCGGCGTCATCGACCAGGACCTGCCCGTCAAGGTGGAGGTGATCGGAGCCGGGAAGGCCGGCAAGGACGTCAGCGGCCGGGTCGTCTGGCGTCGTTATCCCACCGATGACCCCTGGCAGACCTTGCCCCTGGAGTTCAAGGACGGTTTCCTGACCGGCGGTCTGCCGCCGCAGCCCATGGCCGGAAAACTGGAGTACCGCCTCGAGGTCACGGTGGGGCAGTCCACGGGCGTGGTGCCGGGAGACGGCCACGCCGTGGCCCGCTTCAAGGGATCGGTCCCCGGACTGGTGCTGATCTTCCACGTCACGTTCCTGGTGCTGGGTTTCCTCTTCTCGACCGCCGCGGGCCTGGAGGGACTGACCAAGGGGCCGGGGCTGCGGACGTACAGCCGGCTGGCCCTGGGATTCCTGGTGGTCGGCGGGCTGATGCTGGGACCCATCGTCCAGAAGTACGCCTTCGACGCCTTCTGGACCGGCTGGCCCTTCGGCCAGGACTGGACGGACAACAAGCTGGCGGTGGGGGCGTTGCTCTGGCTGGTGGCGGTGTGGCGCACCCGCGAGGCGGCCCCGGGGCATCCGCGGGGCCGCTGGTACGCGGTGCTGGCCATGGTCGTGATCTTCGTGATCTTCGCCATCCCCCACAGCATCCACGGCTCGACCTACGACTACGCCACCGGAGAGCATATCCAGAGGATGTAACGGTACGGGGATTTCCCGAACCAGGCGCGAAGGCCCGCAACACCATGTTGCGGGCCTTCGCACATCTAGCGGGACGCGAGGTCGTCGATGAGGGGCTGGTAGTACTGGCTCATCGCCCCGGGATCGAAATCCTCCCCGGTGGCCTGGCGCAGGATCACCTGCCAGTCCTTGCCCTTGCCCTGCCGCAGGATGCCCAGCAGGAAATCCCCGACCCGGGGGTCGTGGCGGTAGTCGGCCCGGTGCACATCGGTCTGCAGCAGCCGTGTGCAGATGTACCGGTGAAGCTGGTGGGCGATGGCCCAGCCCAGGATGTCGTCCAGGGGCGCGACCGGTTCGGCGTCCCGGCCGAAGGCGGCCTCCGGGAGCGTGGTCGCGGCGGGGACGTCCTCCCGGCCGGGCGCATCGGCGAGGGACTGCTCGACGACGTAGCGGCGGAACTTTTCCAGCACCATGGGGGGTGCCAGGAGGCCGCGGTCCAGCTGGACGAGCCAGTCCAGGTAGGCTCCCGCGTACAGGGGAATCTCCATGACGGGCCCGTCGGCCGACTCCTGCAGCAACCGGTAGGCGAGCTGTTCGGCGGTGAGGTTCTCCCGTGGCACCGAACGGGCGCCCAGATCGGCCAGGTGGACCATGGCGCGGGCGAAGGCCCGGCAGGACGGTCCCCTCAACAGCGGGGGGAGCCCGGCGTCCTTGCAGGCCAGACGGGCCTGCTCCCGGCTCACGTCGTCCAGGGTCTCAGGGGCCGGTTGGGGGGAGGGAGGAAGTGTCGGCAGATCCAGTTCCCGCCAGAACGCCAGGGCCCGGGCGGGACGATCCGTCGTTTGGGTCGGATCGGTCCCTCCGACGGGAACCGCCGACAGGGCGGCCCGGATCCTTTCCTGCAGGGGAGAGCCCACCTCGAGGAGGGATTTGAGCAGCCTGATCCAGGCGGCACGGTCAAGATCCAGGTCGTCGGCCATCAGTTCCAGGTAGCTGCCGTAGCCGAGGCTGCGGGCTGCCTGGTTACGCACCCGGAACAGTTCCGGCAGCTTGCGGGGATCGGACACCGGCTCGTGCAGGACATCCAGCAACGGTGCCGGCAGATCGCCGGGACGCAGGGCGGCCAGACGGCGGATGACGGCGAGCTGGCGATCCTGGAGATCGGGGAGGGTCAGCAGCGGGTAGTATTCCCGGACGGCGGCGAGGTTCTCGGGCAGGCCCGCGAACTCCAGCAGGGTCCTGTGGGCCGCTTCCACCTGGTACCTGTCGGTCCGGCTGCTGTCGGATCTGAATTGATAGAGACGCGTCTGCCACCGGAACCGGAGCTCCGCGTACCGTTCGTTGAAGGAGGCCAGGAACAAGGCGACCTGGGCCGGGTCCACCGTTTGCGTCTCGGCGGGGGAGGTATCGGTGGCAGAGGGGGTCTTTGCAGCTTCCTGCAGGACCGCGTTGGGGTTGTACAGGATGAAGAACAACCCCAGCAGGAGGAGTCCGGCTCCCAGCATGATCAGACCGACGCGCAGTTTCATGGCTGCAAGTTCCCCGTTAGGGTTCCGTGGTGACAGGCGTACTTTGCCACAGGGAGTGCGGACGGGGAAGGATGGTTTTGAACTGGATATTATAAAAAAGCAAAAAATATGTTGCAATGAAATAATAGGTGTGTTATTATATTGACACCTCGGGAAGACTGCGGTTGCTTCTTCCCGGTAACAGGGAGGGAAATCATGAAACACCCCGTCCTGCTGGCCGTCCTGCTGCTGCTGATCACCGCCACCGTTGCCCCGGCTGTCGAACCCGTCACCAGCGACCCTCTGCAACCCAACACCTGGTTGCAGGACCTGTCCCCATTCATCATCCACCATGCCTTCCTGACCTCGACGGACAACGAACGTCAGATCAGGACGCTGACCGCCGCCTGCGCCAAGCAGGTGGACCGCCTGCTGGCCCGGTTGGCCGAGGCCCGTACGGAGAGGCAGGTCGGTTCCCTGATCCGCGCCATCCACAACGCCGAGACCGCCCGCGACATCGCCATCCTGTCCATCTTCATCCACAACGCCGAGGTCTCGGGTCAGTACGGCCTGGCGCAGGAGATGAGGGACCAGGTGGCTCGCCTGCGGCGTACGGGCGGCAGGTTGATGGTGGCGGCCGCCGAGTAATCCGGACCCCCGGATCGTGAAGGATTTTGCGGCCTGTCAAGGCAGGCCGCTTGTCCCTGTTCCCTGTTGTCCCCCTCCGGCACCGGTGTTAAGGTCATCTGCGCCCTGACCGGCGCCACGGATCCCTCCGCCCCACGCCGTCTCCCTGTTCATGTTTCCGCGAAAGGGGATCATCTTGACCACCAAGCCTGATGAACACGGATCCCAACCTGGTTACCAGCCCTTCATCCCCGCCGAGAAGATCGTCACCGAGTTCACCCTGCGGGCCGTCCTGTTGGGTGTGGTCATGGCCGTGGTGCTGGGGGCGGCCAACGCCTACATCGGCCTGAAGGCCGGCTTGACCGTGGCGGCGACCTTCCCGGCGGCGGTGATCGGCATGGCGGTCCTGCGCCTGTGGGGCGGATCGATCCTGGAGGAGAACATGACCCGGACCATCGCCTCGGTGGGCGAGGCGCTGGTGGCCGGGGCCATCTTCACCATTCCGGCGTTCAAGATCGCCGGGGTGTGGGAGGAGTTCAACTACATCGAATCGACGGCCATCATGCTGGTGGGCGGCGTGCTGGGCGTGCTGTTCGTGGTGCTGCTGCGGCGGATCCTGGTGGAGGAATCGGGCCTGCCGTTCCCCGAATCGGTGGCCTGCGGGGAGATCCACAAGGCGGGCCAGGAAGGCGGCGCGGGGGCCAAGATGGTGCTCCACAGCGGGTTGATCGGCGCCTTCGTCCTGGCCCTGGGCGATTTCGGCATCATGCGTACGGGCTGGAACGGTTTCCTGCGCTTCGGTCGCAGCGCCGTCAGCTTCATCGACCACAAGACGCCGTTCTACACCCACTCGGGCCAGGGAGGGCTGGTGCTGACCAGTCCGGGCATCTCCACCGCCCTGTTCGGGGTGGGCTACATCATCGGGCCGGAACTGGCGTCCATCACCTTCTGCGGGGCGCTCTTCGCCTGGGGTCTGCTGGTGCCGTTGATCGTGTACCTGAACCCCTCGGGCCTGCACCAGCTGCTGGCCGGGCACGGCGACCTGGTGCCCGATGAGATCGCCCTGGCCAAGCTGGTGTTCGCCAGCTACGTCAAGCCCATCGCCGTGGGCGGCATGCTGGTGGGCGCGGTCTCGACCCTGTGGAAGATGAAGGACCAGCTCATCGGCGGCATCAAGCGGGCCTTCACGGACATCGGCCGGGCCGGGGGCACGGCCGGCGTGCCGCGCACGGGCCGGGACATCGACTTCAAGGCCATCTTCCTGGGCGTGGGGGGCGGCATGGTGGCCATGTTCTTCCTCTACTTCTACTTCATCCACCACGGCAGCGACGGGCACATCGGCCTGCCGCGGCAGATCATCGGCGCGCTGGTCTCGACCCTGGTCATGGGTTTCGCGGGCTTCGTGTTCGCGGCCATCGCCGGCTACCTGGTGGGCCTGATAGGCTCGTCCAACAATCCCATCTCCGGGCTCACCCTCTCGACCCTGATCGCGGCCGCCCTGCTGCTGCTGGTGGTGGGGGTCAAGGGCAGTCCCGGGGTCACGGCGGTGCTGGGAGTGGCGGCGGTGGTCTGCTGCTCGTGCGGCGTGGCCGGGGACATGATGCAGGACCTGAAGGTGGGACACATCCTGGGCGGCACGCCGCGCCTGATGGAGATCGGCGAGCTCATCGGGGTGGTGGCCGCGGCCTCGGTCATGATCGTGCCCATCATGATGCTGGACAAGTACGGCGGGGGGATCGGCTCGGACGCCCTGCCCGCGCCCCAGGCGGGCCTGATGGCCATGCTGGCCAAGGGCATCGTGGGCGGCGACATGGCCTGGCCCCTGGTCATCGTGGGCATGTTCATGGGCATCGCCCTGCTGCTGATCAAGGCTCCGGCGCCCATGCTCATCGCCGTGGGCATGTACCTGCCGTTCTATTCCACGGCGGCCATCTTCGTCGGCGGCATCGCCAAGACCATCACGGTGAGGATGCGCCGGAAGCGGGAGCTGACGGCCGAACAGGTCACCGAGAGCGACAACAGGGGGATCCTCCTGGCCAGCGGGCTTGTGGCCGGCGAGGCGCTCATGGCCCTGGTGCTGACGGGGATCAAGGCGGCCCGGCCCGCTGCGGGCAACACCCTGCCGAACCTGGCCCTGCCCGTGCCCGGAGCGGACACGGTGCTGGGGCTGGTGGTGTTCGCCCTGCTGATGGTGTACATGATCCGGACGCCGCTCAAGGGAGTCGGGAAGCGGTGATCGCGGTTTTCCTCGGGGGAGGGCCTCGGCCGAGGTCCTCCCCTTTTTCCGATGCAGCGTGTTACTTCACCAGGGCGATGCGCAGGATGGATCGCGTGTCGCCCGACTCCATCCGGACGAAGTAGATTCCCGCCGCCGCCTGCTGTCCCGTCGTGTCGTCGCCTCGCCAGACGAGGCTGTGGGTGCCCGCAGAGAAGGTCTCGCCGTCGGCCAGGATACGGACCAGCCGACCGCCCAGGTCGAAGACGCGCAGGCTGATCGGGGCCGCTTCCGGCAGGGCGAAGCTGATGGTGGTGGCGGGGTTGAAGGGGTTGGGCACCGCGGCCCGCAACCCGGGCCCTGCTGCGACCGTTTCTCCGGCGCGGGGCTCGGGGTCCCAGCCCTTCAGATCCCAGCCCGGGGTCCGTTCCGCGGCCCGGAACGTGCCGGACTTCAGGAAGGTGAACTCCTCC
>CAYPVD010000023.1:0-21208 GCA_964414055.1 uncultured Fibrobacteraceae bacterium
CGGCGCCCTGTCAGGGTTCACGTTCATTCCCGGCGGGGCCTTTCAGATGGGGAGTCCGACAACCGAGGACGGGCGCTACGACAACGAACAACAGCACTGGGTCTATGTGAACTCGTTCTACATGAGCGAGTACGAAGTGACCCAGGCCCAGTACGCCACGGTGTTTCCCCAACACGGGGTCACCGACCCCAATCGACCGGTGACGGATGTGAGCTGGTACGATGCCGTGGATTTCTGCAACGCCCTGAGCGTTGCCGACGGCCTGACCCCGGCCTACGACGGTAGCTACAACTGGGATCCCAACGCCGATGGTTATCGTCTGCCCACGGAGTCCGAATGGGAGTTTACCTGCCGGACGGGGACCACAACGCCGTTCAGTACGGGGGTGTGTCTGGATGCCGCCACCGAGGCGAATTACAATGGCGATTATCCGTATACAGGTTGCTCAAACGGGCCTTACCAGGGGCACACGATCGACGTGGGCAGCTATTCGCCCAATCCTTGGGGTCTGTACGATATGCACGGCAATGTGTGGGAGTGGTGCTGGGATATTTATTGCAGCGGCTATCCGGCGGGGACTCTGGAGGATCCGCATTTGGATGATGGTACCGGTGGTTCGGATTGCAGTACTTCGTCCTATCGCGTCCTTCGTGGCGGCGGCTATAGCAACTATGCCGAGCATTGTCGTTCTGCTTACCGCAACAGCCACGATCCGGCGAGCGCGAACGGCTTCATCGGCTTTCGCCTCGTGAGGTCGGCCGATTGATGCCGCGCAGGGAAGCCGCCCTCTGCCAGGGGATTCCAATGGGGGAAAGTCTTTTTCGCTGAGGCCCTGATACAACCACACCGCCCGGCGTAATCCGCAGCCCCGAAGGGGCGAGGACATCGCCGGGCGGTGTGGTTGTATCAGGGCCTCGAGAAAAGAACGAGCCTACTTGTGCTCGCTCAGGTACTTCGCCACGCCCTCGGCCGTCGGCTTCATGGCGTCCTCGCCCTTGTGCCAGTTGGCCGGGCAGACCTCGCCGTACTCCTCGAGGTGCTGCAGGGCGTCCAGCAGACGGATCATCTCGTCAACGCTGCGGCCGAGGCCCAGGTTGTTGATGGTGCTGTGCTGGATGACGCCGTCCTTGTCGATGAGGAAGGTGCCGCGCAGGGCCATGCCGCCCTCGAGCAGCAGGCCGTAGTCCTGGCTGATGACCTTCTGGAAGTCCGCCACCAGGGGGTACTTGATGTCGCCGATGCCGCCGTTGTCCACAGGGGTGTTCTTCCAGGCCCAGTGGCTGAAGTGGCTGTCGGTCGAGACGCCGATGACCTCGCAGTTACGGCTCTTGAACTCGTCGAGCTGCTTGCTGAAGGCGATGATCTCGCTGGGGCACACGAAGGTGAAGTCCAGGGGGTAGAAGAACAGCAGCACGTACTTGCCGCGGTAGTCCGAGAGCTTGAAGTCCTCCTTGAAGCTGTTGTCCGGCATCACGGCCGTGGCGGTGAAGTCGGGGGCCTCGGTGGACACCAGGGGCATGGGGACGAAGTCGAAGTCGAAGTTGTCCATGTTTTGAATCTCCTTGTCTGTTTGGTCGAACCAGGCGCACAGGTGCGCAGCGAAAGAACCTGATGAGAGGTTGCCGGGTTAACGGGTCAGTGGCTGCCGTGCTCCGGGAATCCGGGGCCGGTCGTGTTCTCGGCCCCATTCCGCAGGCAGTCCGGACACACGCCGTAGAACTCCAGGCGGTGGCCGTCGATGCGGAAACCGCCGCTGTCCAGGGGCCTGGTCACGAGCTTGTCGTGCAGGGGCGCGGGCAGGTCGCGTACGGCTCCGCAGGAAGTGCAGCGGATGTGGTAGTGGGGTGTGGTCGTGCCGTCAAAGCGGGCCTCGTGGCCTGCAAGCTCCAGCTTGAGCACGAAGCCGTCCTCGTGCAGGACCTCGAGGTTGCGGTAGATGGTGCCCAGGGATACGCGGGGCAGCTTACGACGCACCAGGGCGAACAGCTCGGCGGCGGTGGGATGTTCCTTGCTCGCACGGAGTTCCTGGAGGATCACCGTGCGTTGCGGTGTGTTGCGCCTGATCTTGCTCGCCGGCATGTGCCACCCTTTTCGGTCTGTCGGTCTCCCTGTGATCCCTCGTCTATCTTGACCTCAAATTAACAGGAATGATTATTGATGTCAACCCCTTATTTGACAAAGTTCTTCTTAAGCCCGGCGGTTCGACTTCCCCCGGGTTTGCCCGGAAAGCGCGAAATCGGGGTCAAGTCCAGGGTAATCCTGCCGATCCACTGACAGTAAGGAATTCAGTATATGAACCTCTCAAACCCGGAGCAGTGAAAAAATGGCTACGATTCTGCTTGTTGACGATGACAACCAGGTGCGCGACATGCTGAAGAAGATATTCGTGATGGAAGGATACGAGGTGGTCGAGGCTGCGGACGGCCTGCAGGCCACCGAACTCTACGATCCAGAGGTCATCGATCTCGTGGTCACCGATATCGTCATGCCGGAAAAGGAGGGCCTGCAGACGATCCGCGAGATCAGGCAGGTGAATCCCGAGGCCCGGATCATCGCCATCAGTGGTGGGGGGCGGATCAAGCCCGAGGATTACCTCGACTGGGCCAACCGGATCGGGGTCGATCAGACGTTCACCAAGCCCATACGCAGGACCGAGATCCTGGCGGCCATCAGCGAGCTCCTGGACGGGGCCGTCACGTGAGGTGAGCATGGAGCCATCCGGACACACCATCGTGGTCGTGGACGATAACCTGCAGGACAGGCGCATCCATGCCGTGACCCTGCGGGACCACGGTTACGGTGTGCTCGAGGTGTCCGGCGATTCCTCGGTCATGGACCTGGTGGATCACGGGGCGCCGGACCTGTTCCTGATCTCGGCCGACATGTCCTCCTGCGACGGCTTCGACCTGTGTCGCCGACTCAAGGCCGAACCGGCCGCGCGGGGCATCCCGGTCATCTTCATCACCTCCGGCCACGACCCTGGGATCATCGACCGGGCGTTCGCCGCCGGGGCCGTAGACACCATCACCCGGCCCTGCCACCTGAACGAGTTCCTGGCCCGGGTGGCGACCCACCTGGAGCTGCGTCGCCTGTTCAAAGAGGTCCAGCACCTGCGCGAACTGGACATCGACGCCAACCCCCTGACGCACCTGCCCGGCAACAACTCCATCGGCTCGGCCATCCAGGAGGCGCTGGACGAGAAGCGGGACGACGTGGTGATCTACACCGACCTGGACAACTTCAAGGCCTACAACGACGCCTACGGGTTCAGCGCCGGCGACGACGTGCTGCTGTTCAACGCCGAGACCCTGCATACGGCCCTGCGCTCGGTCTGCACCGGGCAGGGGTTCCTGGGACATGTGGGCGGAGATGATTTCGTGGTCCTGGCCCCGGCGGACTGCGCCGAGGAACTGGGTGCCAGGATCGTGCGGATCTTCGATGAGGGCGTGCCGAACTTCTACCACCCCCAGGATCGGGAGCGCGGATCAATCGTCGCCACGGACCGCCAGGGCCGCACGACCCGCTTCCCCCTGCTGAGCATCAGCATGGGCGGCGTGCGCCTGAGGGACCACGACTTCACGCGCTTCGTGGAGGTGGCGACGGCCTGCGCCGATGTCAAGTGCTCCGCCAAGAAGATTGCCGGCAGCAACCTCTTCATGGACCGGCGTGCAGCGGACCGGTCCTGCACCAATCCGGCATCCCCCCGGCAAACCATCTCCCGCTAGTCTTCCAGAGCCGCGAGAATCGATCGGCCCAGGTCCGTCAACGAGGGATCGCGGGCGCCCATGACCAGCACCAGATCGCCGGGGCGCGCCTCGGCCGCGACCAGGGAGGGCAGGGCCGCGCGGTCCGGTACGAAACGGGCGTCCCGTCCCTTTGCCGTGATGTCCGCGGCCAGGTCGGCGGAGGAGATGTCCCGGGTCACGGTGCCGCCGGCGAAGTAGATCTCCGGCAGCCACAGCACGTCCCGGGGGCGCAGGCCCGAGGCGAAGGCTTCGACCAGGGCGCGGCGCAGGAAGCGGGTGGGTCCGAAGCCGTGGGGCTGGAAGATCGCCAGCACGCGGCCGGTCCGGTCATCGCCGCCGGGTCCGAGACGGTCCCTGCCGGTGCCGAGGGCGGCGGCGAGCTTGTCGGGGTTGTGGGCGAAGTCGTCGATGACCTCCACGCCGCCGGCCGTGCCTAGGGATTGGAACCTGCGGGCGACTCCGGCGAAGGCGGCCAGGGGGGAGACCATGTCCGTCAACGGCACGTCCGCCGTGGCGCAGGCGGCGACGGCGGCGCAGGCGTTCTTGACGTTGTGCAGGCCCGGCTGGGGCAGGGAGAAGGGCACACCCCGCACCGTGAAGCGGCTGCCGCCGGGGGCGAGCTCGATGTCCGCGGCCGGATAAGCCGTTTCCGGCGGGTCGGCCACGGCTCCGGGGCCGCACAGGACAGCCCCCGGCCACAGGGGCCTCAGGTTCTCCTCGGCCGCCACCACGACATTGGCCCGGGTCCGGGCGGCGAAGGTCCTGAACATGGCCATGACCTCGTCCTGGGGCTTGTGGTCCAGGCCGAGGTTGAGGATCACGCCCAGCCACGGCTCGTAGCGCACCAGGCTGCCGTCGCTCTCGTCCGCCTCGATCACCAGGTACGACCGATCGCCGTCCGGGGCCGGCCCCGTTGGGCGGGCGTTGCCCAGCAGGCCTTCTGCGGTCAAGGCCGCCAGCGGACCTCCGGTCAGCAGGCCCGGCCGGTAGCCGCACGCATCGAGGATGGTCCAGATCATGGCCGTCACGGTGGATTTGCCGCTGGTGCCGCTGACGGCGATGGTGCGGTGATCCCGCACGTACCGGGCCAGCAGTTCGGACCGGTGCAGCAGGGGGATGCCTTTCTGCACGGCCATCCGGTGGTCCGGAACCGAGCTTTCGACCGCCGTGCTGGCGACGACGGCGTCGCAGGGACCGCTCCGTTCGAGGCCCGGCGCCCGGCTCTCGGCCAAGGCCCTACCGTCCTGGGGCAGGATGACGACCCCCGCCTCTTCCAGGTACCGGCGGATGGACGAGCGCTCGCCCCGGTCGAAGGCCCGGTCGCTGCCGGTGGCGATCCCGCCCGCAGCGGCCGCGCTCGCGGCGTGGAACTGGGCCAGGGCGCTCATGCCGCTGCCGCCTACGCCCACGAAGTGCAGCCAGGCGCTTCCGTCGGTGAGGATCCTCTCAGATGATGACAACGGGGTCTCCCTCCCTGACCAGGTCGCAGACGGTGATGATGTCCCGGTTGGCCAGGCGCACGCAGCCGCCGGAAACGGGCTGGCCCAGCTGGTCCTCGTGGTTGGTGCCGTGCAGGTAGATGTACCGTTCCCTGCTGTCGATGCCGGGTCCCCGGTTGACGCCCTCCTGCATTCCCTCGAGAATGAGGATGCGTGAGAGGATCAGGTCCCGGTCCGGTTCGCCGGGCAGATCGTCCAGCGGCAGGGTGCGCCCGGTGGGCAGGCGGCTGGAGAACTCCGTGCCCGGGGGCGAGCCCAGGCCGATGCGCTCGACGATGCGGTGGACGCCTGGCGGCGTGCCGCCGGAATCCTCCCGGGCGTCCAGGCCCGCCGCGGCCGTGGAGACGGGCCAGGTCCGCCGGGGCGTCCCGCCCGTGACCAGCAGGAGGCGCTGGCCGGCCACGTCCACCAGCAGCCAGCGGTCCGGGCACGTTCCCAGGGTTCCGGTCAGCAGGTCCGAGGCCGTCGCGAGGAGATCGGCCGACACCGAAGGAGGGTTTTCGCGGCGCGAGGGCAACGGATGGCTCCTTGCCAAAGGGGCAGGATCTGCCCAATTTATTGTTAAAGAATTATCGAATCTTGTCCGGGCTCCGCGGCCAGGAGGATGGTCAATGTACGATATCGAGACATCCCTGGACAACCAGATCCTCGCCAGGATGAACAACCGTCCCACGGTGATCTTCACCGAGGCCCTGGAGCCGAGGATCATCGAGGCCGCCTGCTATCTGCCGCGTTTCGCGCGGCCGGTGTTCCTGGCCGCCGAGGACAGGATCAAGGACGTGATCCACCGCGACCTGAAGCACGTGGACTCGACGCGCATCGAGTTCACCCTGGCCGAGAGCTCCTTCTGCGACCCCGACGAGCGCACCGACCTGCTGGAGGAGTTCGCCCGGTCATGCACCGAGCTGCCCCAGAGCCTGAACCGCACGCGCGATATCGACGAGGCCCTGGCCCTGGTGCGGGACCCCGCCCGTTTCGGAGTCATGGCGGTCAGGCAGGGGCACGGGGACATGGTGGTGGGCGGAGTCATCCACGAGCCCAAGGATTTCTTCCGGCCCATGCTGCGGCTGCTGGCCAAGCAGGAGATCGCCAGCGAGGCGGGCGTGATCATCCTGCCGGACAGCCATCCCGACGACATCTTCCCCCACAACATCCTGGTGGTCGGCGACGTGGGGGTCAACGCCACCATGACCCCCGAGGCCCTGGCCAACTGCGCCGTGGGCACCTGCGCCGTGGCGCGCGACCTCTTTCCCGAGGATGTGCTGCCGGTGATCAACGGCGCCATCGTTTCCTACTCCAACAAGGGGTCGGACGAGGGTCCGAGCCCCGAGCTGGTGCGCAAGGCCACGGCCCTGGTCCCGGAGATCCTGGCCGAGCGTATTTCCCGGGGCGAGCGCTACAGCACCATCCACATCGAGGGCGAGGTCAAGATCAGCGTGGCCCTGTCGCGGCGCTCGGCCCACCTGTACCGCCGGGGCCAGGAGAAGGCCTTCGTGGGGGGGACCAACGTCCTGATCGTGCCCAACCTGGATACGGGCAACCTGCTGTTCCACCTGTACGCCACGCGCTACCCGGAGGCCAGGAAGTTCAGCGTCATGTTCGGGCTGCGCTTCCAGGGGGTGGACCTGGCCATGGACAGCACGGCCGAGGACGCGGCCCTGGCGGTCAAGGCCAGCATCCTGCGCCTGCACCGCTTCGGCCACTGGATGCGCACGCCCAAGGACACCTTCTTCCGGCGCTACCGGATCCTGGCGGTCAATCCCGGCTCGACCAGCACCAAGATCGCGGTATTCGAGGGCGACCTGCCGCGTTTCACCGCGGAGATCCAGCACTCGGCCACGGAGCTGGAACCCTACGAGGGCAAGCGCATTGTCGAGCAGCATCCCCTGCGCAAGCGGGTCATCCTGGATGAGCTGGCCAAGCACGGCCTGGGCCCCGAGGATCTGGACGCGGTGTCGGGCCGCGGCGGTCTGCTGCGTCCCATCCCCCACGGCACCTACCGCGTGGGCGAGAGCATGTACCGGGAGCTGATGGAGGGCGGCGGGGTGGACCACGCCTCGAACCTGGGGGCCTTGATCGCCAGGGAGCTGGTGGCCGGCACGGACAAGCCCGCCTTCATCGTCGATCCGGTGGTGGTGGACGAGGTGCCGGTGCGGGCGAAGATCACGGGCATGAAGGCCCTGCGGCGCAGGGTCGTCAGCCACGCCCTGAACCAGATCGCCACGGCCCGCCGCTACGCCGAGGAGCACGAGACCTTCTACCGGTACCTGAACCTCATCGTCTGCCACATGGGCGGCGGCATCACCATCGGCGCCCACGCCAAGGGCCGCTACATCGACGTGAACAACGGCCTGGACGGCGAAGGGCCCTTCAGCCCCCAGCGTTCGGGTAGCGAGCCCACGGGCGACCTGATCCGCCTGTGCTTCAGCGGCGAGTACACCCTCGAGGAACTGCTCAAGCTCAACAAGGGCCGGGGCGGGTTGATCGATCTGCTGGGCACCGCCGACTTCCGCGAGGTCGAGGAGCGCGTCGCCGCCGGCGACCAGGAGGCCCGGGACGTGTACGAGGCCCTGGTGTACCAGATCTGCAAGAACATCACCGCCCTGGTGCCGGCCTTCGACGGTCAGAAGGTGGACCAGGTGCTGCTGACCGGCGGTCTGGCCCGCAGCGCGATGCTGGTCGAGGACATCACGGCCGGGGTCAAGGCCCTCGGCTGCGGGGTGACCGTCTATCCGGGCGAGAACGAGATGCGCGCCCTGATGAAGGGGGCCCTGCGCGTCCTGTCGGGCCGGGAGCAGGCCCGGGAATACGGTTCCCCACGGGAATAGCGACAAGGAGCGGTCATGGATCCCATCGTGAACCTGGATCAACTCATCGACGACCTGCGCGGCAACCCTTCGCGGACGGTGGTCATCGCCGCCGGGCAGGATCCCCATTCCCTGCAGGCGGCGGCCCGGGCGGTGAGCGAGGATATCGCCGACGTCGCCCTGGTGGGCGACAGGATGCGCATCGAGGCCTTGTGCAGGGAAAAGGACCTGGACGCAGGTGGTTTCAACGTCATCGACGAACCCGACCCCGTGAAGGCGGGAGCCCTGGCCGTGGCCATGGTCCGCGACGGCCAGGCCGATGTCCTGATGAAGGGGCTGATCGGCACCGCCGACTACATGCGCCTGATCCTGGACAAGGAGAAGGGGCTGTTGCCGGCCGGCAGGGTCCTTTCCCACGTCACGGTGGCCGAGTTCCCCGCCGAGAGGCTGCAGCCGGCGCGACTGCTGTTCATGGCCGATGTGGCCATCATCCCCCTGCCCGATGCCGACACGATGGTCCAGATCCTGGGCTACTGCACGGGCGCCGCGCGCAGCTTCGGGATAGCCCGCCCCAGGGTCGCCCTGATCGCCGCCAGCGAGAAGGTCTCGCCGCGCATGCCGGCCACGGTCCAGGCCGCCGAGATCGCCCGGCGCTGGCAGGAGGGCGAGCTGGCGGAGGCCGTGGGCGAGGCCGAGGTGGCCGGACCCCTGTCCCTGGACCTGGCCGTTTCCGAGGAGGCCTGCGCCATCAAGGGTTTCACCTCGCCGGTGGGCGGCAAGGCCGATGTCCTGGTGTTTCCCAACATCGAGACCGGGAACGTCTTCTACAAAACGGCCACGCGTCTGGCCGGAGCGCGGGTCGCCGCGGTGGTGGCCGGTGCGGCCGCACCCTGCATCCTGACCAGCAGGGCCGACAGCGAGGAATCCAAGTTCCTGTCCATCGCCATGGGCTGCCGCCTGGCCGATTGAACCGTCGCCGGTCGCGGCCCTGGCCTCGTCACCGTTGAAAACCGGGACGAATCGGGGTATTAATAGCGGGGTCCACGCCGACGATTCACTCGATTCGGGGGGAAGCCATGTCCCAGACCAACGAGAACCTCAAGGAAGCCTTCGCCGGCGAGAGCCAGGCGTTCCAGAAGTACACCTCCTTCGCCGAGGCGGCCGAGAAGGAGGGTCTGCCCAACATCGCCCGGTTGTTCCGGACCACCGCCCAGGCCGAACGCATCCACGCCGCGGCCCATTTCTCCGCCCTCGACGGGGTCGGCTCCACGGCCGACAACCTCAAGGAAGCCATCGCCGGGGAGACCTACGAGTACCAGCAGATGTATCCGCCCATGCTGGAGGCGGCCGAGGCCGAAGGCCACAAGGCCAAGCGGATGTTCAAGTTCGCCGTGGCCGCCGAGGAGATCCACGCCCGGCTGTACGAGCGGGCGCTGGCCGCCGCCGAAAAGGGGGAGGACCTGCAGGAGGAGAAGTTCTACCTGTGCCCCGTGTGCGGCCATATCGAGTTCGGGGCCGCACCGGATAAATGTCCCATTTGCGGCGCTCCGGCCGGCAGGTACATCCTGATCTGATCCACGGTAGCATGAAGCCGAGCCCGCGGCGGAGGCTGTGTCCTCCGCCGCGGGCTCTTGATCAGGATCCTCGCGATTTCGCCGGTTCTCAGGACACCGGCACCCTCTCGGTTCCTTCGATCAGCTCGAACATGGCCGCCAGCAGCTCCTGGGAGTTGATGGGCTTGGTCACATAGCCGTCGGCGCCCGATTCCAGGCAGCGTTCGCGGTCGCCGATCATGGCGTGGGCCGTCAGGCTGATGACCGGCAGGTGGGGCAGACCCTCCCTGGCCTCCTTCTCACGCAGCAGGCTGGTGGCCTTCAGTCCGTCCAGGACGGGCATCTGCACATCCATCAGGACGATGTCGAAATGACCGGCGGCGATCTTGTCCAGGGCTTCCTGTCCGTTGTCCGCGATGGTCACCCGATGGTTGTACTTCTCGAGAACCCGCCTCACCACGACCTGGTTGACCTTGTTGTCCTCGGCCACCAGCACGCGCAGGCTGGGCTGGCCGGAATCCCGGGCGGCGCCTTCGGCGGCGTCCTGCTCCATGTCGGCCGACTGCGGCCTCCGGTTGCCCAGGACGGCCTGCAGGTTGCGCAGCAGCTCCTTCTGCTTGACCGGCTTGATGAGGTAACCGGCGATCTTGTCGCTCTTGAGGGTACGGGCGTCGCGCATGCGGCCCAGGGAAGCCATGATGAACAGTTTACCCCGGCCCCAGGGATAATGCTCTATCCGCTCGATGAACTCGGCGGCGGCCCGGCCGTCATGCCCGTAGTCGCAGAGAACAATGTCGAACGCCTGGGACTGGGAGTGGGACATCTCGTACATGGTGCCCGCTTTTTCCGCCGCTTCCAGGGCGGTGACTGCGGCGCCGGCCCATTGCAGCTGCTCGGTGAGGTTCGTCCGGTGCCGCTCGTGGGAATCGAGGATCAGGACCCTGGCGTCCTTCAGCACGGCGGGGCTGATCACGGGGCAGCTGGTGTCGATGTCCATGCGGGCGGTGAAGTGGAAGCTGGCCCCGCCCTTGTCGTTGTTGTGGACCCCCAGGCTGCCGCCGAACAGCTCGGCCAGCCTGGTGCAGATGGTCAACCCGAGTCCCGTGCCGCCGTGCTTGCGGGTGACCGAGGCGTCGGCCTGGGAGAACGGTTCGAAGATCTTGGCCTGGACATCCTCGGGTATGCCGACGCCGGTGTCGTTGACCATGGCCTTGAGCAGGACCTGGCGCGGCGTGATCTCCTCGGCCTCGATCTCCACCCAGACCTCGCCCTCGGCGGTGAACTTGATGGCGTTGCCGATGAGGTTGATCAGGATCTGCTTGAAGCGGTGGGAATCCCCGATCAGACGGCGGGGGATGTCCGGGGCGAGGTGGGCGGTCAGATCCAGATCCTTGTGCTCGGCGCGCAGGGCCAGGGTCCGGATGGTGTCGTCCACGGTTTCCTGGAGGTCGAATGAGTGGGGCGAAAGCTCCAGCTTGCCGGCCTCGATCTTGGAGAAGTCCAGGATGTCGTTGATCAGCTCGAGCAGGCCCTGGGCCGAGCTGCTGACGATGTCCAGGGAGTCCTTCTGGTCCGGCTTCAGGGGCGTGTCGCGCACCAGATCGGTCATGGCGATGATGGCGTTCATGGGGGTACGGATCTCGTGGCTCATGTTGGCCAGGAATTCCCCCTTGGTGCGGTTGGCCGCGTCGGCGGCGTCCCGGGCGGCCACGAGCTCGGACGTCTGTTCAGCGACCAGCTTCTCAAGCTCCATCTGCTTCTGCTGCATCTGGTAGTAACGGGCCCAGATGATGCTGCCCAGCATCAGGAGGAAAACGGTGGCCACCAGGCCCTTGAAGAGGCCCGTTTCGTAGAAGTGGGGGAGCAGCTGCAGGGAAATCTCGGCCGGGGCCGAACTCCAGACCCCGTCGCCGTTGGCGGCCAGGACCTGGAACGTGAACTTGCCGGCCGGCAAGTGGGTGTAGTAGGCGATCCGGCGGGAACCCGCGTCGATCCAGTCCTCGTCGAACCCCAGCAGACGGTAGCGGAAGGTGATGCCCTGGGGGTTGTCGTACTGTAGCCCCGTGTAGCTGATCTCCAGGTTCCTGGTGCCCGGAGGAATGTTCAGGTAGTGGTCGGGGGGCAGCAGTTCCCTGTTCAGCAGGATGTTCTGCACCACGACATTGGGCGGGGTGTTGTTGGGTTGCGCCTTGCCGGGATCGAAGCGGATGGCGCCGCCGTCGGTGGCCAGCCAGATGTATCCCTTGTCGTCCACCAGGACGCTGCGCTGGGACCCGCCGTTGCACTCGCGGGCGGGAAACCCGTTGCGGGAACCGAACAGGGTGAAGGGGATCTCGGCCAGTTCGCCCCGCATGTAGGCGGCGATGTCGGTCTTGCTGATGCCGAAGATGCCCTGGGCGCAGGTGATCCACAGGCGGCCGAAGTCGTCTCCGGTGACGGCGTAGATCTTGTCGTCCAGCAGGCCGTCCTCCACCCCCAGGGTAACGACCTTCCCGTCGTCGTAGCGGACCAGGCCGTTGCCGTAGGTGGCCAGCCAGATGACGCCGTCGGTGTCCTGGTAGAAGCTCAGGGCGAACATGCCGCCGGTATCGTGGTTGGACAGGGGCGGCGTGAACTTGCCGTTCCGCCAGATGGACGGTCCGCCCTCGGTGATGGCCCAGATCCGCCCTTCCCGGTCGGATTCGATCCAGCGCACGGCCGTGCTGGGCAGGCCGTCCCGGGTGCCGTAGTTGCTGATGTGTCCGTCCTTGATGACCGAGATGCCCCCGCCCAGGGTCCCGACCCAGATGGTGCCGGACCGGTCCTCGAAGATGGACCGGACCTGGTTGTGGGCCAGGCCGTTGCTCACGTCCCAGGTCTTGACCCTGCCGCCCTTGAAGCGGGCCACGCCGCGGTCGGTTCCCACCCACAGGCTGCCGTCCCTGGCCGCGCAGATGCTGTGCACGACCTTGCCCGGCAGGCCTTCCTTTTCCCCGATGATGTCGACGATCTTGCCGCCCTTGATCCGGGCCAGACCGCCGGCGTCCATGCCGACCCACATCCCGCCATGGTGATCGTTATCGAGCACCCAGATGTTCTCATTGGGCAGCCCGGCCGCCTTGTTGATGGCCACGAATGGAGTGGCCCGCAGGCGACTGACACCCAGACTGCCGGTCCCCACCCAGATGGAACCGTCCCGGTCCTCGAACAACCGCCGGATGGAGAAGTCCGCCGGGTTTCCGCGCCAGTCGAAGGCCGTGAAACGACCCTCGTCCAGGATGAGGAGCCCCGAGCCGAAGGTGGCGATCCAGAGCCGGCCCTTGTTGTCCCTCAGGATGTCCTGCACGTCGTCCCACAGCAGGTCCTGCGGCGGTTCGACCAGGTTCGCTCCGGAGGATGTCATGTGGATGAGGCCGTCGGGTGCGCCGACCCACAGGGAACCGTCCTCGTCGAGGTACATGGCGCCCGTGCTGTGGGTCTGACCGCAGGGCAGGGCGATCTTGGACCACCGATCGTCCTTGGAGCTGAACAACCCCTTGTTGGTCGATACCCAAATCTTGCCGTCGGGCATCTCGATCAGGTCCTTGATCTGGGCGGAGATCATGCCCCGGGGGATATCGACCTTGTCCAGGCGGTTTCCGTCCCAGATGAACAAGCCCTTGTCGAAGGTGCCGATCAGCAGTTCCCCGTGGATGCCGATGTCCAGGGCCCGGACCGCCGTCTTGTCGTCCAGCAGGCCGGGGACATCCAGACGGGAGAATTCGTGGTTCCGGTACTTGACCAGGCCGCCGCCGTAGGTGGCGATCCAGAGGGTGCCGTCGTCCGTCTGGACCAGGTCCTGGATGTCGTCGTGGGTGAACTCGGGGGTGTTGGACGAGCCGAAGGTCGTGAAGGCGACCCCGTCGAAGCGTACGAGCCCCGCCTGGGTGCCCAGCCAGATGTAGCCGTCCTTGTCCTGCAGGATGGCCTGGATGGAGTTCTGGGGCAGCCCTTCGTTGGAAGTCCAGGTTTCGATGCCCAGAGTCGGCAACCGGGTGGGACTCGCCAGGGCGGGTCCGGAGCCTGAGGCCAGTCCGACCAGGACCCCCAGAACGCATCCGAGGCAACGACGAGGGAATGTGGCAGCAACCCGCATGACGGCTCCCGGTAGGATACTGTTCAGGTACGGCTCCCGGTTGCGCCCCTAACTGCGCAGAATCGGCACGACCGGGTTCGACAGTCAGTGCCCTATCGGCATTTCCGGCCATGTCTTTAGCGGCGATTATGGAATTTCATTAGGGGCGACCGCCCCGGTTCAGCGGCTTCAGGTGGGGCCCTTGCAGGCGGCGTTCTGCACCGTCGTGAAGTAGGCGCGATCGGCCTCGTAGTGGCACTGCTTGTATTTCTTGCCGGAACCGCACCAGCAGGGCTCGTTGCGGCGCATGTTGCGCGCGCTTTCGGGCGGGGTGCGGGGGCTGAACAATTTCTTCAGGAAGTTCATGTCATGGTCTTCTGATTGAGATACTCCCGCTCTTCGCCTTGTTCCCAGGCGGCGGCGATGGTGTCGATATTGGCGGACAGGAAGTCCAGGCCCTCGGAAAAAGCATGGCAATCCAGGATCACGCAAACGAATTTCTTCCGGACCCGCTTCAGGTTGGGCCCGAAGATCCGCGTGGCCAGGACGTTCACGTTCTCGGTCTTCAGCAGACGGGCGATTCCTCCTGCCTTGCGGGGGTCGGCGTGGCCGGTCTCTTCGGGGGCCGTGTTGGGCACGACCTTGAGGAAGTGGGCACCGTCCCGACCCACAGTGTACAGATGATAGAACCGGGCATCCCCGAAGTGCCTGTCGACGAACGTCTTGCCGTCATCGGTGGCCAGGGCGGCGATGAATTCCATGTTGACCTCCAGTGCTGGTCCCGAATGGTCATGAATGACCCGGGCTGCTAGAGTTTCAGGCTCAAGCCTCCGGCGAAAATGCGTCCCGGGGCCGGCAGGCCCACCTGGTAGGGGACGTTCCGGTCGAAGATGTTGTCGACGCGCAGGTGGGCCTCGACGCTGCGTCCGACCGTGAGCCAGCGGTAGCCGAGGCGCAGGTTCCAGGTCACCCCCGCCGGCAGGCGCTTCAGGCCGCCGGTGGCGTCGGAGGCTCCCGAAGCATCGGCGCTCCAGCGCGGACCTGTAATACGGGTTTCGACCAGGGCGTCCGGTCCCTGCCGCGGCCGCTGCCACCGGAGCGAGGCCAGGGACAGGAAATCGGGCCGATCCTCGGCATGACCGGTGAAGGCCCCGTCCTCCTGGACGCGGGCCCACATGATCGTGTGCTGCAGGGAGAGCGTCAAGGCGGAGGAGGGGTTCGCCGCGGCGATGATCTCCCAGCCGGGAACACGGATGCGGGTGCGGTTGACACGCATGAAGCGGCCGCTGCCGTCGGCCAGCTTCTCCTTCTCGATTCCTCCGTGAAGATTCTGCAGGAAGAACGCCGTGGCCAGGTTCCAGCGGCGACCCTTGGCGGTCAGTCCCGTCTCCAGCAGATCCTGCCGTTCGGGATGCAGGTCGGGGTTGGGCAGGAACTTGCCCAGGGCGCCGGAGAACATCTCGCGCAGGGACGGGAAGCGGCTGCGGCGGGAGGCGGCCGCGTAGATCTGGGTATGTGATCGCAGATCCCTCTGCAGACGCAGGTTGAGGGCCTCGGCGTCGTCGTCGGCACGGTCGGGCTTGTCTCCGGTCTGAGGGGTGGCGGCGTGATCCCAGCCGGCTCCGCACCGCAGCGTCCAGCCGGCGGCGGGCACCCACTCGCCCTCGGCCACCAGGGCGGTGAGCCACTGGGAGTAGGCCAGGACGCCCCCGCCCACGGTCAGGCTCTCGCGGTGGTTTGTGTAGCGGGCGTTGCCCTGCAGTGTCAGGCGCAGGTCGTCCGCCAGCCAGCGGGTCACCCCCAGCATGGCGTGGGCTGTACGGTCGATGTCGTGTTCGTAGTCCTGGCCCTGTTCGCGGGGAAGGTCCCAGCCGTCCGGGCCGCGGGGGTCGATCTCCTGCTCGAAGTAGTCCAGGGCCGTCATGGCGTGCAGGTCCCAGGCTCCGTCGGTGCCCACCGGCAGGCTCAGGCTGGCCCCCGTCAGCACCCGTTTTCGCCGGGGATAGCGCCAGAAACGGGCCTCGTCGCCCAGGTGGAGTTCCGGCGGGACGCCCTTTTCCTCGTGCCAACCGCCGGCCAGCAGATTGAGCCGCCCGGCTGCACCCACGGGCCGACTGCTGCGTCCGAGGAAGGCGTACTGGTCCAGGTCGCTGTTGAAACGCTCGGGTCCGTCGTCGGGAAGGGGCCAGGCGTCGCGGTGGCGCCAGCTCATCCCGCCCTGCAGCAGCCAGGAGCCGGCATTCCCGCCGGCCGCGGCGTTCAGGATGCTCAGGCCCTGCTCGCCCAGGACGGCGCTGGTGGCGGACGAGGGCCCCGGACCGGGAGTCGTGGCGAGGATGCGGACGCTGCCGGCCAGGGCGCCGGGACCTTCGAGCAGGCTGGCCAGGCCGCGTCGGCCCTCCAGGCGGATGTTGCCGATCACCGGGATCGAACCCAGATCCACGCGCTCGTCCCAGGGCAGGTTCAAGGGGATGCCGTCGAGGTAGGTCTGCACGTGGCGTTCGGGGGCTCCGCGGATCATCAGGACCGCCTCGCCGCGGGAATTGACGGCCACGCGCGTCGAGGGCAGGAGGTTGCCCAGGTCGGCCAGGGAACCGGCATCCTCCAGGGCGATGCGGCCGGGGCCCAGGATCAGGCGGCCGGACGCGGGCGGGGCGGCGGCCTCGCTGTTGACCACCAGGTCCGGCAGGGTCGTCACGACGGTGGTCGAATCGACGGGCGCCTCCTGGGCCCGCAGCGGCGATGCGACGACGATGAGGACCAGACTCCACGGCAGAACGTGCTTCGGATTCAGGTTCATGTCCTGTCGGGTCTACTCGGGCCCATATCCTTCCCGGTATCTCAGGATCCTGGCGGGGCAGCCCGCCACCACGGCTCCGTCGGGAACGTCCCTGGTGACCACGGCGCCGGCGCCCACCACGGCGTTCTTTCCCACCCGGACCGGCAGGATGGTGGAGTTGCTGCCCAGGCTCGCCCCGTCCTCGATGACCGTGGGCAGCCACTTGTCGCGATCGGGCTGGGGGGGCATGGTGTCGTTGATGAACATCACCCCGTGGCCGACGAAGACATCGTTGCCGATGGTGACCATCTCGCAGATGAAGGTGTGGCTCTGGATCCGCGTGCGGTCGCCGATCTTGACGCCGGCCTGGATCTCGGTGAAGGTGCCGACCATGCTGTCGCGGCCGATCTCGCACTCGTAGAGGTTGACGAAGTTCCAGATTTTGGTGCCTTCGCCGATGCGGCAATCGCGGATCAGTTGCTTGTCGTTGACCGGGTAGTCCATCATGCATCCTGCCTGGAAAGGGGCCGGTGGTTGCGGGATAATCGGGGCTAAAATAATACACGGGGAGGGTTCCGTCTTGAAAAATGATGACGCGTCCGGGCTGAAGCTGGGCTGGAGCGAATTCGCCCGCCGCAGGCACGTTCCCGACGGCGGCCATGTCTGGTTCCGGGGCGGCGAGGAGGAACTGCTCGGTCTGGTCCGGGAACACTGGGCGCAGCGGCGTCCCGGTGCCGGACGCGAGGATCTGGACAAGGTGGTGATCGTGCCGGTCCCGCCGCACGGTTTCGTGTCCGCGACCGTCAAGGTGGACGAACGGACGCCCCTGCGGGCCGAGTTCGCACGGCGCCAGCCCCACGAGGAAGGCTATATCCGCGTGCTGGCCGCCGGACCCTGCGAGGAGGTCCGTCACGCGGGGGTGGTGCTGTATTCCGCGGCCGCCCTCCTGGAAAACGACGGCACCCGCAGCGGGGACTACGACTGGGAGGTGGTCTGCCTGCTGGCAGGCCCGGTGGCCGACGAGCCCATGGATCCTTTGACCATGGCCCGCAACATGCTGGAAAAGCCGGGCGGCACCTACTGCGCCTACACGGCCCGGCAGTTCGCCGAGGCCATCTGGTACTGGGCGGGACGGGCGGCCGCCATCAGGGAATGAACGCCACCGAAGGGGCGGGCCGGACCGTCAGCAGGTCGGTGGCCAGGCACGAATGCACCGGCCAGACCAGCATCAGGTCCCCGATGGACAGCTCGTGGGCGGCGGGGAAGGCGCCGTCCGCGAAGGTGATGACACCGTGTTCCTGGGAGAGGCCGGTCACCCGGGCCCCGTCCAGGATCCGCGGGGGATCCAGCAGGCCGGGTCGGCCGAAAATCCTGCCGCCTGTTTCCTGCAGGCTCTCCTTGGACAGATGGACGGCGCCCCCGTGGATCACGACCTGCCGACGGTCGGGGTAGATTCCCACCACGGGGCAGGCCACGGCCGCGGCCAGGTCGTCCGGTCCGCAGGAACCGATCTGCAGCTGCATCAGGTCGTAGAAGACGAAGTTGCCGGGACGGATCTCGTCCACCCCGGAATAATCCTCCACCACGCTGCAGGTGGGGGTGTCTCCCACCGACAGCATCAGGTCGTTCCGCTCCAGGATCGTGCGCGCGGCCTGCATGCGCGCGACGGTCTCGTCCCAGATTTTCCGCAGGGCCTTCCGGCTACGGGCCCGGTAGCCGTGCCCGGCGTGGGTGAGCAGCCCGCGCGGCGGGACAGTCAGGGCGCCGACCACCGCCCGCAGCAGGGGGCGGTCATCCCAGGGAATGCCCGTGCGCCCGTAGCCCGTGTCGATCTTCAACCAGACATCCACCGGCGGGACCGTTCCGGTGGTCCGCAGCGCCTCGGCCGCCGCCGTCGAATCGATGGTGCAGCCCAGCCGGCCTTTCCGGGCGGCCAGCCGGGACGCCAGATCCAGCAGGCGCGGCCGTTCCAGGGGGTTGAGAAGGAAGGCGATGGTGATGTCCCTCCAGCCGGCTGTGGCGAACCGCACGGCCATGTCCAGCGAGGAGACCGTGATGCGATCGATCCCCTCGTCGGCGAACCAGCCGGCCACGGTTTCGCTCTGGTGGGTCTTGAAGTGGGGCCGCATGGTCACGCAGCAACCTGCGGCCCGGTTCCCGAGGCGTTTGATGTTGGCGCGGGCGCGGCCCTCGAAAATCACGAGGGTGGACCGGTTGATGCCCTGATCCTTCAGGATGTCGCTGGTGTGCTTGAACATGATGCCAGCCTACCAGATCGTGGAAACTTCGTCATGGGGGTTGCATTTGTGAACGGGGTGGGGGACCATGGGCGCGGACCAAAAAGGGGTAAACCATGAAATGTCCCGTGTGCCGGGTGCCGACCTACGTCGTGGAGTACAAGGAGATAGAACTGGACCTGTGCCCCGACTGCGGCGGGGTCTGGTTCGACCGCGGCGAGCTGGAACTGCTGATGCCCGGCGAGGGGGCCTTGGCCACGAGTCCGGCGCAGACCGATGAGGCGGGCCGGCCCTGCCCCCTGTGCGCCAAGACCATGGCCAAGGTGAATATCGGGCCGGGCCGCAGGGTACTTGTGGACAGTTGCGCCGTTTGCGGCCTGTGGTTCGACCGCCACGAGGTGGAGGAGCTGAGCCGGGACCTGGTGGAACACAGCATGGACGTCGACCCCGCCTTGGCCGAGTTTCTGGGCGGGATGTTTCCCGTGAAAGGGGAAGAGGCATGATAGTGTTACTGATTCTGCTGGGTGTGCTCGTGGTCATCGTCGGTTGGTTCGTCGGCATATACAACTCGCTGGTGGGCCTGCGCAACCAGGTCAAGGAAGCCTG
Organism: uncultured Fibrobacteraceae bacterium; assembly: GCA_964414055.1. GTDB lineage: Bacteria > Krumholzibacteriota > Krumholzibacteriia > LZORAL124-64-63 > LZORAL124-64-63 > JAHJTW01. Next base: position 19,321 of record CAYPVD010000023.1, read on the forward strand.
GGCCCAGGTGGATGTGCAGCTCAAGAGGCGCTTCGACCTGATCCCCAACCTGATGGAGACGGTCAAGGGCTACATGCACCACGAGCGGGAAACCCTCGAAGCGGTGACCAAGGCCCGGACGGCCGTCCAGGGGGCCGGTACCATTCCCGACCGCATCAAGGCCGAGTCGGGCCTGACCGCGGCCCTGGGTCGGCTGTTCGCCGTCTCGGAAGCCTACCCCGACCTTAAGGCCAGCCAGAACTTCCTGTCCCTGCAGGAGGAGCTGACCAGCACCGAGAACAAGATCAGCTTCGCCCGCCAGTTCTACAACCAGACGGTCATGAACCTGAACAACAAGGTCCAGATGTTCCCGGGCAACATCGTGGCCGGCATGTTCAACTTCCAGCCCGAGACCTACTTCGAGGTCACCGAGGAAGCCGAGCGCGAGGCGCCCAAGGTCAAGTTCGACTGATCCAGCGCGAAGGATGACAAGGTAGCGCCATGTGGGAACAGATCGCGGCCAACCGCCGCAAATCCTTCATGCTCGTGGTGGCGACGGCTCTGTTGCTGATGGCGCTGGGCTACGCCTTCGGCGAGTACTTCGGAGGCAGGGGATACGGCCCCTACGGGGTGGCCGTGGCGGCGGTCGTCTGGTTGGTGATGACCCTGTTCTCGTGGTTCCAGGGCGACCAGGTGATGCTCGCGGTAAGCGGCGCCCAAAAGGTCAAGAAGGAGGACCTGCCGGTCCTGTTCAACGTGGTCGAGGAGATGACCCTGGCCGCGGGGTTGCCCAAGATGCCGGATGTCTACGTCATCGACGATCCGGCGCCCAACGCGTTCGCCACCGGCCGCCGGCCCGAGACGGCCGCCGTCGCGGTGACCAGCGGTCTGCTGCGCAGACTCAACCGCGACGAGTTGCAGGGAGTGATCGCCCACGAGATCGGCCACATCCGCAACCGCGACATCCAGCTGATGCTGTTCGCGGGGGTGCTGGCCGGAGCCATCGTGATCCTGGCGGAAGTGGGTCTGCGGGGCATGTGGTTCGGCGGCGGTCGCAGCCGTTCGCGGCGGTCCGGCGGCGGGGACAGCGCCGGCATCATCGCCGTGATCGCGGTGCTGCTGGCCATCCTGGCGCCGCTCCTGGCCCGGCTCATCTACCTGGCCATCTCCCGCAAGCGCGAGTACCTGGCCGACGCTTCGTCCGCGGTGTTCACGCGTTACCCCGAGGGGCTGGCCTCGGCCCTGGAGAAGATCGCCTCCTCGCCGCAGAAACTGGCCCACGCCAACCGGGCCACCGCGCCCATGTACATCGTCAACCCCCTGGCGCGCGCCGGGGAGATGGCGGCCAAAGCCACGGCGACCCACCCGCCCATCGCCGAGAGGATCAAGGTCCTGCGCAGCATGGCGGGAGCGGATTTCCGCTCGTACCAGGAGAGCTTTCGGCAGGCCACCGGCAAGAAGGGGGTCATCCCTCCCTCGGCATTGAAGGACGACGGCGGGGCCGGCCTGCGTCCCGGATCGGCCGGAGTGGCCGGCGCCGCGGGCTCGTCGGGCGAGGCTGGGGGAATCCGCGAGCCCCAGGCTTCCCAGCGGACCCTCGCCAGGCAGGTGGACGATTTCTTCTACCGCAAGGGTGGCTACAAGCGGATTCCCTGCACTTGCGGTACGGTGTTGAAAATTCCACCTGATTTCAAATCTTCCCAGGCGACATGCCCCCGCTGCGGCAAGGTCCACGACGTTGCGTGACAAGCATCTGGCCGGATTCTGATCGCCGATGATCATTTGGGTCGTAAAAAAATCAACACCTTAGAGACTAATAATATTTCCGTGAATTTTTTGCTTTAGTTGTGCCGTCGAGATTGTGTTCCCTCTTGGAGTGACCAACGCTTGACCTCGTTTTCAACTGCCG
>CAYPVD010000024.1:0-21088 GCA_964414055.1 uncultured Fibrobacteraceae bacterium
TTGGCCTCGCCCTGGTTGGTCAGCGCGGGCGGGGCGGCGTGGATCGGCGACCTCTTGTCGGGCTCTTTCAGGTCACCCTTGCCGTCCAGGGTCTCGCCCAGCAGGTTGAAAAGACGTCCGAGGCACTGATCGCCCACCGGCACCGTGATCGGCGAGCCGGTGTCCAGACCCTTCATGCCGCGGACCAGACCGTCGGTCGAGTCCATGGCGATGGTGCGCACCACGTTGTTGCCGATGTGCTGGGCGACCTCGGTGATCAGGTCGATGCCCCGCTCCTCGTCCACGATGTGGATGGCGTTGAGGATATCCGGCAGATGATCCGAATCGAACTCGAGGTCCACCGTGGGCCCGATGACCTGTTGGACCAGCCCGTAGTTCCCGGCCATGTTCTTTCCTCTCCTTGCGTGCTCTGCATCATGGAGGCCTTCGGCCCCCGCGAAAACCTAGAGGGCGTTGGCGCCGCCCACGATATCCAGCAATTCCGAAGTGATGGCGGCCTGGCGCTCGCGGTTGCGCTGCAACGTCAGGGCGTCGATGAGCTCGCCGGCGTTCTCGGTGGCCGCGCTCATGCTCGTCATCCGCGCGGCGTGCTCGCTGGTGAACGCCTCGCTCAGGGTCATGAAGACCCGGTTGCGCAGGTACAAGGGCACCAGCACGCCGAACAGCTCATCCTGGCCGGGCTCCCAGATGTAGTCTCCGGCTCCCTCATTTTCCTCGCCCTCCACGGCCTCCGGCGCGATGGGCAGCAGCGGCCGATCCACCGGGGTGTGGGTCATGGTGCTGATGAAGGACGCGTAGATGACCCGCACCTCGTCGAAGGACCCGTCCAGGAACGCCCCGACGGCGTCATCGCCCACGGCCTTGCCCTGGGAGCTGTCGACGGCCCCGCCGAAATTCTCGTGGCTCTTGAAGATCGTGTAACCCCGCTTGCGGAAGTACTCGGCACCCTTGCGTCCGATGGCGTAGACGGCGGTCTCGACGCCCGCGGCGACCGACTCGTCCACGGCCTTGTGGGCCAGCTTGATGATGTTCATGTTGTAGGAGCCGCACAGACCCTTGTCCGAGGTGATGAGGATGAACAGGCGCTTCTGCACCGGCCGCTCCTCGAACAGGGGGTCGTGCACCTCGGCCTTGGACGCCAGCTGCTGCATCAGCTCTGTCAGCTTGCGCGCATAGGGGCGCGCGGCCAGCATCTTGCCCTGCTGGCGCTGCAACTTGGAAGCGGCGACCATCTTCATGGCCTTGGTGATCTGCTGGGTGTTCTTGACCGAGCGGATCCGCTTGTTCAGTAGTTTGACCCCGGCTCCCGCCACGGGTTACCTCCTGCGCTCAGGCGCTGCGGGTCAACCCCGCGTCTGGATGAATTCCTCGATGGCGGCGGTCAGATGCTCCACCGTTTCGTCCTCGAGTTTTCCGCTGTCGGCGATGGTGTGCAGCACGTTGGAGTGCTTCTCATCCATGAAGGCGTGGAAGTCCTTCTCCCAGGCCGCCACGTCCTCGATGGGCACCTCGTCGAGATAGCCCTTGCCGGCGGCGAAGATGATGGACACCTGCTTCTCGTTGGGCATGGGCACGTACTGGTCCTGCTTGAGGATCTCGACCATGCGCTCGCCTCGGGTCAGCTGCCGCTGGGTCGCCTTGTCCAGGTCGCTGCCGAACTGGGCGAAGGCCTGCAGCTCGCGGTACTGCGCCAGATCGAGGCGCAGCGAGCCCGCCACCTTCTTCATGGACTTGGTCTGGGCCGCCCCGCCCACACGCGAGACGGAGATACCCACGTTGATGGCCGGACGGATGCCCTGGTAGAACAGGTCGTTCTCCAGGAAGATCTGACCGTCGGTGATGGAGATCACGTTGGTCGGGATGTAGGCCGACACGTCCGACGCCTGGGTCTCGATGATGGGCAGGGCCGTCAGCGAACCGCCGCCGTTCTCGTCGCTCAGCTTCACCGCGCGCTCCAGGAGACGGCTGTGGAGGTAGAACACGTCGCCGGGGAAGGCCTCGCGTCCGGGCGGACGGCGCAGCAGCAGGGACATCTGCCGGTAGGCGTTGGCCTGCTTGGACAGATCGTCGTACACCACGAGGGTGTCCTTGCCCTGCCACATCATGTGCTCGGCCATGGTGCAGCCGGCGTAGGGGGCCAGGTAGAGCAGGGGGGCGGGTTCGCTGGCGCAGGCGGCGATGATTGTGGTGTACTCCATGGCGCCGTGCTCGCGCAGCTTCTTGGCCACGCCCGCGACGGTGGACTGCTTCTGGCCCACGGCCACGTAGAAGCAGTGCACGCCCTTGCCCTTCTGGTTGATGATGGTGTCGATGGCGATGGCCGTCTTGCCGGTGCCGCGGTCGCCGATGATCAACTCGCGCTGACCGCGACCGATGGGGATCATGGAGTCCACGGCCTTCAACCCGGTCATCAGGGGCTGGTTCACCGGCTGACGGGCCGTCACGCCCGGGGCCTTGAGTTCGATCTCGCGGGTCTCGGTGCTGGGCACCGGGCCCTCGCCGTCGATGGGCTGGCCCACGGCGTTGAGCACGCGGCCGATCACCGCGTCACCCACGGGCACCGAGGCGATCTTGCCGGTGCGGGTGACCTGGTCACCCTCCTTGATGTGGGTGTCGGCGCCGAGGATGGCCACTCCGACCGAGTCCTCCTCGAGGTTCAGCACGATGCCGAAGATGTCCCCGGGGAACTTGACCATCTCGCCGGCCATCACGTCCTGCAGGCCGTAGACGCGGGCGATGCCGTCGCCCACCTGGAGGATCGTCCCGACGCTCTCGACCTCGAGGTCGCGGTCGTACTTGTTCAGCTCCTGCGACAGTACCGAGCTGATCTCTTCAGGCCGAAGTTTCACTGCCCATCTCCTCGTTGAATACCGTTTAGGCTCGCGTTCACCGACACCAGGTCAGCGCACCGCGGCCTTGCCTAGCTGCTTGCGCAGCCGGTCCAGGTTGGCGCGCACCGTGCCGTCGAGGATCTTGTCCTCCAGGGTGACGCAGACCCCGCCGATGGCGCGGGGATCGATCTTCTTTTCCAGGATGACCGACTTGCCGGTCATGGCGGCCAGCTTGTCCCGCAGGGACGCCTCCAGGTCCTCGCCCAGGGGCACCGCGGTGATCACACCGGCGCGCAGCACGCCGTGCTCCTTCTCCACCAGGTCGGCGAAGGCCTCGCCGATGTCCTGCAGGTTCTCGATGCGGTTCTTGTCCAGCAGCAGGTAGAAGAAGGTCAGCAGCAGATCCTCGATCTTGCCGCCGAACACGTCCCGCAGCAGCTTCTTCTTCTCCGCCTCCGGAACCTGGGGGCTGTACAGGAACGTCACCAGGTCGCGGTTATCGCGCACCACGGCCAGGACGGCCGCGAAGGACTCGGCCACCCCGTCCAGGATGCCGGCCTCCCGGGCCGAAGCGAGCAGGGCGCCCGCGTATCTGGTCGCAACCTTGCGATCACGCATGAGGCAGCTCCCCGAGCTGGTTGATGTAGTCGAGGATCAGCTTGCGGTGCAGGTCGTCGTCCAATCGTTCGCCGATGACCTTCTCGGCGGCGCCGATGGCCATGTCCACCACCGAGTCGCGCAACTCCAGCTGGGCCTTGTGCAGTTCCATGTCGATGTCCTGTTCGACCTTGTGCCGGGTCTCCTCGGCCTGGTGCTTGGCCTTGCTGACGATGGTCTCGCTCAGCTCCTCGCCCTTGTGCACTGCTTCCTGGATCTTCTCGCGCTCGATGACCTTGATGTCGGTCAGCTTGAGCTCGAACTCGTGCTTGAGCTTCTCCGACTCGGCGAGATTCGATTCGGCATGCTTGAAGTCGGTCTCGATCTTCTCGCGCCGCTGGTCGAGCAGGTTCAGGATTGGTCCCCAGGCGAACTTGGCCAGCACCCACACGAACAGCAGGAAGCCCACTGCGGTGGTCAACAGCTGGGTTAAATCGGGCAGTACCATATCCATGACGGATCACCTTCCGGATGGGAATGACCGGTTTCGTCGGCGGGACAGGGAGCGGAGCGGCCGCCCCCGGCCCCGTTCAACGCACGCGGGATATTCCCGTAGGTTAGACCTTACCCATCAGCAGGAAGGTGGCGATCAGGGCGTAGATCGTCAGGGCCTCGATGAAGGCGCAACCGATGATCATGGCCGTCTGGATCTGACCAATGGCTTCGGGCTGACGACCCATGGCGCTCATGCCGCCTTCGATGGCCCTACCCAGGCCGAGTCCACAACCCATGGCAGCCAAACCGAGGCCGAGAGGAAGAGCCAGTCCCATAATGTTCCCAGTCATTGTCATCTCCTTTTGGCGCGTGCGTCGCGCGTTCAAGCTCGCGGGTTTCCCCGCTGTTGCGGGCCTTGAGGCCCTCTCAATGCCCGTGCGCTTCCCCGTGACCTTCGTGGTCGCCGTGGGGGAGCCACAGGGCAATGTAGACCGTCGACAGGAGCGTGAAGACCAGCGCCTGGATGGTGCTGGACAACAGGCCCAGGAAATAGAACGGGAACTGCAACGGCAGCCCCGGTACGAAACTCGAGGAAGTCAGCTTGTACATGATGGCCGTGCCCAGCATCACCATGGTGGCCACCAGGGCGTCCTCGCCGAAGATGTTTCCGAACAGACGCAGGCTCAGGCTGATGGGCTTGATCAGTTCACCCAGCAGGTGCAGCGGGAACAGCAGCACGGAAAAGCCCCATTCCAGGCCGCAGGTGGGCGATCCGGCCAGGTGGTGCAGATAGCCCAGGAAACCGTTCTTCTTCAGGGCGATGCCCTGCACATAGAAGAAGGTCAGCATGCCCAGGGCGAAGGTGGTGGTGGCGAAGCTGCTGGTAGCCGAATGTCCCAGGGGCACCATCCCAAACAGGTTGTTGGCCAGGATGAAGATGAACAGGGTACCCAGGTACGGGGTGTAGCGCCGGGCCTCGTCGCCCAGGACGGCCTTGAACAGGTCGTAAAGCCAGCCGAAGAAGAGTTCGACCAGCATCTGGGTCCGACCCGGGTTGCGCACCGAGAGACGGCCAGCCAACCACACGAAGAAGAGGGTCACCAGCAGGGCCACGAACATGGAGAAGATGGGGTTTTCGTAGTGCTCGATGAACGCGGCCGCCGATTCGGGCAGCAGCTTGCCGAGCAGGGAAATCGCGTTGGGCAGGTGGGGGGGGCCGTCCTCGTGGGCCTCGGCGGCATGTTCCCCTTCGGCGTGGCCTTCGGCGTCCGCCTCGCCATGGCCTTCACCGGCCATCTCGGCAACCGCCTCGCCGTGGGAGGTGCCATGCCCGACGACCTGGTCGTGACCTTCCTCGACGACCTGGCCCGCCTCGTGCTGGGCCGAGGCCACGGCCGTCGCGCCGACCACGAACAGGGCCACGGTCAGGGCGATCCACCATCTGGACAGAGATTTTCCGTTCAGCTTACCCATCTTCATCCCGCTCACTTTGCGAGGTCGGTGCGTCGTCGGATCGTTGTTCGGCCCGGCCAGCCGTCGGCGATTGCTGCGAATCCCGGATCTGCCGGGAGCGGGCCCTCGCCCCCATCACGGTCAGCACCGCGATCAGCAGCGTCAGGCCGGCCACATGGCTCATGGCCGGGAACGGGCGGGAAAATAACACCCAGATCGCCAGGCCGTAAACAGCCAATTTGGCCATCAGCCACAAAAAAACGGCAAAACCGTTGCGGGCCGCGCCCGGTTCCACCACGGCCGCCTTCAGCAGCCGCTCCAAAATGAAGAATCCGGTCACCGCCCACAGGGCCGTCAGGAACACGCCCAGGGCAAAGCTACCGGACAACAACAGCCAGCACACGCCGGCTGTCGGTAACGCGAGTAAAATAGTCCATAAACGGACTCGGGCAAGGAGGGATTCGTTCAAGACGGCGATTATCCTCTTGCTCTGGTGCATGGTCCGGCGCCGATACCACTTAGTGGCGCCTGATCGAAGGTAAAGATGGTCAAATGACAAGAGATGTCAACAATTCGGAGGGAAAGCCCCCCGGGCAAAATCTTCCCTTGTGCCGCTGAAATTGTGTCCACCCTCATAATCAGGATACCGAACCGACGCCCTCGCAGATGTAACCTGCTGTCAAATGGCGTCATGGAGGCCCGGAAGCCACGGAGGGCGAACGGGCCGGAATGCCGAGGTTGCCGAAGTCAGGAGGACGAAGGCAACCGTCCATGCGACAGCAGGTTACATCTGCGAGGGCGTCGGTTCGGTCATACCCATTGCTGGGTGGACACAATTTCAGCGGCACAAGGAAAACCCTCAACACCATCTCGGCCTCAGAATCCGACCACCCTTGCGGCGCCACGCACCTGCGGCTTGACCTCAATCTCCCGGGCCAGATCATCCAGCAGCCGGGCATGGGACGTGCGACCGCCCTGCAGGAAACGGCGATTGCCGTGCACCAACACCATGTCCGAGGTCGTCACCGGCGACAGGGAACGCAGGCGTTGCCGCTCCTCAGGCGTCAAAGAGCCCTGACCCAGCGGCCCCAGCACCCGGGTGTAGACCTCCTCGATCTGGTCGGGTGTCAGGGGGCGGAACTCCACCTTGAGGGCGAAACGGCGCAAAGCGGCCTCGTCCAGGCTCTCCATGCGGTTGGTCGTGCAGATGACCAGCCCCTGGTGCTGCTCGATCTGGACCAGCAGCTCGTTGACCATACTGATCTCCCAGCTGCGGCCGCGGTTGCTGCGGGAGCTCAGGAACGTGTCCACCTCGTCCAGCACCAGGACGGCGCCCTGTTGGGCCGCCTCGGTGAAAGCTGCGGCCAGCTTGCGTTCCGTCATGCCCACGTAGGGGTCCAGGAGGTCGCTGGCCCGCTTGCTGATGACCTTGCGGTCGATCCGTGAGGCCAGATGGGCCGCCGTGGCCGTCTTGCCCGTGCCCGGCAGGCCGTGAAACAGCAGAGCCAAAGGACCCGGCGCACGGCCCGGCAGTTCGGCCTTCCACAGCTTGTCGAAGCGCACGACCGGCGCGAGGATGTCTCCAAGAGGCCGGTCCGGGTTCACGCCGCACTCCATGAAGGGCAAGGAACCACGCACCTCGCCCCATGAGGCCGTGCGCGTCTTGCCCTGCAACCTGACCTGGGCGTCCAGCACTTCCCGAACCGCCGCCCGGCAACCCGCGGGGGAGGCCTGCACCCGCGCCGCGACCTGGGCCGCCTGGGCGAACAGGGCGGGAGTCAACTCGAACTCCTCGGCCAGCCGCCTGATCTGTACCGTCGTGAAGTGCCGCTTGATACGGTGTCGGCGCAGGGTCGCCTCCAGCATGGCCGTCCGCTTCTTAACGCCCATGGCGGGAAACTCCAGGCTGTAGGCGAAGCGTCGGCGCACGGCCGGATCGATGTCCTCGTGCCGGTTCACGATCCAGATGCCCCGCACCTGCGGATGCTCCAGCACCCCGTTGAGATAGCCTTTGTCCATGGTCTCGCCGCTGTGGAACCAGGGGCGGTCCGTGTTGAGGATCTGGTCCGCCTCGTCCACCACGATCACGCTGTCCGGTCGCCCGGAGACCATCTCCATGCAGGCGGCCAGGGCGACGCGGCGGGACCCCGCATTGTTCTCCTTCTGACCCAGAACCTCGAAACCCTTGAGATCCAGCTCTGCACAAAGGGCCCGGGCCAGGGTGGTCTTGCCGGTCCCCGGAGGACCATACAGAAGGATGTGCACCGGCTGCTCGCCCGGGCTGGTCAACAGGGAGCGCAGGAATTTCACCTTGTCCTCCCGCAGACCCAGCCTGTCCGAGGACAGCCCGGAACCGGGAACCTTGCGGAACAATTCCTGGCGGCTGGGAGCCAGGGAGGGATCCATGAAGAACGGCTTGAATTCATCATCGATATCCAGGAAATTCCGGCCGGGATCCAGGATGCCGATGGCCGTCACCTTGCCCGCCAGGATTCGGCCCAGGTCGGCCTGGCTGATGCCGAGGGCGAACAGCAGGTTGCGCCGCGAGCCGAGCTCGTCGCAGGACAGGTAGTGTTCGAAGTAGTCCTGGGCCGGCCCCCATCCCTTCATGACCGTGAGAAAGAAGCAGAACTCCACTTCCTTGTCCGTCAGACCGAACATCTCCCCGGTGCTCTGCAGGTGGCGGGCCAAATCGCAGTCCGCATAGGTGTCCCCGGACCGGGCCCATTTCCCCACCAGATCCGCCATTTCCCTGGCCATCCGCCTGACCCGCCCGGCCGGTGCGTCACCAAGATGCATCCGGACCAGGGAAGCCATGTCGTCGGCCTTGCCGAGGGCCTTCTTGATTTCAGGCAGGAGGCGCTCTTTGTCGCCGGGGCTGAAGAAGATGTCCAGCAATTCATCCTCGCCGCGGGGATCGAGGCCGGAGAGCCAGAAGGCGAAGGTCAGAGGCCCGTCCTGGAGCTCCTCGCGCACGGCCATGACGCGCGCGCCCCACGCCGCACAGGCACTGACGGTGAAGTAGGAGTTCCTGTCGTGGAGGGCCGGCGCCGGGCGCCGGGAATTTCGTGAGAATTCGAAATGGATCTTCTTCATGGTCGCGCTCCTTTCCCTTGGCAGTCGTTGCACAAGGTAGTCGCGCGCCGTTCCGTGTTCCGGAACGTTTTGGAAGTCCGGATACCGGGCTACTTTCCCGCGTAGAGCTTTTGCACCTCTGCCAGCTGCCCCTTCAGCTTCTCCACCAGCTTCTTCGGGGCCAGCAAACGGGCCTCGGTCCCGAAACTCAGGACCCAGGCCAGCACCTCGGGCTCGCTCGTGGCGGAAAAGGCCAGCTCGATGCTGCCGTTGCGCTTCTTCCTGATGGTCTGGTCGGGGCTGATCTTCCGCTCGGCGGCAAAGCCCGCCGCCCATCCCGACAGCTCCGCCCGCACCTTGAAGGTACGGCCCTTGATGATCCCGAAGTGCTTGTTGAAGACCTTCTCGAAATCATAGTTCTGCGGTCGTTTGAAGGGGGTATCGGTGACGGTGACCGAGGAAAAGCGGTGCAGGACCAGCAGGGGGTCGTACCCCGGGTCCTTGAACACCATGCCGGGCATCTTGGCGTAGCGGGCATGGACGTAGATGGTCTCGTGATGGGAGAAGATCTTCAAGGGCTTGATGCGGAACACCTTGGCCTTCTTGTCCTTGAGGCGCCTGTAGGCCACCTCGCACACCCGGAGTTCCTCCATTCCCCGCACCAGGGCCTGGAGGTGGCCATGGTGGGGGGTGTAATCGATGACTCCCGGCCTGTACACCCCGAACACCCCGCGGTCCGGCTGCCGGTCGCCCTTGTGGATCTTCGCACTCTTACTCACCGCGTTCATGGCCGCGGTGAACTCCTTGCGACCGAGCAGATGACTGGTGAAGGCCCGGCACATGAGCAGGGCGTCGAATTCCTCGTCGGTCATGGGCAGCATGCCCTTCGGCCTTTTGACCCGCGGGATGCGGTAGAAGTTGCGGTTGCCTCGCCTGATGGTCTCCACCCCGGTGACGCCCGCCTCGCCGAGATCCGCCACCAGGCGCAGCACGGTCTGCTTGCTGCAATTCAATCGGGAACTGAGCTCGGTCAGCGAGTATTCCCGGTCGTTGAAAAGGAGCATGGCGTAGAGCTGGATGAGGCGGGAACCGGGGGACATGTCCTGGACCATGGCGAATCCTTTCGCTGTGTTTCCTGCGCAGGCGGTGATTGTCCTTTCGCGGCGAGGATCCTGCAAGGCCGTTCTGGAATCCGGAATGTTCCGGTGGATTGTGTCTCCGCAGGGAGAATTTTGCTCCCGAGATGTCATCCCGGGTTCACGGACTGGATTGGGGTTGCAATGTATGTACGAATTGTGCATACTTATATGCATGAGGACTACTTTGAACATTGATGACGATCTGATGCGAAAAGCGATCGATCTGACGGGGATCACCGAGAAGACTGCCTTGGTGCGCTTGGGATTGGAAGCCCTGATCGGACTGGAAAGCGCCCGCCGTCTGGCCCGTCTCGGCGGATCCGAGCCCGAAGCGGCCCAGGTCTCACGCCGCCGCCCTTCAGGCCGCCCGTGATCCTTGTCGACACTTCCATCTGGATCGACCATTTCCGCCGGGGCAACCCGGCTCTGTGTCACCTGCTGGAGCAGGGCGCGGTCGTTTGCCATCCCTTCGTTACCGGGGAATTGATCTGTGGCAATCTTGCCCAACGCGAGAAGATCCTGTCGCTGCTGGCCGAACTGCCCCAGGCCCGGGTCGTCACCAACCAAGAGGCCCTGGCTTTCCTGGAAATCCGGAATCTGTCGGGACGCGGCCTGGGGTGGGTGGATATCAATTTGCTGGCTTCGGCGCTGTTGATGGTCGTTCCCTTGTGGACCAGGGACAGGGCCCTGGCGCAGGCGGCCGGAGAATTGGGGATCTCGTGGGAGGGGTGAGTCCCTCCCCCGGCCCCGAATGATGCGCCCGGCAGACCCCCTGCCGGGGATCCGCCGGACTTCTCGCCGCGAAGGCTCGCCCTTCCCCCGCGGCGGGCCCTGTTCTACCGGATGTCCATGACGACCTCTTTCGCGATCGATGGTTCGCCTGTCATGAAGATTCTATCCGCAGGTCATTCCATATCCCGGAACGAATTGCCGATTGAGGAAAGACAGGAAGGCCGCGGCGGGGAGAAGATCAGCGTGACATAGTGAAGCTCGCGGTGTCGATCCGCTCCCCCCGACACCAGGTGCAGGCCGCCAGACGGCCGCCCCGGGCCACCGAGTAGTCCAGGCAGACGGCGTTGGAGTCGGGTTCCTCGATGGGACCGGATAGCCAGTAGTGACCGAAGAAAACCGGCGGTGCGTTGGCGGGGTAGGCGTTGCCCGGCAGGCGCACATCAGCCAGGACATCCGCCGGTACGTGGTGGGCCGGCAACCCGACCGTGGAACGGGGTGGAAAGATCAGGTCGGAATATGTCGGCCGCGCCGGCAGGTCGAACCAGCGTACCCGCATCTTGTGGCGCCGGGTCCCTTCCTTGTCGGCCAGGGGTTCGTGCCCGTCCGGCAGGGGAATCTCCTTGCCCTTGAGCAACCACTCGACGGCCAGGAACAGATCCCCGCCTTCGCCTAGCGGCGGCAGCGCCTCGACCATGAACCCATCGGTCATCCCGCCGTGGCGCGCCAGGGCGTCATCGACGATCCCGATGGCCCAGGGATCCCAGCAGGCGTGCACGATGCGCAGCTCGTCGTTGGCCAGATAGGGAGGCAGGGCCCGAAACCAGTCCAGCCAGTAATCAGGGATCGCCGATCCGCCCAGCTGTTCCAGGGTGTGCCGGTGTTGGTACTTGTGGGTCGGCGTATGCTCCCTCAGGTAGCGGCCATGGTGCCGGGTCGCGTAGGCGATGGCGTTGAACTCGTGATTGCCCATGACCGCATAGGCGGCGCCGGCCTCGGTCATGGCGCGGACGATCTCCAGCACCCGCTCGATGTCCGGTCCGCGATCGACGAAGTCGCCCACGAACACGGCACGGCGATCCTCGTCGGGGTGGCTGTACCCCCCGGACCCGGCGCGATAGCCCAGACGCAGCAGCAGGGCCTCCAGATCATCCGCGTAACCATGGACATCTCCAATGATGTCAAATCGCTCGTGATGTGGTAGAGTTGCCAAGATGAGATTCCTCTTTTGATACCTGAAAACTACTCGCCAAGCTTGGAAAACAATAATGACGCTTTTGGTTTCCAAATCCAAATTCCTGGCCGGTCTGCAATGTCCCCGCCTGCTGTGGACATATTACAACAACCGCGACCTGATTCCCGAACCCGGTCCCGCTCAGCAGTTCATCTTCGACACCGGGCATCTGGTGGGCGACCTGGCCAAGCAGCGGTATCCCGACGGCATCGAAATCAAACGCGACCGTCCCGACGGTCGGCCGGATATTCCCGCCACCGTGGCTGAAACCACGCGGTTGCTGCCGTTGCGCAAACCCCTGTTCGAGGCCAGCTTCCAGGCCGACGGTCGCTATGTTCGAGCCGACATCCTCGTGCCGGCCGAGGGAAACACCTGGGATCTCATCGAGGTCAAGTCGAGCACTGCGGTCAAAACCATCAATCTGTGGGATGTGGCCTATCAATATGACTGTCTTAACCGGTGCGGCCTGGAGCTTCGTCGCCTGTACCTGCTGCACCTGGACAATACCTATGTGAAGGACGGGCCGATCGATCCGCACGCCCTGTTCCACAGGCAGGACGTCACCCAGGAGGTCCTCGAGCTCGTTTCCCTGGTGCCGCCCCTGTTCGACCGTCACAGGACGATCATCGAAGAAGGAGATCCGCAGACACCCATCGGTCCCCACTGCCGATCTCCCTATCCGTGCCCCCTCAAACCCGTGTGCTGGGCCGACCTCCCTCCGCATCATGTGACCGAGCTGTACTACGCGGGCAAGAAGGCCTTCAGGTGGCTGGACGACGGCTGGAAAACCATCGACAAGGTGCCGACCGACAAGCTGAGTCCCATGCAGACCGTCCAGCAGAACGCCGTTGTCTCCGGCCGTGAGCACTTCGACGCGGATGCGGTCAGGAGATGGCTCTCCGGACTCCGGTATCCCCTGTGGCATCTGGATTTCGAGACCATGAATCCCGCCGTGCCCCTGTTCGACGGCACCCGCCCCTACCAGCGGATCCCCTTCCAGTTCTCCCTGCACATGCAGGCCGCTCCGGGGGCCGAACCCCGGCACCTGGAGTACCTGGCCGAGGACCCGGTGGACCCCCGTCCCCAGTTGCTGGAAAAGTTACGGGTCATCGGTCCCGAGGGCACCGTGCTGGCCTACAACAAGAGCTTCGAACTGGGGGTGCTGGCGGAACTGGGGGAGGATTTTCCCGCGTTCGGCCCCATGTGCGACGACATCCGCGCCCGGATGAAGGACCTGGCCAACCCCTTCCAGCATTTCGACGCGTATCATCCTGACCAGCACGGGAAATATTCACTGAAGGCCGTCTTGCCGGCCTGGACCTCGCTGGGTTACGACGACCTGGATATCCGGGATGGACAGTCAGCCACGCGGGCATTCATGCAGGCGGTTTTTCCGGAAACCCTGGGACTCTCGCCGGAATCAGTCAGCCAAACCCACAAGGCCAAAATTCTGGCCGACCTGCGTAGCTATTGTTGTCTGGATACATTGGCCATGGTGGAGTTGTTGAAGGTCATTTCCGCAAGGGTCCGATCCCGGTAATCATTCGGTTCATTTCGCCGTGGGCTTTGCACCATCGGTGGGGCCCCAACTGATATGATGTTTCCTCAAAACATCTTATGCTATCAAACATTAAACAGTAATTAAACCTATTAAACAATAAAATATCTCCGCAGTTTTCTGATATTTTCTCCCAGACCTCTTGACAATTGATAGCAATCGTGAGACCATTCGGACCTCGCCCCGGCTGGATTTCGATCCTCCGTTTCCATCTCGCCCGGATCATGACTCGCCCAGACATCATCAGCCCAACACGGCTCTGATTGAGCTCGATTCTTGTTGATCCGTTCCGTAGTTCGGAACGGGTAAGGCATGCCGCCCGGCATACATGGTCAAACATGCATCAGGGAAAGGAGGGTCCGAGGAGGAATTCGTGCCGGTGGGGGTAGCAGGAGTCGTCTCTGGCTCTCCACCTTCAAAATCCTGATTTTTTTCAATTATTGCAGGAGGGTTCATCATGAAATTGCGCCATCTCGCATTGATCCTATCGATCCTCACGCTGTGGGTGGTCGCCGCCCAGGCCGCAGGACCCGTGGTCGGACCGTTTGCCACTGCCGACCAGAACTTCAAGGCGGGGAACGAATCTGCACTGCCCCTGGCGAACAAGGCCTTCGGAGATCCCACGGACCTCAAGGCCGCCGCCATGGCTGCCGCCGATTATCTCCGCTACATGCAGGCGGATGTCACCGAGGACAACGCCGGCAACGGGGATCCGGATTCTCCCGTGGACGATCCCGATGACGCCGGCTGGGACTGGAGCACCACAACCTTCAGCCACAGCGCCACCGCCAGCCCCACGAACCTCTACGGAGTGGTGGCCAACGGGGTGTTCCAGGTGTACCGCTTCGCACCGAACTCGGCCCTGTTCACGACCATGAAGGATGCCGCGGACCACATCGTCTCCGTCGGTCCGTCGGTGATCCGGTCCGGGGCAGACATGGTGTTCCTGCTGAACTTCGCCTCCCTGGGCGAAGTGACCAATCCCTCCTACTACACCGACGGGGCCCGAGCGATCTGGCAATACCGTCTGGACAACTACGGAGGCACCGCCACCACTTTCGCCCAGGGGTTGCGCGACTACCGGGGCACCTCGGGCTGGGCCAACGGCATCATTCCCTGGGATCTGGCCCCCTTCGTCGAGGCCCTGATGAGAATGGAGAGCATGTTCCCCGGCAACAACTACGGCAGCGACGCGGCCGAGATCGTGGCCGTGATCTATGACGACAGTTACAACGCCACGCCCGGATACTTCGAGCCCCTGGGCCACAGCAAGGGTTATGATCCCACCTATGCCAACCATGACTACTGGGTGTACCCCTGCGGAGTTTCCGGCCTGATCCGGGCCTTCCAGACCAGCGGCCTGCACACGGACAAGATCCCGGCCCTGGAACAGCTGCTCCACGAGTGCCAGTACGCCGACGGTGCCTTCAGCTACCAGTACGGCGCCGAAACCGACGACCAGGACTGGCAGAACACCGCTTACGCCATGTGGTGCCTGAGCGACAACCTGGCGCCAACGGCGGCCAACCTGGCCTCCCTGTACAGCGCCGGTACCTGGCTGGCCTCCACCCAGGACGCCAGCGGCGCCTGGATCTACACCAGCGGCAACCACTACCCCGAGGAAAGCGGTGAATGCGCCGCGGCCGTGGCTCTGGCCTACGAAGCAAGCGCCATCACCCTGTCCGTCGTCCCGTCCGGCCCCGACCCCATCACCTGCGGCCTGACCAAGACCGTGACCTTCCACTACGACCGCAGCGACGCCACGCCTGGCCTGCGCGGTTACGAGATCACCTTCGGTCTGACCGATCCCAACACCGCCGTCACCTTCGGCCTGACCGATATCGCCGATGGCGGCGCTCTGGCCGGCGTGGGAAGCACCTACTTCTACCCGGTGGACAACGGCGACGGCACCTTCACCGTCAGCGACGCCATCCTGGGCGCCACGGCGGGCCTGCTGGCCGACGGGGATCTGTTCACCGTCACCTTCCACACCGCAACCGACGGTCCAGTGGATGTGGACATCCTCAGCTACAAGCTGCGCGACCCCGACAACGTGTTCATGTTCGCCGACCTGGCCGGCACCTCCTTCGTCGTGGACTGCACGGCGCCCGCTGCGGTCACCGACATCACCGCGGCCCCGGGCCACAACAAGGTCCAGGTCGACTGGATCCATGACGGCACCGACACGGTCGTTTACGAGGTCTACCGCGGCCTGTGGTACGACACCACCATCGGCGTTTCAGCCTACCCCGAGTCTGACGACCTGGCCGGCAACACCATTCCCACCCGCCCGTCCGACCGGGACGCCGCCGCCGCCAGCGCCGAATGGGTCCTGGCCGGCACCGTAGCAGTGGGTACCACGAGCTTCACCGACATCGGAGCCGTCGGGGGCACGGGTACCTTCGATTCCGACGGCGCCGACCGCGGCGTGTACTACTACGAGGTGTTCGCCGTGGACGCGGCCACCAACGGCAGTCTGGCCGCCGCCGACGGCAACGACCGGGCGACCAACTACTGGCTGGGCGACGTGACGGGCGTTCCCGATCCGCCCAACCCGAACACCCCGCCCCAGGGCGAGGTCGACGTCACCGACATCAACGCCCTGGGCGCAGCCTTCGCCACCGCCGATGGTGATGCTTCCTATGACAACACAATCGATGTCGGCCCCACCGACGACTGGAGCGGGTTGGGCATCCCCCTGACCGACAGCGTCATCGACTTCGAGGATCTCATGGTCTTCGCCATGAACTACGGCGTGGTCCATGCGGCCAAGGCCGCGGACGGCGGCGCCATGATCACCCTGGCCTGGATCCACGGCGAGGACGGCGACTACACCCTCCATCTGGTCTCCGGTTCGGGCCTGCAGGGCGTGCACCTGAGCGCGGCGGCGCCGGTCCGGAGCGTTCGGGCGGGCGACCTCCTGCGGGAACAGCGGATCTTCCTGACCAATGTCGGCTCGGGTCTGGATGCGAACCTGGCCCTGCTGGGCCACGGCGCCAGCCTCGAAGGCAGCGGCGATCTGCTTGTGATCGAGGCCGGGTCCAACATCAAACCGGAAGACCTGACCATCGACCTGCGCGGCAGCGACAACGCCAAGCTGGACTACACCCTGGACAAGGCGGGCGACACGGCCGTGCCCTCCGTCTACGCCATGCAACCCAACTACCCCAACCCGTTCAATCCCATGACCAAGATCAGCTTCTCCCTGCCCGAGGCGCAGACGGTGCAGCTGGCGATCTACGGACTGGACGGACGGCGGATCAGGACCCTGATCAGCGGGGATCTTTCCGCGGGCAATCACGAGGTCATCTGGAACGGCACCGACGACGCCGGCCGTTCCGTGGCTTCAGGCACCTATTTCTACCAGATCAAGGCCGGGCCCTACAGCCGGGTCAGGAAGATGACACTGGTGAAGTGAACACTCTTCACGGGGCGGTTCGCGTTCAGGCGCGGACCGCCCGCAACCATGATGCTTCGATCATTGTCTGAACCGTATTTCGTCGATTTCGTGTGGGGGAACATTATGAAAAATACTTCGGTTCTGCCGGGAATCCTGGTCCTGTGTCTCGTGGGTATGCTTGCCCTGTTCAACGAAGCCCGTGCCGCCATCTGGCAGGTAGACGCCGCGGGGGGAGGGGATTTCACGACCATCCAGGCCGCCGTGGACAACGCGCTGGCCGGGGATCTCATCCTCGTGGCGCCCGGCCATTACGCAGAACAGGTCGTGGTGGCCAAGGACAACCTCACCATCAACGGGTCCGGCGACGATGTCACGTTCATCGACTCTCCCGCCCAGCTGACCGACTATTTCATCATCGGGTCCTACTACTTTCCCGTGGTCCTGGTGCGGAATTGCGGCGGAGTGGTCTTTTCCAACCTCACCCTGGACGGCATGTCACAGGGAGACGCCAACCTCCTGTTCCAGGGCTTCGGCTTCTTCAACGCCGGCGGTGCCCTGGACACCGTGCACATCACCGGCATCCACGGCGCGACACTCCTCACGGTTCCTCACGGCAATGGCGTCTTCGCCGTCACCGTCGACGGCACGGCCCGCTCGCTGGATCTGACCAACGTGCGGATCGACGACTTCCAGAAATCGGGCGTGGTCCTGGATGGACCCGACCTCACCGGAACCCTGAGCAACGTCTCGGTGACCGGCCTGGGCGCCACCTCGACCCTGGCCCAGAACGGATTCCAGGTGTCCCGCGGGGCCGTGTTCACCCTGGCGGACTGCAGCGTGAGCTCCCTCGACTTCACCGGCAGCACATGGGCCGCCACGGGCTTCCTCGGGACGGCAGGTACCTCGGTCGCCATGAACGGCTGTACCGCCGACGGCATCCAGACCTCGGTGTACATGGAGGACAACACCGCCTCGTTCACTGACGGCAGCGTGACCAACCCCGTCGGCGACGCCCTGATCGCCTCCTGTACCGGGGCCAAGACCCTGGTGGACAGGCGCCGTCCCCAACCGGTGGAGATCCCCACGGATAAATCCGGCTTCACCAAGAGCACCGTCACCATGGACATCAACGGCAGCGTGTTCACCGGCAGCGACACCCTCGATTCCTGGGGACCGGCGGCGATCTCGGCCGGGCTGGTGAACTTCAACCTGACCGACTGCACCATCAGCCACTTCGAGCGCGGCTTCGTCATCGTCGAGGATGGCGGCACCGTCGGCGGCATGGCTCGCGGATGTTCGTTCATCGACAATCTCAGCTTGGCCGGGTGGTCCAATTCGGTGATCGACTACGACGCCCGGCAGAACTGGTGGGGCCACATCAGCGGTCCCTACCATCCGGTCAAGAACCCCGGCGGCCTGGGCGCCGTGGTCACCGACCACATCCTGTTCGACCCCTGGACCATGATCGGGCCGGGCATCATCGCCACGGTTCCCGACCATGGACCCGTCCGCTGCGGCGTGCCCATGCCCGTCACCGTGACCTACCTGGCCGACCCGGCCGCCACTCCGGTGCGCGGCTATTCCGTCACCTTCAGGATCACGGGTCCGGCCACCGTCTCGACGGCGGACATCTTCGACGCCGGGGCCATGGGCCATATCGGCGCCCATCTGTTCCAGGCCCTGGACAACGGGGACGGCACCTTCACCGTTGACGACGCCCTGCTGGGGGCCACCCCCGGCCTCACAGCCACAGCCGACCTGTTCACCATGAACGTGCAGACCACCGGCGACGGCACCGTCGGGGTGGAGTTCGTGGATTACTGCCTGCGCGACCCGGACAACCACGACCTCTATGCGCCCCTGCTCGGGACATCCTTCATCGTGGACTGCATCGCTCCGGCGCCGGTCACCGACATTTCCGCCGCTCCCGGCCATAACAAGATCACCGTGACCTGGAACCACGACGATCTCGACGTGGACCACTACGAGATCTTCCGCGGCCTGTGGTACGACACCACCATCGGCGTTTCAGCCTACCCCGAGTACGATGACCTGCCCGGTGCGGTGATCCCAGTGCGCCCGGCCACCTGGGCCGAGGCCGATGCGGACCCGCAGTGGGAATGGGCGGGATCCATTCCCGCCGGTGTGCACGCATTCACCGACACCTGGTCCGACGCCTCTCACCGCGGCGTCTACTACTACGAGGTCTTCGCCGTCGACGCCGTCCTCAACGGCGACGCCGCAACAACCAACGACCGCGCCACCAACTACTGGCTCGGCGACGTGACGGGCATCGCGGCGGTCACCACGCCCAACGGACTGGTCGATTCCTTCGACATGTCGGACCTGGGTACGGCCTTCGGCACCACCGAAGCCGGCGGCCCTCCCTACAACAACCTCGTCGACGTCGGCCCCACGGACGACTGGAGCCGCCTGGGGATCCCGACCACCGACAACGCCGTCGACTTCGAGGACCTGATGATCTTCTCCCTGAACTTCGGCGTGGTCACCCCGGCAAAGGTTCTGGTCACGGAACAGGAAAGCGTGGACCTGGCCTGGGTTCGCCGCGACGAAGGACACATGGCCCTGGTCATGACCGGCGGCCGGGGACTGAAGGGGTTGCGCGTACAGGCCGCCGTCCCCGTATCCGGAGTCGCTGCCGGTTCGCTGCTGAAGCAACAGGACGGCGAGTTCTTCCTGCGCAACGTGGGGAACCATCTGGACGCCAACCTGGCCTTGCTCGGCGCGGGCAGGGCCTTCACGGGAACAGGGGAATTGTTCGTGGTCGAGACCGCTGGAAATCTCTCAGTGGCCGATCTGAAGATCACCGCGCGGGGGATCGTCAATCAGGATCTGCAAGCCGACCTGGAGAAACCGGGCAATTCGGAAAGACCCGCCTTGCCCACCGACTACAGTCTGGGCACCGGCTACCCCAATCCCTTCAACCCCATCACAACCATCAGTTTTTCCCTGCCCACGACTCAGCACGTCAAGCTGGTCGTGTACGGGGTGGACGGACGCCGCATAGCCACGCTCGTCGACGAGACCCGTGGACCCGGCCGCTATGAAGCGACCTGGACCGGACGGGACGACCGGGGCCGGGCGATGGCGACCGGCACGTATTTCTTCAGGATGGACGCAGGGCCTTACAGCAAGGTTCGCAAGATGACGTTGGTGAAATAACAGAAAGGCGGCAAAAAATCGGCAAGTGACGCAGGAAAGACACCATCGTGCCCGATCAGGAGATCGTGGTCCGCAACATCGGATTAATCATGGATGAAAACACAGACGGGGGAAATCAGATGAAACGATTCATACTCGCAGCAGTCCTGCTGCTCCTACCCGTTCTGGCGCTGGGAACAACCGTGTCATCCAGCACCATGCACTTCACCGGCACCCTGACCGACAACGGCGACGGCACCTACACCGGCGTCGTGCCCATGGATGTAAATTCCGGATTCGACATCTTCGCCGAAGAGGGCGTGAATGCCTGGTTCGGCGACGATTCCGGCAGCGGCCCGGTGTGGACCTCCCAGGCCATCGGTTCCGAACACGACGGTTGGCCGTCCTGGGATCCGGACACCCCGGACTGGTACGCCTACAGCATCTATTTCTATGATGACGGCGGGGTGCAGAAATGGGCCCTGCGCAACCATCCCGGGGCCGATGCGACCTATCCCTGGTACGACGAGGCGCACTGGGGCGCCGGCGGTCTGCCGCCCAAGGGCGTTCCCATGTCCGGCACCATGGACTGGTCCTCCGATTACGCCTCCGAAACCGATGTCGGCGCCTATCTGCCCGGCACCGGCACCGCAGAGATCCCCGGCGGCGCGGCCGGCTACGGAGGCGGCGCAGGCGCATGGGACATGGACTGGAGCTGGGGCAGCGAGGTCGTGCCCCTGCAGTACGCCGGCTTCGCCGTCAGCGTGTGGTACGATGGCACCGACTACCATGTCACCATGACCCCGGCCCCGCCCCTGGTCGTGGATCCGGACTGGACGGCCTTCGTGATCCGGAACAACGCCACCGACGGCCCGCCCCTGATCTTCGGCAACGGCGCCCACGGCGTCAACGGCGCGCCGGAATTCGCCATCTTCGCCTCCAGCCAGAAGGCTGGGCTGGCCACCGACAAGATCAACGGCGTCCATGTGTCCGACATCAATACCCTGCACACCGACCGGCTGGACGACGTCGCCTCGTCGGGCTCTCTCTACGGACCATATTTCAATATCTGGGTCACCGACGGCCTGGGCCACTACGCAGTGATCGCCAACGAGCCGTCCGACGGGGAATGGGCCGGCAGCCGCTGGGATGTTTCCGACTGGGACTTCCTGAAGACCAAGCGCTGCAAGGTCTACGAAACACCCGGCACCAGCGGAGGCGAGCCCGGCACAAGCTGGGTGGCGACCTACACAGGCAAGGCCAGTGGCTTGGTCTTCGAGGATGTCGCCGGTCTGATCATCGAACCGCCCACGGCCGCCTACATCTCCAACCCGGCCAACGGGGTCGGCAGCGGCGCCCCGGATGAGCTGGGCACCAACATCGCCCGCGGCTTCAACTGGATGTTCGGCGATACGG
>CAYPVD010000025.1:0-20850 GCA_964414055.1 uncultured Fibrobacteraceae bacterium
GAACTGGGTCAGCCCGGCCAGGCCGATGCCCAGCACCTTGCCCAGCATGAGGTTGCCGTGAGAAACGCTAGCCAGCAGGACCTCGACCATACGGCTGCTCTTCTCCTCGATCACGGCGGTCAGGGTGTGGTTGCCATACATCAGCACCATGATGTAGATGATCATGATCAGGGCGATGGCCACGATGAAGGTGGCCTCCTCGTTCTGCTTCTCCTGCACGCCCTCGGCGTTGATGGTGAAGGACGACCAGGAGGTGCGGGCGGAGAGGTAGCTGAACAGGGAATCGGGAATGGCGGCGGCGGCGAAACGGCTCTCGCGGAGGATCCGGTCCAGCGCCGGTCGGAACACCTCGTCGCGCATGACCATGGCGCTGACCGACTGGCTGAAGAAGGTGGCCCGACCCGTGGCGACGAATCCGGGATCGATCACCAGCCCCGCGTCCAGATCCTCGCTCCTGACCTCGTCCTTCAGGGCGGCAACCGCGGAATCCGGCCCCTCCTCTTGAACCTCGAAAGGAACCAGGGTGATGTTGTCCCGGCCCTGATCGGCCAGGGCCGCCTCCAGGCGGGGCAGGATCTCCCCGGTTCCGTCGACGACTCCCACGGTGCGGGCGTTCTCGGCGCCCGTGTTGCTCAACAGCACCGGCAGGACCACGAACATGGACATGAGGGCCGGCCCCAACAGCGTGCCGATCAGGAAGCTCTTGGAACGCACCCGCTCCAGGTATTCCTTGCGAATGATGGTCAACACCTTGCTCATGACGCGACCTCCTGACGGTGGCGGGCCACGGCGGCAAGGAAGATCTCCCTCAGGGAAGGCCGGTTGGCGGAAAAATACGTGAGCCGTCCCGCGGCAGCCAGCAGGGGCAACAGTTCCCGGGCGTCGGCCTCCTCCCCCAGGGTCAGGTGCCAGACTCCCTCACCGAGTTCCTTCCTTACCACCCCGGGCAGGTCCTGAGGCGGAACCGTATCATCGGCCCAGGCCACCTTGACCGATTGCAGGGGAAATTCCGCCCGCACACGGGCCAGGGGCCCGTCCAGAATGACCCGTCCCCCCTCGATCAGGCAGATGCTGTCGCAGATCTTCTCCGCCTCGGCCAGCATGTGGGTCGAGAAGAGGATGGTCGTCCCCTTGTCCCGCTCGGCCAGGATCATATCGCGCAACAGCTCGATGTTCAGGGGGTCCAGGCCGCTGAAGACCTCGTCCAGGATGACCAGCACCGGTTCGGCGATGAACGTGGCTGCGAACTGGATCTTCTGCTGCATACCCTTGCTGAGGCTGTCCACCTTGCGGTCGCGGTACTCGGCCAGGTCCATGCGTTCCAGCCAGCGGTCGGATCGTTCGACGGCCTCACGACGGGGTACACCCTTGAGCTGGGCCAGATAGGACAGCTGTTCGACGCATTTCATCTTGCGGTAGAGGCCGCGCTCCTCGGGCAGGTAGCCGATCCTGTCCAGCAAGGCGCCCCGCAGGGGCCTGCCCATCATCTCGATGGTGCCCGTATCGGGCAGGACAATCCTCATGATGCCGCGGATCGTCGTGGTCTTGCCGGCGCCGTTGGGCCCCAGGAACCCGTAGATGCTGCCGCGGGGAATCTCGAGGTTCACGTCCTGGACGGCCCGGGTCGTGCCGTAGGACTTGGAGACGCCGTGCAGACTCAGGATGGTCTCGCCCAGCGGGGGCAGATCATCGACCAGGGAACTCATCCGTTCTCCATCCGCCAGGGGGGTTGAAATCCGATCTCATGCCGTGACGTCATTATGCCTCCGGGCCGGCCGGGGCACAAGGACCGCGAGTCCATGGTACATACCGGAAGAAGCGGCGGGATATTCAGGAAAAAAAACCGGAGCCGCCTGAGGCGGCTCCGGCACTCTGGACAACAGGCTTCCCCTCCAGTTGCCAGGTCCAGGATATTTTTTCCAATAACCATGGGGCCCGCCCATGGGATTCAACCTGCGGTTTCAACCTCGGGCCAGGTCCGACGCACCGGGGATCGGGGTCCGACGATCTGCTTTCAGCGATCCCGGGGCGAGGCTCCACGGTCGAAGAAGTCTCCGCAGGTAGAAGCGAAGCGTTCCGGACATGGGTAAATATGCAGAGGAAAAATCACGCAAGTATCACGGCAATCTTCTCTTTTCGTGAAAGAAGACACTTATCCCAAAAAATACCCTCCCTGGGCACTGAAAACGAAGTGACTTTCCTTTCAGTTCAGGATTGTGCCTCCCATATCATTTTGCTATAATTATAGTTACAAAATCAGAGGTTTCTCACCCACGGGGGAAAGGTGACCGAGGGATGAACACCCCGACCGGCCCTGCCACGAAGATTCTGCTCATAGAAGACGACCGGGAAATGATCGACCTGTTGACCATGCACCTGAACGCCGAGGGCTACCAGGTCGATGCCGCCGCCGATGGAGTCGCCGGGCTGCGAGCATTCCAGGCCGGGCACTACGGCATGGTTCTTCTGGACTGGATGCTTCCGACCATGAGCGGCATCGATGTCCTGCGGGAGATCCGCAGCGCCGACACGCGCACCCCCGTCCTGATGCTCACCGCCCGCGGCGAGGAGGCCGACAAGGTCCTGGGCCTGGAGCTGGGCTGCGACGACTACCTGACCAAGCCCTTCAGCATGCGCGAGCTGACGGCCCGCATCAAGGTCCTGCGGCGCCGCATCGAACGCGCCGAGGAGTTGGCCCGCGTGGCGGCGGGCGACCGTATCCTCGATCTGGGCCCCATCAAGATCGACCACGGCAAGCGCAAGGTCGTGGTGGGCGATGAAACCGTCCAGCTGACGGTCAAGGAATACGACCTGCTCTACACCCTCGCCTCGCGTCCGGGGCGGACCTTCAGCAGACGCCAGCTGCTGGACCTGGTCTGGGACCAGGACTCGGATGTCTACGAGCACACGGTCAACTCGCACGTGAACCGCCTGCGCAACAAGATCGAGGAGAACCCCAATCGACCCCGCCTTATCCTGACGGTCTGGGGCATCGGCTATCGTTTCACAGAGGAGTTCGTCTGACCGAGTCATGAAAACGTCGAACTTCACCCACAGTCTTCACTTCCGGATGTCGGCGCTCTTCCTGGTCCTGCTGGGTCTGAGCATCGGCGGCTACTACCTGTGGATCGACGCCACCGTTTTCAAGGCCTATGAATCCAAGGAGGAGAAGGACTGGTACGAGAACCAGGAAGAAAAAGAGCTGGCTGATCTCGCCCGGCAGCTGGGCCCGGTCCTGGACCAGGATGAGGCGCGGAGCCGCATCCTCAGGGATTACGGCGCCAGGATCGTCGGCTACAATGCCGAGGTGAGCCTGTTCGACAACGAGGGCCACAACCTTCTGGCTTCCACCGGCGACAGCCTGGCCGCGACCGTGGCGCAGGTCGATCCCTCGCTGTTGAGGAACATGGCCGACGACGACTGGGACTATTCCTCCTATCCCGTCGACACCGACATCGACGCGTACGAGAACAGGATCATCGACGTGGTCCCGGTCACCCCCCCGGGAGCCGACGGCGGTCCTCCAGCCGCCTACCTGGTCGCCAGCTTCCAGCCAGTCACCGTAGCCGTGGGCGAACTCGATTCCGACTGGCGCAGTTTCGGTTTCCGCGCCCTGGTGCTGGTGCTGATCTACGCCATCATCACGGCCCTGATCATCATGGCCTGGGCCAGCAGGCGCATCAGCAACCTGACACGTGGGGTGGAGGCGTTCACGGCCGGGAACTTCGATCACCGCGTTTCCGAACGCAGCGCCGACGAGATCGGGATCCTGGGACGCCATTTCAACACCATGGCCTCGCGCATCCAGACCATGATGGATGAGTTGGGGGCCAAGGAACAGTTCCAGCGACAGCTCATCGCCAACGTGAGCCACGACCTCCGGACCCCGCTGGCCAGCCTGCGCGGATACGTCGAGACCCTGAGCATGGACCCGGACAACCTCAGCCAGAACGAGCGCAACAACTACCTCGACATCATCACCAAGAACCTGGACCACCTGGACCAGTTGATCGAACGGACCCTGATCCTTTCCCGTCTGGAATCGGGCCAGGCCCATTCCTCCCGGGAGGATTTCCCCCTGGGCGAGTTGACCGACTCGGTACTGGCCCGTTGCGAGACCATCGCCGAGGGCGCCAGGGTAGATCTGGAACTGGAGATGGGACGCGACCCCGAGGGGAACCTGGTCAACGCCGACGCCCTGCAGATCAGCCAGGCCCTGCAGAACCTGGTGGAAAACGGCATCAAGTTCAACAAGCCCGGCGGAAGCGTCATCATCAGGCTCATCCCCCATCCCACGACCATCGAGGTCAGGGTAACCGACACCGGTACCGGGATTCCTCCCGAGGATCTCCCGCACATCTTCGACCGCTTCTACATCGGGGAGAAAAGCCGGACCCGCTCGGCGTTGAGCAAGAACAGCCGCTTCCAGTCCACGCCCCCGGTGAGCAACGGTCTGGGACTGGCCATCGCCCACAAGATCATCACCACCCACGGCAGCGAGTTGAAGGTGGCCAGCGAACCGGGGCGAGGAACGGTATTCAGCTTCCACCTGCCGCGCTCGGCGGCCGCCGACCTGCAGGCCCACGCCGCCGACGGATAATCAATCCCGTGCCAACGCCCGTCCCAGAATCGTCCCCGCCACGGCCGCGGTCCCCAGCAGCAGCAACCCCGGACCAGGCCGGCCCAGCACCAGGTACCCGATCCCGAACAGGGTGCCGAACACCCCCGTGCACCCGGCCAGCCACAGGCGGATGATGCCCGAGTTCAGTCCGTCGCAGACCACGTCGGATTCCAGCCGGGCCACACGGCCCCACCATCCGCCCGGCCTGACCAGCCGGTAGAACGACCGCAGCCGGTCCTCCCGCACCGGCCGTGTGACGAGGGTCACCACTAGCCACACCAGGATGGTCACCGGCACCAGGATCATGGCCTTGTGGTGGGTCTGCAGGGCCACGTCGCCGATCATGACCGGGGTGGCGAACAGGCGGTAATCCGCACCCGCCTGGATGGCCGCCGTCACCTCGAAGCCCACCGCCAGCAGCACCGACGAGGCCAGGGCGGAGATCTCGCTCCAGGCGTTGATGCGCCACCAGAACCAGCGCAGGATCAGCACCGGTCCGATGCCCGCCCCCATGGCCCACACGAAGAGCCAGGCCTTGCCGATGCTCGAGAGGGCGAACGCCACCACGACCGCGCAGATCATCATCACCAGCACGCAGAGCTTGGCCACCAGGACCGTCTCCTTCTCCCCTGCCTGCCGGCGCAGGAACCGCCGGTAGATGTCGTTGACCAGGTAGCTGGCTCCCCAGTTCAGGTGCGTATCGATGGTGGACATGAAGGCGGCGAAGAAGCTGACCAGAAGCAGCCCCAGCATGCCGGGGCCCAGAACCTCGAGCATGACCAGGGGGTAGGCGGATTCCTCGCCCCGGCCCTGGGGCATCACCGGGAACAGCACCATGGACACCAGGGCCGTCAGGATCCAGGGCCAGTAGCGCACGGCGTTGTTGGCCACCACGAACCACAGGGTCGCTCCCCGGGCATGGCGCTCGTTCCTGGCCGCGGCCATGCGCTGGATGATGTACCCGCCACCGTCGGCGTTGTGGCTGGCCCACCACATCAGGGAGACGAAGACCAGGAACTTCACGAAGTCCGAGTCCCAGCTCCAGCCGCCGCCCGGAACGAACGCCAGGGTGTTGGCCGTGAACAGCGGCGAGGTCGCCAGCTTGGCCTTGAGTTCGGCGATGCCGCCCACATAGTTCACCGCCCGCACGGCCACCAGGATCGAGCCTGTCATGGCCAGCACGAACTGGATGACATCGGTCACCACCACGCCCCAGAAGCCCGCCAGCAGGGCGTAGCTCAGGGCCAGGGCCGCGCCGCCGACCACGGCCAGGCGGGGGTCGATGCCCAGCACCGCCTCGGCCACCGTACCCATGCCCTTGAGCACCCAGCCCAGCACGATGAAGTTGTAGAGCAGGGCGAAGTACCCGGCCTTGAAGCCGCGCAGGAAGGCGGCGGGCTTGCCGCTGTAGCGCAGCTCGATGAGCTCGTTGTCGGTGATCACGCCGGCCCGCCGCCAGAAACGCGAGAAAAGCAGCACCGCCAGCATCTGGCTCATGACGTAGTGCCAGCCGAACCAGTTGTACCAGATGCCGGGATCGCGGATGAATCCGGTCAGGGCCAGGGGCGTGTCGGCGGCGAAGGTCGTGGCCACCATGCTGGTGCCCAGCACCCACCAGGGCAGGGAGCGGCCCGAGAGGAAGTACTCCTCCGTCGAGCGGGAGGCGCGCTTGCGGAAACCCAGACCCAGGGCCAGGGTCAGGATGCCGTAGGTCGCGATGATGAGCCAGTCCAACGGATGCAACGCGCTCAATGATGGACCTCTACCGAGAGCAATATAAGGAACAAGAACAGGGGCAGGCTAGCATGAGCCCACAGCTGAAGCAAGCGGGCGTCGGGACAGGGCGGACAGGGTTTCACACCCCAACCGCCCCCCAAGGTACCGACGTCTATTTCACCAAGGTAACGCGCTTGGTGACATGGTGCTCTCCGCTGCGTAACTGATAAATATATACTCCACTGGGGACCATCCGACCATTATCGTCCCTTCCTTGCCAAAGTTCTGAATACAACCCCGAAGCCCTTTGCTCTTCCTGCACCAGCGTCCGCACAACGCGGCCTTGCAGGTCGAAAATCCGCAAATCCACCTCTGCGGGGACCGGGATCCTGTATTGAATGGTCACAGCGGAATTGAAAGGATTGGGGGAAGCCTCGATTTCCATGGTGTCATCCTCGGACTTATCCCGGACGAAATCCTGGGGCCCGCCTTCCTCGCTCCAACCTTCAAGCGCCCAAACACCGTCGGCATCCCGCCCCACCGCTGACCAAAGCTTTTCTACCAGGAATTGGTCGGAAACCATAACCTGGGTACCGACATGACCGACGCTCATGCGATAGAAGTATTCTCCCGGAGCCAAGGAGGCAGGGACCGTCTGGGTTACATCATTGCGGATCAGGGTGGTACGGGCAGGAAAAAGCACCCCGGCCCGGAACATCACCGTATAGCGAAAACCGTCCGGTCCAACCGCCTGGATCCCCAAATCGGCAACAACATCCGTATCGCTGGTGTTCTCCACCCTCGCGTCGAAAGAGAAACTCCCTCCGGTGCCAGGAATGACGACGGGATATTGCTGGGGCGTAAGGGAAACCTTCAGCGGCGAGGCCAGCAGATCATTGCGCAATATCTGCAAACCGTCACGGCCATCAGCCACATACACCATCTCGCCATCGACCACGACATCGAATGCGATATCCTCCGTATCCAGGAAACCTACTTCATGGGGATAAGTGGGATCGGTGACATCGATTATCCGCAACCCACAGATTTTCCCCGCCAGATACGCATATCGCCCACTGACCGCCACGCCATAGGCCGTCAGGCAACCATCCCATGATCCCAATTCAAGCGGATTCGCAGGATCGGATACATCGATAACCAACAAGCCCCTTTGCCAGTTCGCCAAATAGGCGAAATCCCCCTCGACCGCGACATCGTAGGCATCGCTGTATGTATCCAGAACCCCCAGTTCGAAAGGGGCCGAGGGATCAGTGACGTCGATGATATGGAGGTCGAATGCCTGGGCTGCCACATAGGCCTTCCCGTTGTCGACTTCAACGCCAAAAGCCAAGCCGAAGTCCGTGAAAGCCCCCTCTTCGAAAGGAGCCGCAGGGTCCGTCACATTGATGATGCGCAAGCCGGCGTCATAGGCCGCGACATAGGCATGCTCCCCTTGGACGGCAAGCCCCAAGGGGGCATAAGCCATGGCCAGAAAACCCAATTCATGGGGTGCAAGGGGATTCGACACGTCGACAACATGCAGACCGGCCTCGTCGAGCGCATAGGCCAGATCCCCCTGCAGAGCAATACACCGGACGAATCCTCCGGTGGATATCGTCGCCACCTTTTCGGGGCTGGTAGGATCAGCGACGTCGATGATCATCACCCCGGCCAAGCCAGCGGCCAGGAATGCCAGCCCGTTTCCCAGGGCCACACCCCGGGCGAGACCACCCGTCGCCAAGAGTCCCTGCTCGAACGGCGCGTCGGGGTCCGTTACATCCACCATGCGCAGACCGTACTCCTTATCCGCGACATAGGCCGTGTCATCTCCGACAGCGATTCCCACGGCTGCGCCACTGGTCGCAAAAGAACCTGATTCCACAGGATTCAGAGGATCCAGAACATCGTAGATGATGAGACCATTATCGTTACAAGCAACAAAGGCGAAGCCGTTACTGACGAATACATCGGCAGGCCCCATGCCGACGGCAGCTAAACCCACCTCTTGGGGTGCGGCGGGATTCGTGACATCGATGATGACCAATCCATCTTCAGGAACCGCAACATAGGCCAGGCCATCGGCGGCAAAAACGGCAACCGAATTTCGGCCGTCGTTCAGCGACCCCGTGACGAATGGAACGGCGGGGTCCGAGACATCGATGATGGTCAGGCTCCCCGTCTGGGAAGCTACATAGGCGTAACCATTCCAGACATCGACATCGGTGGCTGAACCAAATCCACTGATGCTTCCCTGCACGAATGGCGCGCCTGGATCTTGAATGTTGATGATGACCAGATCACCGGTATGAGTGGTCACATAGGCGAGACCATCCCTGGCCACAACGCTGGTGGCAAACCCGTCAACGGCCACGGAGCCCTCTTCAAAAGGAGCGGCTGGATCTGCGATATTGATAATATGCAGACCCTGTTCCCAAGTTATGACACAGGCCCGCGGACCGTCGATGGCCACCCCCCCCACAGGTTCGGGAAGAAGAAATCTGCCCGCAAGTTGTTGCTCACCACCGGCTCCGGAAACGAAAATGTCCAGAAAACCACCGTTGCCGAAACAGCACACATTTTCCGACCAAGCCACATTCTCGCAATATCCTTCGGCCCAGGCCCCGATCCAGGTGACATTGTCCCGGTCGCCATTTCCCTTATCGAGCGGAACGTCTGCAGACAAGGCGACTCTCTCTTTTCCCGGGAATGCCTCCGGAACCCGGAAGCCCTGGTTTGGCGGTTGATTCCCTGCTGAACTTTGTGCGAAGGTAAATACAACCATGGTGGCAACAAGACCAATCCGAATGACAACTTGCTTGTTTAACATGGTTTAACCCTCCTGAAAAAACTTGGAGAAAAACTGAACGACCACCAATAGCGGAGCGCAGTTACCTTATTTATACAGAAATGACTTTCGGGAATCAATAACCAGGACCTGCATTCCCTAGAATGACACCACCTTGAATCCCGCCCAGCAAAGGACTAACTTTCCGCCCATAAGCAGGTCACGGCCAGGATCCTGAATCCTGGGGCTTCAAATCCTACCGAAGGCGGCAAATCATGGAATTCAAGGAAGTGAAAATCCCCGAAGGGGATCTCATCCAAGTCGAAAACGGGAAGCTGGTCATCGGCGACCACCCCGTCATCGGGGTCCTGCGCGGCGACGGCATCGGTCTGGACATCACGCCGGTCATGCAGACGGTGGTCGATGCCGCGGTGCAGAAAGCCTATGACGGCAAACGCGCCGTCGCCTGGTGCCCCATCTACTCCGGCCTGGAAGGGTTGCAGAAGTACGGATCCGAATTCCCCGACGAGTCGGTGGAGGCCATCCGGTACCTGAAGATCGCCATCAAGGGCCCCTTCACCACGCCCATCGGCGAGGAGACCCACGTCTGCCTGAACTGCGCCCACCAGCAGTACCACGGCGACAAGTGCGACAAGTGCGGCCACACCGACAGCGTGTGCGAGCGCTTCCAGTCCATCAACGTGCGTTTCCGCCAGCACCTGGACCTCTACGCCTGCGTCAGACCGGTCAAGTACTTCCCGGGCGTGCCCAGCCCCAACAAGTACGCCGACCAGGTCG
Organism: uncultured Fibrobacteraceae bacterium; assembly: GCA_964414055.1. Classification (GTDB taxonomy): domain Bacteria; phylum Krumholzibacteriota; class Krumholzibacteriia; order LZORAL124-64-63; family LZORAL124-64-63; genus JAHJTW01. The sequence continues at coordinate 9,921 of CAYPVD010000025.1, forward strand.
ACTTCATCATCTTCCGCGAGAACACCGAGGACGTGTACGCCGGCTACGACTTCGAGCGGGGCAGCGAGATGGCCAAGGCCATCATCGCCTTGATCAAGGAGAAGACGGGCCGCGAAATCCGTTCCGACAGCGGCATCGGCATCAAGCCCATCAGCCGGTTCGGTTCCCAGCGTCTGGTGCGCAAAGCCCTGGCGTGGGCCAAGCAGAACGGCCTGCCGTCGGTGACCCTGGTCCACAAGGGCAACATCATGAAGTTCACCGAGGGCAGCTTCGCCAAGTGGGGCTACGAGGTGGCCGCCGAGGAGTTCGGCGATGTCTTCGTGACCGAGAAGGCCCTCTGGGACGAGATGGACGGCAAGATGCCCGCGGGCAAGATCCTCATCAAGGACCGCATCGCCGACTCGATCTTCCAGCAGATCCAGACCCGTCCTGGCGAATACAGCGTGCTGGCCCTGCCCAACCTCAACGGCGACTACATGAGCGATGCGGCCATCGCCCTGGTGGGCGGACTGGGCCTCGGCCCGGGCGCCAACATGAGCGACGAGGTGGCCCTGTTCGAGGCCACCCACGGCACCGCGCCCAAGTACACGGGCATGGACAAGGTCAACCCCGGCTCGATCATCCTCTCGGCCGAGATGATGCTCAGGCACATGGGCTGGACCGAGGCCGCGGACCTGATCCTGCACGGTGTGGAGAAATCCATCACCGACGGACAGGTGACCTACGACCTGGCCCGTCTGATGAAGGCCGAGGGCCGCAGCGACGTGACCGAGGTCAGCTGCAGCGGCTTCGGCCAGGCCATCATCGACCGGATGTAGCCCCGGTCAGGAAGTCGACCCGCCGACCGCCGGTCCCGCATGGGGCCGGCGGTTTCTCTACCCGGCGCCTTTCCAGCGACGGTGCACCCAGAACCACTGCTCGGGATGCCTCCTCACGAACGCCTCCAGCTCGGCGGTGATCAGCTGGGTGTAGGCCGTCGCCTCGCGCTGCCCGGCCGGCAGCTGTCGGGGATCCAACAGTGGTCCGAACTCCAGCTCGTGGCCGCCGTCGGACGTGCGCGCCAGGCACACCGGCAGCACCGGACAACCCGTCTGCAGTGAAAGACGCGCGGCCCCCGGCCAGGTCGAGGCCGGACGCCCCATGAACTCCACCATGATCCCCTTGTCCCCCGCGTCCTGGTCCAGCAACAGGGACACCACCCCCCCCCGGCGCAAGTGCCTGAGCACCGCCGGACCGGACCGGTCCATCGGCACCGTGGCGATGCCGCACTCGTTGCGCATCCTGTCCAGGTGGCGGTCGAACAAGGGATTGCGCTGGGGCTTGACCACGTCCAGCAGCTCGCAGCGCGCCGCGATGACCCGGCCGCAGAGCTCGAAGTTTCCCAGGTGCAGGGAGGCGAGGATCAATCCTTTTCCTTGGCCCAGGGCCCGGTCGAAAACCTCCCAGCCTCCGGGAACCCGTATCCGTGGTAGAAACCATCCGGGGATGAACACCTCGGCGACGGTCAGCGCAAGGTGGTCGTACAACCCCATCACCAACGCGTGGAGATCTCCGGCGGGCAGATCCGGAAACGCCTCGGCCAGCTGTCTGCGGGCCAGTTCCGCCCGCCACCAGCCGCGACGCACGGCCAGCCGGGCCACCATCGTCAGCACTCCCTCGGCCAGACGGCAGGGCAACAACCCCAGCACGACGCTCAGGAAGCGGAACAAAGAGTATTCTGCCCGATCGGTAATGGTCATGCCCTGACAATAGGTCCCTGCGTGGCCGTTGCCAACTCCGGTCATCAGGGATGGAATCAAACGCTCTCCGGCCTGTATATTGACCATGATCCTACGATCAGCACGAACAAGGAGAATCCATGAATTACCGTCCGCTTCATCTCGTGCCGGCGTTCATGTTGCTGGCTGTCACAACCGTGTGCGCTCAAACCGGCAGCACCGGCGATGTCGCCGCCGCGCTCCGGGACATCACCCGCGATGACATGCTGAGGGTCACCATCTGGGACGGGGAAATCGTGCAGGGAACCTTCATGGCCCTGCTTGCTGACACCTTGATGATCGATTCGCGCCGGGAAGAGGGCGAATCCGTCCTGCTGCGTTTACCGACCGACACCGTCCAACGCCTCGAAAAATGGGAATCGAGCACCGCCCGGGGCGCCCGATGGGGCGCCACCACCGGAGCCGTCGCCGTGGGAAGCCTGGGGGGACTCATGGGCTGGGTCATGGCCTCTCTCGGCGAGGGCGATGATACCGGGACCCTGGTTCCCATTCTGGCCGGAGCCACCCTGGGCGCCCTCAGCGGAGCCATCGTGGTCGGCGGCGTGGGAGCCGCCTTCGGCGCCCTGTCCAACGACTGGACCATCATCTACCCGCCCCCGGGACCCGGCGATCCGAGACGCCCATCCAGGACCATACGGCTGTTCCTGGACGTCAGCGAGGCATGGAACGTCGAAGCGGACTTTCCCGGCGGCGTTTTCGGCGCCCGCCTGGGCCTGTTGAAGGACATGAGCCGTCATGTGCAGATGGGGCCCGCCATCGGCTTCTACAATTTCGAGCAACGGGCGGCAAGGCCCCTGGACGGAGGATCCTACTACCGGTCCACAGACCCGGTGACGAACATGGGGCTGGATGTGGTAGTCAGCGGCCGCAGCGGAGGTTTCGCCCCCTACGCCGTCGTCGGCACGGGCTGGTACGTCTCGTCCGATCTGTACCTGGGTCTCATGGGCGGAGCCGGCCTGCGCTGGCGCAACGCGACCGGTCAGGACTATCACCTGGATGTGCGCCGACACGTGGGGATCAGCGGGGATGTTTCCGGGGGCGTGGATGATTTCTGGACCGTTTCGGCCGACATCACCTTCGGCAATCCCTGACCGGAACCGGGACTGATCACCCGGTGCCGGCCAGCACCTCGTCCACCGCCGCCAGGGCCTTGTCCAGGGCGGCGCGGTCGGGCATCCCTGCCTGGGCGGTAGCGGGCTTGCCTCCCCCGCGCCCGCCGGCCAGGGCGGCCAGTTCCTTGACCAGCTTGCCCGCGTGGAGTCGTCCGGCTTCCACCAGATCCGGCGTGACCGTCACCAGCAGGGTGGCCTTGCCGCCGGGCTCGGCGCCCAGCACCACCACGCCATTTTCCTGCAGCTTGTCCCGCACATGATCGCCCAGCTGCAGCAGGGCCGAACGATCCTCCGCCTCGACCAGAGCCGAGACCACCTGCAGGCCGCCCACGCTGCGCGGATGGCCCAGGACCTCGTCCAGGGCGCCGCGGGCCTGTTCCTGCTGCAGGCGCGCCAGCTCGCGGCGCAGTTCGTCCCGCTCGCGGATGACCGCAGCGGTCTGCTCGTCCAGGGGAGGGCCGTCGGGCCGCAGCTGCTCCGCGATGCTGCGGACCAGGGACCGCTCCTGTTCGTACAGGGCCCGGGCAGCCGGACCGGCCACCGCCTCGATGCGCCTGACCCCGGCGGCCACGCTCTGCTCGCCGGTGATGCGGAACGGACCTATGTCCCCGGTGCGCAGGCAGTGGGTTCCGCCGCACAGCTCGAGGGAGAAGACCGGCCCCGCCTGGGGATCCTCGCTGCCCGTCAATGCCGGCCCCTCGTGGATCTCGATCATGCGCACGACGTCCCCGTACTTCTCCCCGAACAGGGCCATGGCCCCGCGTCGGCGGGCCTCGTCCAGCGGCACCTCGTCGTGGCGCAGGACCGTCCGGTTGGCCAGGATCTCGGTGCCCACGAGTTCCTCAACACGGGCCAGTTCCGCGGCCGTCAGGGCCTTGTCGTGCCGGAAATCGAAACGCAGACGTCCGTCCTCCACCACGCTGCCGGCCTGCTCCACATGTTCGCCCAGGACCCGGCGCAGGGCCGCGTGCAGCAGGTGGGTGGCCGTGTGGTGGCGCATGACCCCCGCCCGGTGCTCGGCATCCACCTCCAGGCGGACACGGGGATCAGCCTTCAGCTCCGCCAGCAGCGTGACGGCCTCCGCGGCCACCACGCAGACCGGACCCTCCTCGGCCTTGACCACTCCCTCCACGGACAGGGCGCGGCCCGACCCGGCCAGGGTCACGGTGCCCCGGTCGGCCACCTGGCCGCCGGACTCGGCGTAGAAGGGGGTCCGATCGCACAGCAGGTGGGCAAGGGGGCGGCCCTCGGCGTCCTCGCCGCCTTCGCGCACGGCCACCACGCGGGCCTCGCAGGCCAGTTCGTCGTAGCCGGTGAACCGGCTGCGGAACACCGCAGGATCGAACCCGTCGGCCAGCCCCCGCCAGGGCCCGATGCCGGCCATGAAGACGTTCTCCTTGCGGCTGCGCACCCGCTGTTCCTCCATGCTGGCCCGGAAGGCCTCGCGGTCCACCTCGAAGCCGTCCTCGGCCGCCACGACCGCCGTCAGGTCCACGGGGAAACCATAGGTGTCATGGAGCTTGAAGGCTTCCTCTCCGGACAGGACGGTCCGTCCCTCCCGCTCCATCTTCCCCTTGATCTCGCGGTACACCTGCAGGCCCGCCGTCAGGGTGCGGACGAAGCGCTCCTCCTCCTGCTCGATGGTCTGCAGGATGCGCTCGCGACGCTCGACCAGTTCGGGGTAGGCCTGACCCATCTCGTCGATGACCACGGCGGCGATCCTGAACAGGAAGGGTTTCTCCACCCCCAGCAGGTGCCCGTGCCGGGCGGCCCGGCGCAGGATCCTGCGCACGACGTACCCCCGGCCCTCGTTGGACGGGATAGCGCCGTCGGCCACGGTGAAGGTGCAGGCCCGGGCGTGGTCGGCGATGACCTGCATGCTGATCCTGTCCTCGCCGACAGGTTCGCGACCGCATATCTCGGCCATGCGTGCGATCAGGGGGGTGAACAGGTCGGTCTCGTAGTTGCTCTGCTTGCCCTGCATCACCGCCACCAGACGCTCGAAGCCCAGGCCGGTGTCCACGCTGCGCATGGGCAACGGCTCGAGGCTGCCGTCCTCCTGCCGGTTGAACTCCATGAAGACGTGGTTCCACAGTTCCAGCCAGCGGTCGCAGTCGCAGACGCCCACGGCGCAACCGTCGGGATGGTCGCACTTCATGGCCTCGCCCTGGTCGAAGTGGATCTCGGTGCAGGGCCCGCAGGGACCGGTGTCGGCCATGGACCAGAAGTTCTCCTCGTCGCCCTGCGCAATATCTCCCAAGCGCACAATCCTGTCGGCGGGCAGGCCGATCTCGTCACGCCAGATACCGTAGGACTCGTCGTCGTCCTTGTAGACCGAAACCCACAACCGGGCCGGGTCCAGGCCCATCTCCCTGGTCAGGAACTCCCAGCCCCAGGCGATGGACTCGCGCTTGTAGTAGTCTCCGAAGGACCAGTTGCCCAGCATCTCGAAGAAGGTGTGATGACGGGCATCCTTGCCCACCTCTTCCAGGTCGTTGTGCTTGCCACTGACGCGCATGCACTTCTGGACCGATACGGCCCGCCGGTAATCGCGGTGCTCCAGACCCAGGAAGACCCCCTTGAACTGGTTCATCCCCGCGTTGGTGAACAGCAGGGTGGGATCGTCCCGGGGCACCAGGGGGGAAGAGGATACGACCTGATGGTCCCGCCGGGCAAAGAATTCGAGAAAACGCGAGCGAACTTCCCTGGCTTTCAAAACTGCTCCTGTCAACGAGATACAAGAATACCGGTCAAGGCCCGTCCGCCCCCGCCGATAGGAAAGCAGGACACGACGGAGCGATTGCGCAAACGTGGCGCACCCGGCGCACGCCTGGGCGGGAACCGGAAGTTTAAGGTCACCGGGCCCGGCGGTCAACCGCAGCGGGCAGGGAACACATGGTCGGCGGGGAGTTGCAAACCGAATGAAGGCCGTCAGGAACTTTCTGCACTACTTCATATCGTTGCTGATGTGGATCCTGTTCGGCTACTACTGGTACGTCGTCAGCGGCAGGAAGATAAGTTGGGGCACCTTCCAGGCCCTGGCCGTCCTGGGTCTCGTTTCGCTGCTGGGACTGGCCGTCACGACCCTGTGGATCCGCCACAACCAGCGCCTCGCCCGCCGCAACCGCCGATCCCAGGCACCACCTCAGGTCCGGGAAGACCTTACCCACGACTATCTTGGCCGGCCCGTCAAGGCGCCCGCCGACCCTGACCTCCAGCGTGCGAAAATCATCAGCATCGATCTCGACGACCAGGGCCGCAAGGTGTACGCCGTATCCGGGGAGGTCGCCCCCTGATGGATCTCTACGACGTGGTCGTGGCGTTTCAGGGCACCGGCTGGTATCACCTCCTGCTGGTCTATTTCGCCTGGTATCCCATGGTCACCAGCGTCATGTGGATCTACACCTCCATCCTGTTCTTCAAGCGGCGCGAGGACATCGCCCCAGCCAAGCTGGACGCCTTCTACGCCCCCGGAGACCAGCCCCTCGTCTCTTTCCTGATCCCGGCCTACAACGAACAGGACAGCATCGCCGCCACCCTGGCCGGCGTGCTCGCGGTCCGGTACCCCGATTTCGAGGTCGTGGTGGTGGACGACTGCTCCACCGATCATACCCTGGAGCGCATCCACCCCTTCCTGAAGGACCCCCGGGTCCGGCTGGTGCGCAAGCTGGTGAACGAGGGCAAGGCCATGGCCCTGAACGACGCCGTGCCCGTCACCCGGGGCGAGCTGATCTTCGTCATGGACGCGGACGCCGTACCCGATCCTGACATCCTCGACTACCTGGTGCCCCACTTCCGCTGGCCGCGCTGCGCCGCCGTCACCGGCAACCCCCGGGTCCTGAACCGCGACAGCTTCCTGGCCAAGCTGCAGGCCATCGAGTTCTCGTCCATCATCTCGGTGATGCGCCGGGCGCAGCGCATCTGGGGCCGGATCATGACCATGAGCGGAGTCGTGGGCATCTTCCGCCGCTCCGCCCTGTTCGACGTGGGTCTGTACAGCCCCGACATGGCCACCGAGGACATCGACCTGACCTGGCGGTTGCAGCTGCGCCACTGGGATGTGCGCTACGAATCGCGCGCGGTGATGTGGATGCGGGTACCCCGGTCCCTGCGCGGTCTGTGGCATCAGCGCCGCCGCTGGGCCCTGGGTCTCAGCCAGGTGCTGTGGCGCCACGGCCGGGAGGTCCTGCAGTGGAAGAACCGACGCTTCTGGCCGGTATTGATCGAGGCCAACCTCTCGGTGGGCTGGGCCTACACCTACATCCTGCTGACCATCATCTGGTTCACCAGCTACGCCTTCGGCTACCCGCCGGTCGGCGCATCCCCCATCCCCAACTTCTGGGGCATGCTCATCGCCACGGTCTGTCTGATCCAGCTCTACACGGGGGTCGTCCTGGACCGCGGCTATGACCCCACGCTGCCCCGCTACTACATCGTGGCCGTCTTCTATCCCCTGGTCTACTGGATCATGATGGCCGTGATCACGGTGATCACCTCGCCCCGGGGGATGTGGGTCAACAGGCAGAAAACCAGGATTACACGGTGGAAGCCGGTGCGGGAATGAACATGAGAACGGGAATCGGCAGGACATATCTTTGCTGGGCGACGGCGGCTTGCCTGCTGGCCGGTCTGCCTTGCGCGCAGGCGGTTGCGGATGATTCGACCGACCTGCGGCAGGAGGCCTTCGCCAACCTGTGGAACGAGCATGCGGACCGGGCCGTGACGCAGTTCGGTACCTGGCTCCGGAATCACCCCGACGACCGGGATCCGGACACCTTGCGCGGTCTGGCCCTGGCTCTCAGCTGGTACGGCCTGCAGCGCCGGGCCGAGAGAGTCTATCTCGAGCTGATCGCCGCCGACGCCGCCGACGGGGACGCCCGCATCGGCCTGGCCCGGGCCCGCATCTGGGACAACCGGTTGCGGGAGGGGTGGCGGGACCTGCGCGCCGTCGAGACCGACCAAACGCTGGACGCAGCCACCCGGCGCGAGGCGGGCGATTTCGCCCTGCGGGTCCTGGACGAGTACACGCCGACGGCGCAGATAACCTGGCGCGGCAACTGGGACTCGGATGATCTGGATATCCAGCGCCTGAGCGCCCTGGGCGCCGCCACCATCGCCCACGGGATCCTGGTCCAGACCGGGCCCCGGCTCTCCTATTACACCCAGCCCGGCCGGCCAGACGTGACCGCCCTGCGCTGGCAAGCGCTGGCGGTAACCGGCCTGACGCCCCACCTGTCCCTGCACGCCCAGGGCTGGTTCGAACACTTCGGCAGCAGCGGACCGCTGGCCGGGAGCACCGACAAGCTGGACTGGAACCGGCCCGGTGCCGACGCCTGGCTGACCTGGCAACCCGTCTCGCGCCTGCGACTTGACGGTGGGGCGGCCTCGCAACCGGTGGAGACCTACCTGGCCTTCGCCCACAAGATCGGCTTCACCCAGGAGAACCTGTCCGGCGACTGGCGGTTGACCCGCCGCCTCGCCCTGGGAGCCTCTGGAACCCGGGCCGTGTACAGCGACGGCAACCGGCGTCTGCAGGGCCGCCTGCAGGCCGTCTGGCATTACGAGGGTCCGCTGGATCTCGACCTGACCGCCAGCTTCACGCACCTGGATTTCACCCGCCCCTACCCAGGCGGCTACTGGTCCCCCGACTGGGTGCGCAACGGCAGCCTGGCGGCCAGGGCCAAGTGGTACGGCCGGCGCTGGACCCTGACCCTGGAAGGCAGCGTGGGACTCGAGACCGAGGCGGGCGCCGAGGGAATCACCGTGGGCGGAGGTTCGGGCCGGGTGGGCCTGCGCGTGAGCGACAGGTGGCTGATCGCCCTGGAGGCCGGGCATTCACGCAGCTCCTTCAGCACCGCCAGCGGCTACCACCGGACATTCGCCGGGCTTTCCCTGCGGGGGGTGTTCTAGACCATGGGAAACGGACGCAGACGGCTGACGATCATCCTGCCTGTGGTATGGATCCTCCTGGCGACGGTCCATACGACCGGCTGCCACCGCGAGAACCATCCCGGAACGGGTCGCCTGGACTCTCCCCTGCTGGCCGGGCAGGACGGCTTCGGCAACCCCGACGGGGTGCCGGTGATCTGCTACCACTACTTCCGACGCAACCTGGACCCGGGCTATCTGGCCCGCGTCACCGGCAGCCTTCTGTTCGGCCTGCCCGCCCTGGGCGACAAGGAGTTCTGGACCCTGCCGGCCGGCGAGTTCGAGAAGCACCTGCGCTTCTTCCGTGAGCATGACATCACGGTCATGACCCTGGACGAGGTCAACGAACTCAACCTCTCCGGACGCCCGTTGCCGGATCGTGCCGTGGTCCTGACAATCGACGACGCCGAGGCCAGCACCTACACCATCGCCTACCCCCTGCTGCACAAGTACGGCCTGCGGGCCCACCTCTTCGTGCCCACGGCCGAAGTCGGACGGCCCTGGAGCGGGCTGAAGATGTGCACCTGGGACCAGCTGGCCGAGATGGAAGCCTCGGGCACGGTGATCCTCGAATCCCACACCAACCGCGAACACTTCAAGATCCGGACGCCCGCGGGGTATGAACCCGTCTTCTGGCATCCCGAGGACATACCCCAGGAGATCATCCTGGCCAACCTCCGGGACATGAACAGCCTGGGACGGGAGATTTCCGGCCTCGGGGACGGACAGTGGGACAAGGCAAGGGGAGGAAGATTCGGGCCGGTCACGGACGACCTTCTGATCAGTCGCGCCCGTCTGCTGGCCAGCGCCGGTGCCGATGCCCGCTGGTTGGCCTGGCCCTACGGCTACGGCAACGGTGATCTGGACAGCGTGGCCGCCGCCGTCGGCTTCACCGGCACGGTCAGCCTGATGCCGCGCACCTTCGGCCCGCAGCAGGGCCCCTGGCATGTGGGCCGTTACGTGGTGACGGCCAAGACCACCCTGGACCAGATCGCCGCGCTGTTCCCCGAACTAGCCGACCTTCCCGTCACCCTGGCCGACAACGCTCATCCATAGCCTGCGGCGGCGCGGCCCGTCGAACTCGCAGAACCAGATCTTCTGCCAGGTTCCCAGCTGCAGACGGCCTGCGACCACCGGCACCGTGACCGAGCTGCCCATCAGGCTCGCCTTGACGTGGGCCGCGGCGTTCCCCTCGGCATGGCGGTAACCCGCCCGCCAGGGCACCAGGCCGTCCAGGACCCCGAGCATGTCGTAGACGACGTCCGGGTCGGCCCCCTCGTTGACGGTCACTCCCGCGGTGGTGTGGGGGTTGAAGACCAGCACGGCCCCGTCGGTCAGACCCAGCTCCTGCACCGCCTCGACCACCAGCATCGTGACATCCACGAACTGGGCGTGCTCGCCGGTGGACAGGTTTTTCTCGATCATGGCCGCGGGCTCCAGGCTAGAAATCGAAGTACATGGTGAACTCGTAGGGATGCGGCCTCCCGTTAATGGCCTGGATCTCCTGGCGCTTGATCTCCAGCCAGCGCCTGATCATGACCTCGGGAAAGACATCCCCGCGCAGCAGGAAGGCGTGGTCGTTCTCCAGGGCGTCCAGGGCGTCGTCCAGGGACCGCGGCAGGAAGTCCTCGTTGCGGGCCGTCGTGGAAGGGGCGTCCTCGGGCGCGAAACCGGCCGCCACCGGGTCGATCCTGTTGACGATCCCGTCCAGGCCGGCCATGAGGATGGCCGCGCAGCACAGGTACGGGTTGGCCGTCAGGTCCGGCGGGCGGTACTCGATGCGCCGCAGCAGCGGGTCGGTGACGTAGCTGGGCACCCTGATGGCCGCCCCGCGGTTGGAACGGCCGAAGGTCCGCACTGTCGGTGCCTCGAACCCCGGCACCAGGCGCTTGAAGCTGTTGGTCGAGGGGTTGGTGAACGCGCACAGCGCGTCGGCATGGGTCAGGATGCCCCCGATGTAGTACAGGGCCGTCTCGGACAGGTTGGCGTAGCCGTCCTCGTCATGAAAGACGTTGAGGTCGCCCTGCATGAGGAACTGGTGCAGATGCCAACCGCTGCCCGCGTTCCCGAACAGGGGCTTGGGCATGAAGGTCACCTGCAGCTCGTGCTTCT
>CAYPVD010000026.1:0-20480 GCA_964414055.1 uncultured Fibrobacteraceae bacterium
CAACGCCACCCGCGACCAGGCCATCATCGACGCCATCCAGCGCGGCGACGACGAGGAGGGCTTCGTACCCATCTCCCAGCTGCCGGGAAACACCCCGCAGGAAAAGGCCGATTACTACCGCAACCTGCCCGATGACGATCCCCTGAAGAAGGATACCCGCGGCAATGTCCATCTGTGGGATGAACAAGAGAAAACCGAGACGGTCAAGACGCTCAAGAAGGCCGCCTCGGACCAGATCAAGAACTACACCAACGCCGTCAGCGGCAGCGGCGCCCTGGTCGAGATCGGAGACCAGACCCTGTCCACGGGACAATCCAGCCAGGACAAGGGCACGGTGCACACGACGGTCAAGGATGCGGACACCTCCGGCAACCTGACGGCCCACAAGACGGTGCTGATCCAGAAGAAGAACCAGCCCCAGGACGACCAGCGCATCGTGGTGCTGGACGGAGTCGATCCGGACACAAGCATCCCCCTGGCGTCGGGCGTCTACGACGTGGTGGTCATCGCCGAGGGCTACGTGCGCTCGGTGCGAGAAAGCCTGGATGTCACCGCGGGCCAGGTCCAGACCATGCTGCACCAGATGTACAACTACGCGGCCAACAGCCTGATCCTCGAGAGTGTGGAGGCCGCCCCGGAAACCGGGACCATCGATGAGCCCGTTCACGTGACGGCCATCGCCGCCAGCATGCTGGGATCGGACCTCAGCTTCACCTGGACGGTCACCGGGGGCGATACCTCCGCCGAAAACGACAGCGGTCCGACCCTGGACTTCACCCCCACCCAGGTCGGCACCTACACGGCCACCGTCGAGGTCAAGGACACCCTGGGCAACACCCGCACCGGTTCGGTGGACATCGAGGTCACCGGCGCCGCGGTGGAAATCATCGACTGGGACATCACCAGCGAGCAGTTCGGCGACGACCATGTCAACCCCGGCGAACAGGTCGGCGTGTCCATCACCCTGTTCAATCTCGGGACCGAGGACATCACCGGCGCGGTGAGCCTGCAGGGCCATGACCACATCGTCGCCACCTTGAACACCGGCGTCCTGAACCTGCCGGTGGACGGACAGACCGTACTGACCGGATCCTTCACCCTGCCGGCCGACTACAGTCTCGAGGAGGGTGTCGTCACCCTGGAGACCACCGTCGGCGACGTGATCATCTCCCAGGACCTGGTCTTCGACGTGGCCTTCGGCATCCAGATCGACGCCATCAGTTCACCGGTCACCGACCGTGTGCTGACCGTCAGCGGACGCGTCTCCAATCCCTCGCTGACCACGGCCGCCCTGGTGGTCAACGGCGACATCAACCAGGTCTTCACCATGAACCTCAACAACGGGGTGTTCAGCCAGGACATCGCCCTGGAGGCCACCGACGGCCAGGAGACCAGCACCGTGGTGGTCAGCGCCGACGCCGGCAGCCGCCACGCCGAGGCATCCACATCCTTCAGCACGGACATCGCCCCGGCCGCCCTGCGTGTGACCCTGACCTGGAACACCAGCGGCACCGACGTGGACCTGTGGGTCACCGACCCCGACGGCGAAGCCTGCGGCTGGACCAACACCGTCACGGCCAGCGGACTGACCCTGGACTTCGACGACACCGACGGCTACGGCCCCGAGAACATCACCACCACCTCGGCCATGGCCGGCACCTACTCCATCCGCGTGCACTACTTCGACGACAACGACGACGAAGGCGCCAATCCCTCCGGTTGCACCGTCGTGGTCAGGCTCAACGAGGGCACGCCGGAAGAGACCGTCACCACCTACAGCGGCGCCGTGTACGAAACGGGAGATAACTGGTCGGTGGCCACCATCACCATCGACGGATCGGGCAAGGCCCTGGCCCATGACGGGCCACAGGAGCTGGGCTACGTGGATACGGCTTCCATGCCGCTCAAGAAATAGCTGTTCCGTTCCGACCGACGGCGGGATCCCTTGGGGTCCCGCCGCCCTTGTTCATCATAATACTGGCTACGGCTTCGGCGGCGGCAACACCGCCTTGTCCTCGGGCGCCACCCAGCCGGGGTGCGGCAAGACCGTGAAGGTCGTCTCGGCCTTCTCCCTGCCGCTGCCGATGCTCACGGTGTAGGTGCCCGGATCCACGAACACGGGCCCGGTCCGGCGCGGATCGGCGAACCGGCGCTTGGGATCGGCCTGCAGGTCCCAGGACACGCGGTTCAGACCCGGCCTTATCGAACCCTTCAGCTTCCGCACCACCTGATCAGATCCGTCCTTGATGGTGATGTCCACGCCCTCGACCGCCAGATCACGCAGCCAGTAGGTGATCACCGCCCCGTCCGGCGCGGGCGCGCCGCGGAACACCCGGTTGCCGCCGCCATAGCCGCGGAAACCGTACAGCCGGGGCTCGGCATCCGGCACCGCGAACACGTGCAGGGCCTCGTCGCCGACCCGCGGCAGCTCGGCCAGGGCCGCCATGTCGTCCATGATCCACAGGCTGCGGCCGTGGGTGGCGATCACCAGGCTGCGGTCCCGCGGATGGATCACCAGGTCGTACACCGGGACCGTGGGCAGGGACTTTCCGCCCAGCTTCAACCAGCGCTTGCCGCGGTCGAAGGTGACGTAGGCCGCCTGCTCGGTGCCGCAGTACAGCACGTCGGAGTTGCCCGGATCCTCGCGCACCACGCGCACGGGGCTCGTCGGCGGCAGATCCCCGGTGATGTCCCGCCACTTGCGGCCGCCGTTGTCCGTCAGCAGGACCAGGGGCCTGAAGACGTCGCTGCGGTGGCCGTCCACGGCGCAGTAGGCCCTGTCCTTGTCGTGGTGCGAGGCCTCCAGGTAGGAGATGTAGAGACCGCCCACCTGCTTGGGTGTCACGTCCTTCCAGCTGCCGCCGTCGTCGAAGGTCACGTGGACCAGGCCGTCGTCGCTGCCTGCCCACAGCACGCCTGGCTGCAGGGGGGATTCGGCCAGGGCCGTGATCGTGCCGTAGGACTCGGCCGCCGAACCCTCGGTCATGATCTTGTCGGTTTCCCGGCGCGTCAGGTCGCCGCTGACGGCGTACCAGTAGTCGCCGCGCCCGGTGAGCTTGAAGACCTTGTTGCCGGCGTGGTACAGCACGGTGGGATCATGGCGCGAGATCAGGAAGGGCGCGTCCCAGTTCCAGCGCAGCTTCATCTGGCCCTCGTCGGCCGCGGGCCTGAGGGGCCTGGTCAGCATGGTGCGCAGATCCACGCGGCCGAGGTTCCCGTCCTGGCTGGTGGCGTAGACGATGTTCCCGTCGGTGGGGTCGAACGCCACCTTGAACCCGTCGCCCCCGTAGACCGCGGTCCAGTCCTCCTTGAGGATGAACGGCTTGGCCTTGCTGCCGGACTTGAACTTCACCGCCGAGGGACCGATCCACGAGCCGTTGTCCTGCAGGCCGCCGCCCACGCGGAACGGGGTGCTCATGTCCACGTCCACGTGGTAGAACTGGCCCACCGCCAGGTTGTTCACCAGATCCCAGGTCTTGGCGCCGTCGTGGCTCAGGTACAGGCCGCCGTCGTTGCCCAGGAGGATGAAATCCGGATCCTCCGGGCAGATCACGATGGCGTGGTGGTCCACGTGCACCTCGACCGAGCCGTCCCGCCGGAAGGTTTTGCCCCCATCGTCGCTGATGGCCACGTCCCAGCCCGGCATGTAGACGCGCTCGGGGTTCACCGGGTCCACGGCCACCCGCGAGAAGTAGAAGGGCCGGAAGTTGAGCTCGTTCACCCGTCGCCAGGTGTCGCCCCCGTCGTCGCTGCGGAACAGGCCGCCGGCGGGCGAGCGGTCGTCCCACGCGCTGCGCCCGGTGCCGCCCTGGTCGCTCTCGACGGTGGCGTAGATGATGGCGGTGTTGCCGGGAAAGATCGTCAGGCCGATGCGGCCGGTGCGCCGGGGCAGCCCGACCGTCAGACGCGTCCAGGTCGCTCCCGCGTCGTCGGAACGCCAGATGCCGGCCTTGTCGCTGAAGCCGTCGAAGCTCCACGGGGTGCGGCGGGCGTGATACAGGGCGGCGAACACCCGGTCGGGATTCGCCGGGTCGATGACGACATCGCAGGCTCCGACGGTGTCGTCCACCTGCAGGACGTGTTGCCAGGTCCGGCCCCCGTCGGCGGTCCTGTACAGCCCCCGCTCGGGGTTATCGCCCCACAGGTGGCCCATGGCCGCCACGTAGCACACGTCCGGATCGCGGGGATCGACGGCCAGGCGCGGGATGTTGTGCGTTTCCTTCAGGCCGACGTACTCGAAGCTCCCCCCGCCGTCGATGCTGCGGTACACCCCGTGGCCCCAGGACGAGCTGTTGCGCCCGTTGCCCTCGCCGGTGCCCACCCACACGATGCGTCCGTGGCCTTGCTCGGCCCGGTCCTCCGCCTTCACCGTGTCGCCGGCGGCGGCCCGGTCATCCCAGCCAGGCCAGTCCAGCGGGGCGTTCGCCACGGCCACCGACCCGATGCTGGAAGTCTCCTTGTCCTTGAAGATATCCTTGAAGGTCGTGCCCATGTTGTCGGTCTTGAACAGGCCGCCGGTGGCGTAGCCCACGTAGAACTCCGTGCGACTGCCCGGCACCAGGGCGATGGCCGCCACCCGGCCGCCCATGTTGGCCGGCCCGATGCTGCGCCAGCCGACGGCGCTCAGATCGTCGGCAGTGATGATGCGGTGATCCCCACCGGCGGCGGCGGTCCCCACCGCCAGACAAAGCATCAGGAACAGGGCACCGTAGACCTTCACGACCATCACCTTTCATCGAGGGAAATGAAGTTTTCCGTATCCTGCCATGGTCGAGGGGGATTATCCACGGAAAGCTGTCTATTGCAGGTAGGCCCGCGCCTCTTCCACGTTCCCCTGGAACACCTTGCGTCCTCGATCCACAACCACCACCAGGGTCGCCATGTCGAAGGCCTCTTGCCGATCATGGGTCACGTAGACCAGGGTGAAACCCAGTTTTTCCTGTAGCCCCAGGATCTCCCGGCGCAGCCGCACGTTCAACTCCGGGTCCAGGCTCGACAGCGGCTCGTCCATGAGCAGCACCTGAGGCTCCAGCACCAGCGCCCGCGCCAGGGCTACCCGCTGCTGCTGGCCGCCGGACAGGGCGCCGGGCTTGCGATCCTCGTAGCCGACCAGGCCCACCAGTTCCAGGATGGTCGCCATCCGCCGTTCCCGGTCGTCGCGATCCAGTCCCTTGGCCTTCAGGCCGAACTCCAGGTTCCCCTTCACGCTCAGGTGGGGCCACAGGGCCAGGTCCTGGAACACCATGCCGAGGTTGCGTTGCTCGGGAGACTTCAGGATGCGGCCGCCGCGAGCCACCAGCTCGTCCGCCAGGAATATCTCGCCCGCGTCGGGAGTCTCGAACCCCGCCAGCAGCCGCAGGATCGTGGTCTTGCCGCAGCCCGAGGGGCCGAGGATGACCACCCTCTCTGCCGCCTCCATCTCCAGGCTGAAATCATCCAGGGCCGTGACCCCGTCGTAGGACATGGAGACGCCGGTCATCCTCACGATGCTCATGGGTTCCCCTTCTCCTTGTTCAGGCCCAGCCACAGCAAGCCGGGCGGCAGCAGCGTCGCGGTGATCATGACCACGCACGCCGCGGCGACAAGTTGCGGCGACCCGTTGGCCATGAGGGTGAAGATGCGCACGGGCATGGTCTCGTGCCCGGGCGGATAGACCAGCATGGTGATCCCGGTGTCGCGCAGCGAGAAGACATAGCCCACCAGCCAGCCCGCGACCAGTCCCCGACGGGCTAGCGGCGCGATGATGAAGGCCATGTGGCGCACCCACCCGGCGCCCGCCATGCGCGCCGCCTCGGTCATGGACGGCGGGATCTGCTCCAGCTGGGCCACGCAGATCCGGCTGGTCAGGGCCGTGTACCTGGCCAGGTAGCCGAGGATGATGATCACGGGCGTGCCGTAGATGAAGTTGGTCCAGGGCGTGTTCCACAGGCTGATCAGGCCGATGCCGATCACCGTGCCGGGCAGGGCGAACAGGAAGACGGTGACCGTATCGATGAACCGCCAGATGCCCAGGGCCCTGGTCTGGATCAGGTAGCCCGTGAAGAACCCCAGCAGACTCAGCAACGTGGCCCCGATCACGGCGTAGCCGAGGCTGCGCAGGAGGCTGTCCCCGGCCCGGTGCAGGGCCTCGGCGTAGGCGGCGGGACCACCGGACCGCGCCACGAGCACCCCCAGGGGCACGATCACCAGCACCAGCGCCGTCATCCACACCGCACCCAGCACCCACCCGCGCCACCTGCCCAAAGCCATCCTCGGCAAGCGGTCCGCCCCGGCCGCCGGCCGCAACCGGTAGGTCTTCTCCCGCAGGAACATCCTCTCCAGCAGCAGGATCAGCAGGGTGACCACCGCCAAAGGGACCGCGGCCGCCGTGGCCGCCTTGAAGTCGTAGAAGGCCGAGAACTGCGTGAAGCATTCCACGGAAAAGACGTCGTAGCGCAGGTAGTTGGGCACGCTGAACTCGCCGCAGCTCAATAGGAACACCAGCATGGCAGCCAGCAGAATGCCGGGCCTAATCAGCGGCAACGTGATGCCGCGCAGCACCCGCCCCCATCCGCCGGCCAGCAGGCCCGCCTCCTCCAGCCGGGGATCGACGGTCCGCAGCAGGACCATGGTCAGCAGCAGGGGGATCGGCAAGAAGATCCCCAGCAGGACGAACACGCAGCCTGCCAGGCCGAAGAGCAGGCCGGATCCGCCCAGCAGATCGGACCACGCGACCGCCATGATGTACGGGGGAATCAGCAGGGGGATGACGAAGAGCACCGTCAGGAAACGGCGGCCGGGCAGATCGGTCTTGCCCAGGACCACGCCCAGGGGCACCCCCAGGATCACCGCCGGAACCGTGACCAGCGACGCCAGGGCCAGGCTGTGCCCCATGAGGGTCCACTGACGGCCCGAGCCCAGCAACCCGTCGTAGGCGGCCAGGCTCAAACGACCTTCGCTCAGCACGCTCCTGACCAGCATGGCCGCCACCGGCAACAGGCCGATGACCAGCACCAGGACCGCGATCACCGCCAGGAAGACACGCCGGTGCATCTACAGCCCCATCCAGTCCTTCAGATAGGGCTGGATGTCCACCAGCTTGCGGGCCATCTCGGCGTAGTTCACCGGCATCACCCTGATGTCGCGCAGGGGCTTAAGCTCCGGCGGCATGGGCACACCCGGATGCAGGGGGATCTGGGCGCAGTCTGCGAACGCCAGCTTGCGCTCGGTTTCCCGGGTCAGCAGGTAGTCCACGAGCCTGCGGGCGGTATCCGGGTGCGGCCCACCCTCGATGAGGACCACCGCGTTGGGCACGATGAAGCACCCGATGTCGCCGGGCCCCTGGTCGGGATAGACCATGACCACGGGCCGGCCCTGACGCATGCGGTTGACCGCGTCGTCGCTGTCCACCAGGCTGAAATCGTACCGGCCGTCCGCCACGAAATCCGCACTCTCGCCGTTGCTGGTGGAGACGGCGGTCCGGTTGTCCTTCAGGGCAGTCATGAAGTCCCGGGCCCGCTGGTCGCCCCAGACGATGAACAGGGCGGCGACCTGGCTGGTGGTGGTGCCGAACAGCGGATTGCTGATGACGCCGCGCCCCCGGCGCAGGGAATCGGTGTAGGCCAGGATGGACCGGGGCTTGTCCGGCACGTCCTTGCCGACGATCAGCACCCGCGCCCGGGCGGAAAACCCCGTCCAGTAGCCCTCCGGATCCTTGAAGGTCGCCGGAATATCCTCCGAGTAGGGCGAAACATACGGCGCCGCGATCCCCTTCTGCTTGAGCACCTCGGCCCGGATGGGCTCGTTGGCCCAGTACACATCGGCCCGGGGATTGTTCTTCTCGGCCAAAAGGCGGTTCATGGCCCCGGTGCTCTTGGCCTCCTCGGTGTCGTAGACGGCCTGGACCTCGATGCCCGTCTCCCGCGTGAAATCCTGCAGGATGGGCGCGGAGAAGACCTGGTCCTCCGAGACGTAGACCGTGACGGTGCGGGTCCGCCCTTTGCCGCAGGCGGCCAGGGTCAGGGCCAGGACTGTCCCGGACAGGAGCAAGAGGATGGTTCCGGTCTTCAGGCGACAGGTCATCATTGGTGGGTCTCTTTCGTTGTCACGGCCGGACGTACGGTGAAGGCGTCGAACGAGGTCACCGCGTCGGCCTTGGTCCACAGCCCGACCCCGCCCGGCTGGGTGAACGTGTCGTCGGTGCCTTCGAGGAGCTTCTTCCCGTCGAGATAACCGGCGAACCGCGGGCCGTGCTGGGTGATCCTCATGGTGTGCCATTTCCCGGCCGGCAGGGCGATCCTGGCGCTCGCCAGGGTCCGGCGCACGCCCCGGTGGACCCTGTACAGGCGGAAGTTGTCCTCCAGGGGGTTGAAGCGGGCGATGTAGTAGTTGTCCCGGTCCTGCACGCGCCAGATGATCCCTCCGCCCTGGTCCTCCCGGCCCGTCCGGGCCTTGAAGGCAACGGTGATCTCGCCGTCGCCGAAGGCGATGCTGTCGGTCCAGCACAGGTTGAAGGTGCCGCCGGAGTGGTGGTTGATACTGGTCAAGGCCAGCACGTGATCCCCGCCGGGGGCCGTCGGATCGCTCACGACCTGCCAGGTGGCCAGGGGCCCCTGCTGGTTGGTCCCTGCGACCTGCCAGCCGGCAGGCAACCCGCCCACCGGGACATCCTGGAAATCCCAGACCGTCTCGGCGGCCCAGACGCAACCGGTTCCCAAGGCGGCGGCCAGGATAACGGCCGGCAACAGGATCCCCAGGGTTCTGCTTGTCATGGCATGTGGCATCTCTTCCTCCCCTGATGCGGTCACCGGCGAGCCCGGCGAATCATCCGACGGTATCTGCGGCAGGCACAAGCCAAGCGCCTGACACGGCGCTTTGTCAACCGGAAGCTCGGGCCGGCCGGCGGGATCCCCCCGTTGACCCTTCAACGAAAAGGGGGTATCATGATTCCGTGATCAACCACCCGCCCCCAGGGTGGTAAACAAGGGGCATGGGGGAGCATTCCATCATGAAAATGCGAAGAATGATTACGGCAACGCCGGTCGTGCTGGTGTTTCTGATCGGTATCGGTGTGTCGAGCTGGGCGGGCGCAGAGCTGCCGCCGCCACCGGACAAGACCCTGGTGACCGACGGGCATGTCTATCACGACCTGGGCAACCTGTGGAACAACGTCACCAACTTCGGCCTGATCGGCTCGTGGGCCGGTTCGCCGGCGAGCTTCAGCGGCGCGCCGTCCGCCCGCTGGCCCGGGGAGAATGGCGTCGATGAGCTCTTCGCCGCCAGCCTGTGGGTCGGCGCCCTGGTCGACGGTCAACCCCGGGTGACCACCGGGGCCTACACCTTCGAGATGCAGGCCACCGACGCACCGCTCGACACCATCTACGCCACCGCCATGGGCGCGGTGGGCGGGGCGCGCTATCCCATGCTGCTGCCCGATGACGACGGCGACGGCCTGGAGGACGAGGACCCTCTCAACGGGCTGGACGACGACGGCGACGGGCTGGTGGACGAGGACTTCGGCGCCATCGGCGACCAGGAATTCCGCTGCGTGTACAGCGACACCGCGGCCGGCATCCGGGACACCTATCCCGACCACAACCCCCTGGGCATCTCCGTGGTCCAGCGATCCTTCCAGTGGAACGAGCCCGGGGCCGAGAACTTCATCGGCTACGACTTCACCATCACCAACGTCGGCACCATCGACCTGGAGAACCTCTACCTGGGGCTGTTCGCGGACTTCGACATCGGGACCGGCCCGGGGTCTCCCGAGAACGACCTGGCGGGCTTCCGGCAGGGCGATGTGGTCACCTCCGGCGGGACGGCCGTGCCCGTCTCCCTGGCCTACACCCACGATGACTCGGGGTACGCCGGTTTCGTGTTCTGCGGGACGACGGGTCAGGAGGAATGCGCCGGGGACTATCAGCCCGCGATCCACGGCTTCCAGATCTTCGACGGCAACACCTCGTTCGAAAACGGCGGTGATCCGACCAGCGACACCGAGCGCTGGATCGCCCTGAGCGACCCGGGCATCGACCCCGACACCAACCCGCTGAAGGCCGCGGACGTCCGCACTCTGATCTCCAACGGGCCCTACGCCTCCCTGCCGGTGGGCGAGTCCCTGAGCTACCGCGTGGCCATGGTGGCGTCAGCCGACATGGCTGGGCTGGAAGCCGCGGCCGGCCAGGCCGTGCTGATCGCCCACGGCGCCTGCTTCGACCGCGACGGCGATCCGGCCAACGGACGGGAGTTCCATGTGCCCTGGCTGAGCCCCGAGGATACCCCCGTCGCCGCCGCCAGCGGTTATCTCGAAGCCACCGTCAGCGGTTCGCGGACCACCATCTCCATCACCACCAGCGGTGTCGATGCCGCCGACCTGGCCCTGATCCGGCACCCGGCCGCAAGCCTGCCGGCCAGGAGCTGGTCCGGCCGGGACTGGACCCCCCTGGGCCAGGGGACCGACGGCCTGCGGTTCGCCGTGATCGACGACGACCCCGGCCCCTGGCCGCGCACCTACGACCTGGTGCGCAAGAGCGCGGGGCAGGACGATCTGGTGCTGTACTCGCTGACCCAGGGCGACACGCCGTCGGCCAAGACGAGCCTGGCGGCCGGACCCAACCCTTTCAACCCCTCGCTGACGGTGAGCTTCTCCCTGGCCGAGGAGGGACCGGTCAACATCGCCATGTTCGATGCGCGCGGCCGCCTGGTCCGCGTGCTGCTGAACGGCCGGCACGAGGCGGGCACCGACCGCCTCACCTGGGACGGCCGGGACCAGGCGGGCAGGCCGGCGCCCTCGGGCGTGTACCTGCTGCGCCTGACCACCGACAGGCAGGTGGTCGACAGAAGGGTGACGATGATTCGCTAGGATGGGTTATTCAGGTCGAGTGTGTGGGGGCGGCCCGTTGGGGGTCGCCCCTGGTTTCAGTATGGTGGCAGATCTGTGGTTCTGTAACGGCTAGTCGTTTGGCGGTAGGTGGTTATAGGTGTCAGGCATTCTAGTTACACAGGTATCGGTGCCGGGCGACAACGGTCTGGGGCCGGGTTTCCCCGCGTCGGTTCGTGGCGGAAACGGAGGAGGTCACTTCCACGCCGGCAATCGGTGGAATGACTCTCAGAATCCCCGGTGCACAGTAGTGATAGACTCATCACCGTAGGCCTTCAGGAAACTGACGAGATTGATGTCCTTGTGGGTGAGCCCCAGCTTGCGTCTGATGTTTTCCCTGTGTCTGCTCACGGTATGAGGCGACAGAACCTTGAGGCGGGCTATTTCCTTGGTGGACAGCCCGCTGCGGATCATGTTGCTGATCTGGATCTCGGTCGGCGTCAGATCCTTGAACTGTGTCGACAGGTTTCTCGTGAAGGGAGAAACGATCTCGTTGAGGTGCTGCTTCAACAGGGAAGTATAGCCGGGAATCTCCGCAGGCGAGGCCTGATCCAGGGCGTACAGGATCGGTGAGATGACCTGATCTACATTGGCCTGGACGCTGGCGGCGATGGCCCTTTTCTCCTCCTGGACGTTGTTGAGCACCTCCTTGAGTGCGATGTTGAGGCTCTTCAGCGAACTTCGCTCCACCTGCAGTTGTTTCTCGGTCTGGATCCGGGCGACGGCTTTTGCTATCTGGTCGCTGATGGCATCGATCAGGAGACGCTCCTCGTTGAGAAACGGACCTTCATCGAATTCGGGCTTTTCCTCCAGGTAACAGACTTCAACGAATCCGATCTCCATTTGCGGGCCCTGGATGGGCGCCTTTTGAACCCACGGGGATTCACGATGGTTGGCGCTCTTGTACTCCGTGTTCTCGATCATGATGCGCCCGGCAGTGATTTCGGGAAATTGCCAGGACCAGGGGATGATTTCCAGGATTCCCGTCATGATCTTATCCAGATCGCTGCCGTGGGCGCTGATCAGTTCCGAAATACTGTAGAGACAGGACAATTCCTTGACCCGTTCCTGCAGGAAATGAGAGACCATCCCCAGACGTTCTTCATGGCTGGCATCACTATCCTGTGAAGTGATCTTTTTCAAACCATCTTCCATCATCCGCATCATGGATTGGAAGCTTCGGCTTCTGGGTTTGCCCATGGCCCGCAACTCCGGGTTGATTTTCCTGCATGTCCCATTTTGCCTATAAAAGATAGGCAATATATGCTCGATAATACATCATAACCCCACCGTAATCCAGAGCCTATCTTTTCCGATAGATAGGGTGGGGTACGCAAAGAGGTTGTCATGCTTGATCTGGATAAACTCGTCGACGCTGAATCGGGTGTTGCTTCGGTGGCGCCTGGATTCCTGGAGGGTCTGTTCAACAGCTTGTCCATGGGTGTGTTTGCGGTTGATGAAGATATGAGGGTCACCGTCATCAACGACGCCGCCCTGGACCTTCTGGAAATACCGCGTCGTCTGGCCATCGGAAAATCATGTTGTGATGTTTTTCGGGGCACGGCCTGCAGGGGTGGCTGCCCCCTGAAACAAACCATGGCCTCCGGCGAACCCATCTCCAACCTGAGGACGAGGATCAAGGACTCCCTGGGCAGGCATGTTCCGGTTTCCCTGTCCACTTCGGTCTTCCGTGACAAGGACGGAGGTTTGATTGGCGGGGTGGTCACCTTCCTTGATCTGAGCAAGGAGAAAATCCCGGAGCAGGAATTCTGCGGTCCTCAGCCTTTCCGGAACATTGTGACCAGCGATCCGAACATGAGGCAGTTGTTCGACGTCCTGCCGACGATTTCCTCCAGCGACACCAGCGTCCTGGTGGTCGGAGAAACCGGGACGGGGAAAAACCTCCTGGCCAAGACCATCCACAACCTGAGCAACCGGGCCAACGGTCCGTTCGTGACGGTCAATTGCGCCGCTTTGCCGGAATCCCTCCTGGAGTCGGAACTGTTCGGGTACAAGGCAGGAGCCTTTACCGGCGCGGTGCACGACAAGCCCGGTCGGTTCGCGACCGCCCAGGGCGGTACCTTGTTCCTGGATGAAATCGGGGATATCCCGGTGGACATGCAGGTGAAGTTGTTGCGGGTCCTGCAGGACAAGGTATTCGAACGGTTGGGCGACCAGAGGTCCATCGCCTGTGACATCAGGTTTATCACTGCGACGCACCGGAATCTGGAGGAAATGGTCGCCGAAGGGACTTTTCGCAGGGACCTGTACTATCGTATCAATGTCTTCAGCCTGGAAATCCCGCCGCTCAGGAACCGGAAGGGCGACATTCCCCTGCTGGTCCACAGATTCGTGGAAAAGTTCTCCCGGTCAGGAAAGAAACATGTGACCGGAGTGACTTCATCCGCGCTGGAAATTCTCATGAAGCACGATTATCCGGGCAATGTTCGGGAACTGGAAAACATCATCGAACACGCCTGGGTGATGTGCAAAGACCATATGATCGATGTCGAACATCTGCCGCAACACTTGCGGTTGATGGCCGGCGGAGCCGGTCCGGACAACAGGATCGGACTTCCCCAGATCGAAGGTGCCTTCATTCTCCAGGTCCTGGAACGGAACGGTTGGCATCGTGAAAACGCCGCCAGGGAACTGGGTATCCATCGCACGACCCTGCAGAGAAAGATGAGGAAACTGGGCCTGGTCTCTCCCCGCATCGACGGCCGTTCGATGATGCGTTAACGCATCAGTGTCGAACCGCAATGAAGCCGATCTGCTTCGATACTGATAAAAAGAAAAACCCGCCAACCCATAACACCTTGAAATTAAACAAGATAAAAAACCGCAACGAGTCGCCCTCCTGGTGCGCAACTTGCCATTATCGAGTGAAATCACGAGGGGCGTCCCTCTTTGTCATGACCTGCTACCAGGAGAACCGAAATGTCCTCAGAATCCGCCTTCAATCCATTTTCCGTGGCCCAGGCCGAGTTCGACAGGATCGCCGATTTGATCGGACTGGATACGGGAGCCCGCCAGTTGCTCCGCTCCACCCAGCGCGAATACCACTTCAACATTCCGGTCAGAATGGACGATGGTTCCGTCCAGGTTTTCCAGGGATACAGGATCCAGCACAACGATGCCCGGGGTCCCTGCAAGGGTGGAGTCCGGTTCCATCCTCAGGAGACGGTCAACACGGTCCGTGCCCTGGCCATGTGGATGACCTGGAAGTGTGCCGTCGCCGATCTGCCGCTGGGTGGCGGAAAAGGCGGGGTCATCTGCGACCCCCACAATCTGAGTCCCCGCGAACAGGAGTTGCTGTGTCGGGGGTGGGTGCGGCAGGCCTCTAGCAACGTGGGCCCCGTCCGTGACATACCCGCCCCCGACATGATGACCAACGCCCAGCACATGCTCTGGATGCTGGATGAATACGAAGTCATCACCGGAGGACGTTACCCGGGTGCGATCACCGGGAAGCCGGTCGGCATGGGAGGATCGCTGGGCCGTACCCAGGCTACGGGATACGGGGTCGTCTACACGCTGCGCGAAGCCCTCAAGGAAATGGATATCAAGCCCCAAGACACGACCGCCAGCGTGCAGGGGTTCGGCAACGTGGCCCAGTATGCCATCGAACTGTACAACCGCCTGGGTGGCAAGGTCGTGTGCGTGTCCTGCTGGGACCAGAATGACGAGGTGTCCTATAGCTACCTCAAACCCGAGGGTATCGATCTCGAGGAGCTGAAATCCATCACGGATCATTTCGGGGGCATCGATCATTCCCGGGCCAAGGACCTGGGCTACAAGGTTCTGCCCGGTGAGGTCTGGTTGTCCCAGGAAGTGGATATCCTCATTCCGGCGGCCATCGAGAACCAGATCACTTCGGAATCCGTGAAGCTGATCAGCGACCGGGTGAAGATTCTGGCCGAGGGCGCCAACGGTCCTACCTCGCCCGACGCGGATCCGTTCCTGGAGGAAAAGGGTATTTTCGTGATCCCGGATTTTCTGGCCAACGCCGGCGGTGTGACCTGCAGCTATTTCGAACAGGTCCAGAGCAACATGAACTACTACTGGGAACTGGGGGACATCCTCAGCAGGCTGGACGTCAAGATGACCGCGGCCTTCTATGCCGTATTCGATCTTTCCAGGAAGCGTGAGGTGTCCATGCGGGACGCGGCCTACATGCTGGCTATCGACCGGGTCGCCATGGCGTGCCGGGACAGGGGATGGATCTGATGGGCACCAAGGGGAGCGAATCGTTACCCGTATTCAGTCGGGGCACCTGGGAATCCGGAGAGGGGGTCTCGAGAATCGGTCGGGGAGAGATCGGAGGCAAGGCCAAGGGGTTGGTCCTGATGGCCGACTCCCTTCTGGCCAGGGTTTCGCCGGAGGAGTTTCCCGACTTCAAGATCACGATTCCACGCATGGTGGTTCTGCCGACCGGCATGTTCGACACCTTCATGGAGTTCAATGACCTGTGGGACCTGGCGCTTTCGGATACGTCGGACACCAGGATCGCCCAGGCTTTCCATAAGGCCACGCTCCCTCCGGAGTACGTCGGGGATCTGCGGGATTTCATTTCCCAGGTTGAGACGCCACTCGCGGTCAGATCGTCCAGCCTCCTGGAAGACGCCCTGGACCATCCATTCGCCGGGGTATATGCCACGAAAATGATCCCCAACAACCAGCCCGATGTGGATACACGGTTCCAGCGTCTCGTCGAGGCGATTCGGTTCATCTATGCCTCCACCTATTTCAGGTCGGCGAAAAACTACTTCGAGGGTTCCGGTCTGGATCATGCCGGTGAAAAGATGGCTCTGATCATCCAGGAGGTTGTTGGTAACCGCCACGAGGACCGTTTCTATCCCAGGTTCTCCGGCGTGGCCCGGACCTTCAACTACTATCCCAGCGGCGGAGCCAAGCCCACCGATGGTGTCGTGAACCTGGCCCTGGGGCTGGGGCGGCAGATCGTCGACGGTGAATTGTCCTGGAGCTATTCCCCGCCTTTCCCGGCCGCTCCGCCGCCGTTCAACGATGTCGGGGACAGGATGCGCAATACCCAGACCACGTTCTGGGCCATCAACATGGGTACTCCCCCGCCCCCGGATCCCATGGGCGAAACCGAGTTCCTACTGAACCTGGATCTGACCCAGGGGGAAAGGGACGGGGTTCTGGATCATCTGGTTTCCACGTACGACCCCAATTCCGACAGGCTCCGTCTGGGCCTGGGTTTCAAGGGGCCGCGGATCCTGGATTTCGGGCCCCTGCTGGTGGGAGAGACCCTGGCCTTCAACGACCTGATGCGCAAGATCCTTCCTCTTGCCGAGCGGACGGCGGGCTGTCCGGTAGAACTGGAGTTCGCGGTGGATTGCGACGAGTCGGGCCAGCACCGGTTTTGTCTCTTGCAGATGCGCGCCATGGTCATACCCGAGGGTGAATCGAAGGTATCGCCCCTCGATCTGAATGCCCCCGGCGTGATCCTGGCGTCTGAACACGGCCTGGGTCACGGAATGAAAAACGACATTTGCGACATCGTCTTCATCAAGCCGGAGGATTTCCAGCTGTCCAGGACCAGGTCCATCGCCCTCGAGGTGGAAAAGATCAACGCCTCTCTCCTGGCCGCCCAAAGGCCCTACATGTTGATCGGTTTCGGTCGCTGGGGCAGTGCCGATCCCTGGTTGGGTGTCCCGGTCGACTGGGGTCAGATAAGCGGCGCACGGGTCATCGTGGAATCGTCTTTCAGGGAGTTGAATCCGGACCCCAGCCAGGGCTCGCACTTCTTCCACAACCTGATCGGTTTCGGGGTTTTCTATCTCACGGTCAGGGGCGGGGGAAGCAGCCGGATAAACTGGGACTGGCTGAATGACCAGAAGACCGTCCAGGAAACGGAGTTTCTCAAGCATGTGGAGCTGACGAAGCCCTTGATGATAAGAATGGACGGGTTGGCCGGACTGGGCGTCGTTACCACGGGAACCGAATCATGAAAGATACCGAAAAGCTGATCAGCGATCTGCAGGAACGGGCGAAGGAACTGCGTTGCCTCTACGAAGTGGAAAAATTGCTCAACGACGTTAATCGTCCCCTGCCGG
Organism: uncultured Fibrobacteraceae bacterium; assembly: GCA_964414055.1. Taxonomy (GTDB): domain Bacteria; phylum Krumholzibacteriota; class Krumholzibacteriia; order LZORAL124-64-63; family LZORAL124-64-63; genus JAHJTW01. The sequence continues at coordinate 16,942 of CAYPVD010000026.1, forward strand.
AAGTGATGAGGGAAGTCGTGGAAGCCATCAGGCAGGGTTGGCAATTCCCCGAGATCTGCGTGGCGGCCATCGAACTGGAAGGGGAGGTGTTCGAATCCAAGGGCTTCAGGCCGACTTCCTGTTCCCTGGAAACGCCCATCTCGGTACAAGGCGAGGTCGTCGGCAACCTGCGGGTTTGCTACACGAAGGGGAGTCTCGAAGAGGACACCAGCCCGTTCCTGGACGAGGAGGTCCAGTTGCTCGAAAGTCTGGCCGACAGGCTTGGGCACCATCTCCTTTTCAAGAAGCTGCAGAGCATGGGCAAGAAGTGGCGAAAACTGGAATCCATGTCCAACGAGACCGGGGATGAAAACTGGCAGGTCATCATCGATCTCCTGCGCGAAACCGATGACTCTCTTTTTCTGAGAATTTCCCGGAAGATGCTTAATTTCCTGTGCTCCATAGGAATCTCCGAATCCCAGGCGATGCTCAAGCAGATCGACAAGGAATATGATCCGCATGAACCCGGGACCGGCGAGTCGAATGTGCCGGAAGCGTTTACCGCGACGGACAATACCCTGCTGATGGACGGGGGACCGTTCCGACTCGCCGCCAAATACATTACCGGGGAAGAGATCATCTTCTACGTTCAGAAATGGATCCAGGAAGACAAAGCCGCGGCATTCCTGAATGTCCTGAACAATCCCCGCTCCACCCTCAGTGAAATCCAGGAAGCCCTGCGCAGGTTCCAGCAGGCGGCCCAGGATGGGGCGGGTCTGCCCGACTCCACCATGAAGAGCGTGGGGGTTTCCCTGACCCAGCGGGTGTTGACCGAGCAACTCGATTTCGTGAAAACCGCCAAGGACCATGTGGGCATTTCATTTTTCAGGGACCTGATGGATCGTATCGTCATGCCCACCGAGTGCCATGGCAAGCTGGGCGGCAAGGCGGCGGGGATGCTGCTGGCCCATTGTATCCTGGAGGGCAAGGACAGTACGCGCACGCAGGTGGCAAGGGTGACCCGGGACGAGACGATCGGGGAGGTCGAGGGTATCGACTGGGATCTGCTTTCCGAGGTCAAGATTCCCCGGACCTGGCACGTGGCGTCGGACGCGGTCCTCGATTTCATCGCTTATAACGATCTGGAAGACATTCTCCACCAGAAGTACAAGACCATCGACGAGGTTCGCCGCGACTATCCCAACATAATCCGGTTGTTCAAGAATTCATCCTTCCCTCCCAGCCTGGTCCACGGCATGTCGGCGGCCCTGGATGATTTCGACGGCGTACCCATCGTCATCCGCAGTTCGGGCCTGCTGGAAGACAGGGTGGGGACCGCCTTCTCCGGAAAATACAAGAGCCTCTTCCTGGCCAACCAGGGCACCAAGAAGGAATGCCTCAAGGCCTTGCTGGACGCCGTTTCGGAAATCTACGCTTCCATGTTCGGACCTGATCCCATCGAGTACCGGGCCGAAAGAGGGGTACTGGAATTCGATGAACAGATGGGAATCCTGATCCAGGAAGTCGTCGGGACCCGGAACGGAAAATATTATTTCCCCGCCTTCGCGGGGGTGGCCTTCTCGAAAAACGAATTCAGATGGTCGCCACGGATCACCCGTGACGATGGCCTGGTCAGGCTTGTGCCGGGGCTGGGTACGAGGGCGGTGGACCGGACCGGTGACGATTATCCGGTGCTCATCGTGCCGGGACAGCCCGAGTTGCGGGTCAATGTAGCCGTGGATGAAATCATCAGGTATTCGCCAAGCAAGATGGACGTGATAAACCTGGAGACCAATTCCTTCGAAACGATCGAGATCGACAGGATCCTGAAGGAGTTGAAGAGCGGGTACGCCGGTCTGCCCCTGGTGTTTTCCGTTCTGAAGGACGGCAGGCTGGTCAAGCCGGTCAGTATCCTTCTGGATCTGGAAAAGGAACGAATCTTTCCCACCTTCGATGAAGTGCGTTCGGACAGGAAATTCCTGCCCCAGATGAAGGGCTTGCTCCAGGTCCTTGAGAAGACCCTGCAGACCCCGGTCGACGTGGAATTCGCGCATGACGGGAAGAACCTCTATCTGCTCCAGTGCCGACCGCAAAGCCAGGCGGAGATGGCCCCGCCTGCGCCCATTCCCCAGGATGTCCCGGAGGAAGACATCATTTTCACGGCCAACAAGTTCGTCAGTAACGGGCGGATCGAGGATATCACCCACCTTGTCTACGTGGATCCCGAGCGCTACGGGAATCTGCCCACGAAGGCCGAAATGAAGTCCATCGGCCTGGCCATCGGCAAGCTCAACAAGATATTGCCGCGCAAGAAATTCATTCTGATGGGGCCCGGGCGCTGGGGCAGCCGGGGCGATATCAAGCTGGGTGTCAGCGTGACCTATGCGGACATCAACAACACGGCCATGCTGATCGAGATCGCCCGCAAGAAGGGCAGCTACGTTCCGGATGTTTCGTTCGGAACACACTTCTTCCAGGACCTGGTCGAGGCCGGCATCGGATACCTGCCTTTGTATCCCGATGACGAGGGTATCCAGTTCGCGGATCGGTTCCTGCTCGGGGCGGACAATATCCTGGCCGAACTTTTGCCCAAGTTCGCGGAATTTTCCGACGTCATCCGGGTCATCGATACGGCAAGGGAAACCGACGGCAGGATCGTGAAGATTCTTCTGAACGCGGATCTGGACAAGGCGATGGCCTATCTTTCCGAGCCCGGGATCAAGCTGGAAAAAGCGCCCCTGCCCGGAAAACAGGACAACCTCCAACCGATCCAGTACTGGCTGTGGCGCAAGCAGATGGCTGAAAGAATCGCCCTGGAGGTGGACAAGACGAAGTTCGGGGTGGAGTCGATGTACCTGATCGGCAGTGTCAAGAACGCCATCGCCGGACCGGCCAGCGACATCGATCTGATGGTGCATTTCAGGGGTAATCAGGAGCAGAGGCGCCAGTTGCTGCAATGGTTGGATGGGTGGAGCCGCTGTCTGTCGGAGGTCAACTATCTCAAGACCGGGTACCGTACGGATGGATTGCTCGACGTCCATATCATCACGGATGAAGACATAGAAAACAAGTCCAGTTACGCGGTGAAGATCGGAGCGGTAACGGACGCGGCCTATGAATTACCCATGGGGACGGACTAGCAGAGTTCCCGGCTGGCCGACCCGGGATCATGCGGGTCGAAGCGTACCAGCGCCAATTGGGGCTTTTCGGTGGCGGCGGAGAAGGAAACTGTCCGGCCGGATTGATCCTGCCATCTGCCCGTCAAGGTGCAGCTTTCGTGGACATGCCCATGGAGGGTCAGCAGGGGCTGTCTTTCCGCGATGAATTTCTGGATGGCGATGCTGCCAATGTGAACATCCAAGGGAGCATGGTCTACTTGTTTGCCGTCCAGGTCCGCCCGGTCGAGGTTGCTGTTGTAGGGCGGGCAATGAAACAGGCAGATGGCGTTGCTCAGATCATCGTCTCCGGTCAATTCGGCCAGTTCCCCGGCAATTGTGGTGAACCTGATGGTCCGGCCTTCGGGACCGGCGGTGCGGTGTCCTTCCTCGGGTGAAAGGCAG
>CAYPVD010000027.1:0-20274 GCA_964414055.1 uncultured Fibrobacteraceae bacterium
GCCGCCGGCAGCGGGTTCACCGACGAGGACGGCAAGAGCTACATCGACTGGTGCCAGAGCTGGGGTCCCCTGATCCTGGGCCACGCCGACCCGGACGTGCACGCCGCAGCCGCCGAGGCCATGGCCGAAGGGGCCAGCTTCGGCGCCCCCAGCCGGCGCGAGGTGCTGCTGGCCGAGGCCTTCCTGGCGCGCCTGCCCCACTTCGAACAGGTCCGCTTCGTCAGCAGCGGCACCGAGGCCGTCATGAGCGCCGTCCGTCTGGCGCGCGGATTCACCGGCCGCGACCTGGTGGTCAAGTTCACCGGCTGCTACCACGGCCACGCCGACTACCTGCTGGTGGAAGCCGGCAGCGGCCTGGCCACCTTCGGCACCCCCAGCAGCGGCGGCATCCCCGCGGGCTTCTCGGCCAGTACGGCGGTGCTGCCCCTGGACGACGTGCCCGCCCTGGAGGCCTTCTTCACCGAGCACGGCGACCGGGTCGCCGCCCTGATCATCGAGCCGTTCCCCGCCAACGCGGGCCTGCTCATCCAACGCCCGGAGTTCCTGCAGGCCTGCCGCGAGGCGACCCGCAAGCACGGCGCCCTGCTGATCTTCGACGAGGTCATCACCGGCTTCCGCGTGGCGGCCGGCGGGGCGGCCGAAATCCTGGGCATCGTCCCGGACATGGGCACCTACGGCAAGATCATCGGCGGCGGTTTTCCCGTGGGCGCCTACGCCACAAGCCGCGAGATCATGAGCCACATCTCGCCCAACGGGCCGGTCTACCAGGCCGGAACCCTCAGCGGCAATCCCGTGGCCATGGCCGCCGGCCTGGCCACCCTGACCAAGACCGGCCGGCCCGGTTTCTACGAGGACCTGGAGCGCAAGGGCGCACGTCTGCAGGCGGGTCTGGAAAAGGCGGCGGCCGACGCGGGCGTCACGGCCACCGTCGTGCGCCAGGGTTCGCTGTTCTGGACCGTGTTCCAGGATACCGCCCCGCGCAGCTTCGCGGCCATCGACGCCGCCAAAATGGACACCTACGGCCGCCTGCACCGCGGCCTCATCGAACGCGGCGTGTACCTGGCCCCCTCGGGCTGGGAGGTGGGCTTCGTGAGCGCGGCCCACACCGACGAGGACATCGACACCACGGTCGAGGCCGTGGCCGACACCTTCCAATCCTGGAGTTGATCTTTTATGAGCGACCTGCAGCAGTCCCTGTTCCTCAAGACCCTGCGCGGCGAACCCGTGCCCCGCCCCCCCATCTGGATCATGCGCCAGGCCGGCCGTTACCTGCCCGAGTACCTGCAGGTGCGCAAGGAGATCTCCTTCAACGACCTGTGCCGCACCCCCGAGGCCGCCTGCGAGGTGACCCTGCAGCCCATCCGGCGCTTCGGGTTCGACGCGGCCATCATGTTCAGCGACATCCTCACTCCCCTGGCCCCCATGGGCGCGGGCTTCGAGTTCGGAAACGGCGGCCCCAAGCTTTCGCAGCCCATCCGGGACGAGAAGGACATCGCCGCCCTGAAGACCTACCCCTCCCGGGAGGGCGTGGGCTTCGTGGCCGAGGCCATCGAGCTGATGAAGAAGGAGCTGGGCGACAAGACCCCGCTGATCGGCTTCGCCGGCTCGCCGTTCACCCTGGCCACCTACCTGATCGAGGGCGGAGGCTCGAAGAACTACGAGCACCTCAAGGCCATGCTCTACAGCCGGCCCGAACTGCTGCGGGAACTGCTGGACAAGCTCGGCGACCAGATCCTCGACTACCTGCTCATGCAGGTGGACGCGGGCGTGGACGCCGTGCAGCTGTTCGACACCTGGGGCGGCATCCTGCACCCGCGGGACTACGCCGAGATGGTGCTGCCGGTTGTGCGCCGCATCATGGACGGGCTGAAGGACACGGGCGTCCCGCGCATCTACTTCCTCAAGGGCAGCGCTCCCTACAACCACCTGCTGCGGGACCTGGACGTCGAATGCTGCGGCATCGACTGGACCCAGGACCTGTCGCGGGCCATCGCCGAGCTGCCGGGCAAGGCCGTCCAGGGCAACCTGGATCCCCTGTGCCTGTACGGCAGCACGGAGCAGATCCGGACGCGGACCCGGGAGATATGCCTCCAGGGAGCGTCCGCTCCCGGCCACGTGTTCAACCTGGGGCACGGCATCCTGCCGCAGACCTCGCTGGAAGCCGTCCAGACCCTGGTCGACACCGTCCAGGGTTTCGCAAAGGAATAGAGATCATGGGCCTGCACATCCCTCCGGAGTTCGTCGAGAAATACAACCGGCCCGGGCCGCGCTACACCAGCTACCCCACGGTGCCGGCCTGGACCGAGCCCTTCGGCGAGGACCAGTACCGCCGCGCGCTGCAGGAGCTGGCCGACCGCCCCGACGACGAGCTGGCCCTGTACCTGCACCTGCCGTTCTGCGCCAAGCACTGCCACTACTGCGGCTGCAACGCCCTGATCACCCGGGACAAGGACGCGGTGGACCGCTACCTGGATCTGGTGGAGAAGGAGATCGCCCTGGTGACGGAGATCATCGGCACCGGGCGCAAGGTGGTGCAGCTGCACTGGGGGGGCGGCACCCCCAACTACCTGAAGAATCCCCAGCTCAAGCGCGCTCTGGAGCTCTTCCGCGACGTCTTCGACGTGGCGGCCGACGCGGAGATCTCCCTGGAGATCGACCCGCGCATCGCCTCGCCCGAGCAGGCGGCCTACCTGCGCGAGCTGGGCTTCAACCGCATCAGCCTGGGCGTGCAGGACTTCGAACCGCGGGTCCAGGAAGCCATCGGGCGCCTGCAATCCCGCGAGAAGACCCTGCGCGTCTATCACGGCTGCCGCGCGGCGGGCTTCGACGGCGTGAACATCGACCTGGTGTACGGTCTGCCCGGCCAGACGGCCGAGTCGTTCGCCGCCACCCTGGACGAGATCATCGGCCTGGCCCCGGATCGCGTGGCCTGCTTCAGCTACGCCCATGTGCCCTGGGTCCGGCCCGAGCAGGAGAAGGTGGACACCACGCTGATGCTGCGGGGCTACGAGAAGTTCCGGCTCTTCCAGCTGACGGTGGATCGCTTCACCGCCGCGGACTACAGCTGGATCGGCATCGACCACTTCGCCAGGAAGAACGACGAGCTCTCGGTGGCCCTGGAGAACCGCGCCCTGCACCGCAACTTCATGGGCTACGCCACCAGGCCCGCCCCGCACATGCTGGCCTTCGGCATGAGCGGCATCGGGGACGTGTGCGACCGCTTCGCCCAGAACGATCCAGGGCTCAAGGGCTGGTCCGAAGCCGTGGACCAGGGCCGGCTGCCCATCGTCAAGGGTCACGTCCTGAGCGCGGACGACAAGCTGCGGCGGCTGGTCATCCTGAACCTGATGTGCAACCTGGAGCTGCCCTGGTCCCTGACCGAAAATGAATTCGGAGCGCCGGCCGACGAGCTGCTCGAGGAGAGCCTGGCAGCCCTGCCGCCCCTGGTCGCCGACGGTCTGGCCGAGGTGGACGACACCGGCCTGCGCATCACGCCCAAGGGGCGCTACTTCGTGCGCAACGTGGCCATGATCATGGACGCCTACCTGGACAAGGGAAAGGACCGGCCGATCTTCTCGAAGACGGTCTAGGAGGACCCATGACCATCATCCGCGAGGATGCATTCCCGCAGGATCGACTCGACCCGACGGTGAAGACCGGGTTGGTCCTGTGCGGCATGGGCGGCCCCGACGAACCGGGGGCCGTCAGGCCTTTCCTGCGCAACCTGTTCCGGGATCCTTTGATCTTTCCCGTCCCCCGCGTCCTCGCCCCGGCCCTCGGCTGGGCCGTCAGCACCCTGCGGGCCCCCGCGGTGCGCAGGCGCTACCGGCTGATCGACGACCGCTGCCTCTCGCCCCAGATGGAGACCACCCGCATGCAGGCCTTGACCCTGGCCCGCCATCTGAAACCCTTCGGCCTGGTGGCCGAACCGGGCGTCGCCATGCGCTACTGGCGGCCTTTCCCCGCGCAGACGGTCGCCCAGCTCAGGGAGCGGGGCGCTCGCCAGTTCCTGCTGGTGCCCATGTACCCGCAGTACTCCTCGCCCACCAGCGGCAGCACCCTGGCCTTCCTGGTCGAGGCCCTCAGGCACGCCATGCCGGAAGCGCCCCTGCACGCGGTGACGGGATGGGGGCTGCTGCCGGGGTTCCTGCATGCCCTGGCCGAACCGCCCGCCCGGCAGCTGATCCGGTGGGCCGAAGCGGGCGTTCCCGCAGCCGAGTGCGCCCTGGTCTACGTCGCCCACTCCCTGCCCCAGACCTTCATCGACCAGGGAGATCCCTACCAGACCCACACCCTGGCCACCGTGGCCGCCGTGAACAGGCTCGTGAACGGAGCGGTGGCCGAGGCCGGGTTCAGCGACTGGGCGCGCGGGGTCGCAGGGTTGGCCGACCCGGCGCCCGCCTTCCAGAGCCGGGTGGGACCCGTCAAATGGCTGGGGCCGGAGATCACCGACCGGGTGCGACACCTGGCTGCGGCGGGCCGACGGCGGCTGATGATCCAGCCAGTGAGCTTCACCTGCGAACATATCGAGACCCTCGTCGAACTGGATCTGGAGCTCAAGGAAGAGGCGTCCCGGCTGGGCATGACCGAATTCCACCGGGGAGAAGCCCTGAACCTGAACGACGACTGGCTCAAGGCCATGGCGGCCATGCTCGCCGACCAGGCCTTCGGCGCGGAGGTGCCCCATCTTGCCTGAGAAGCGCGTAGCGATCATCGCCGGCGGCATAGCCGGTCTGGCCACGGCCGTCGACCTGCTGGACGAGGCCGAACGCCGGGGTCTGGACCTCAAGGTGACGATCCTGGAGAAGGACAGCGCTCCCGGCGGCAACCTGCGCACCCTCAGACAGGAGGGTGGATGGCAGCTCGAATGGGGCCCCAACGGCTTCCTGGACAACGAGCCGGCCACCCTGCGGCTTGTCGAGCGCCTGGGCGTCACCGACCGGCTGCAGCGCAGCAGCGACGTGACCCGCCATCGGTTCCTGCTGATCAACGGCCGGATGGTGGAAATCCCCACCTCCCCGGGCGCCTTCATCACCTCGGCCCTGCTGCCGGCGGGCGCCAAGCTGCGCATGGTCGGCGAGCTGTTCATCCCCCGGCGCAAGGACCTCGGCCAGGCCGCCGACAGGCCCGCCACCGACGAGACGATCTACGAGTTCGGTTGCCGCCGCCTGGGCCGGGAGTTCGCCGAGGTCATGCTCGATCCCATGGTCAAGGGGATCTTCGGGGGCGACGCCCGGCAGCTGAGCCTGGCCGCCGCATTCCCCCGCATGGTGGAACTCGAACGGGACTACGGCGGCCTGTTCCGGGCCATGATCGCCCTGGCCCGCAAGCGCAAGAACAAGACCGATGCGGGCCCCAGCGGCGTGTTGACGTCCTTCACCGGCGGTATGCAGACCCTGGTTTCGGCGGCCGTGACCAGGCTGGAGCAGGATCCCCGCTGCCGCGTGATGTGCGGGGCGGACATCGGCAACGTGGAGCATCACGAGGGATCCTGGTTCGTCCGCGGCACCGGATTCGCGCCGGGCCCCTATGATGCGGTCATCAATGCCGCTCCGGCCCACGCTGCGACCGAACAGCTCCGAACCCTGGATCCCCAACTGGGGGATCTGCTGGCGGAAATCCCCTTCGCTCCCATGGCCGTCATCGCCCTGGGTTTCGCGCAGGAGCGGGTCCGCCACGACCTGCAGGGTTTCGGGCTGCTGATTCCCTCGCGCGAGAAGCGGGATCTGCTGGGGGCCCTGTGGACCAGCAGCATCTTCTCCGGCCGCGCCCCCGACGGCATGGCCCTGATCCGCTGCATGGCAGGCGGCGCCACCGGCCCCGGCGTCATGGACCTGGACGACGAAGGGCTGGTGAACCTCGCCCTGGCGGAGATGCGCCCCTTGCTGGGGTTGCAGGGGCCTCCGGCCATGGTCCGGGTCATCCGGCACCGACGCGCCATCGCCCAGTACGTGCAGGGCCACCCGGCGCGTCTCAAGGCCCTGGACCACGCCTGCGCCCGCTGGCCGGGGCTGTACCTGACCGGAAGTTCCTACCGGGGCATCGCCGTCAATTCCTGCTGCAAGGAGGCCGAGTCCCTGGCCGACAGGGTGGTCTCGGACCTGATTTCAGGTCGCGAAAAGGCCGCGCCCGTCGTGACCGCCACCAAGGAGGACCGCTGATGCTGGCCGCCGTAACGGTTCTGAGGATCATGCTGCCCCTGCTCTACCTGGCCACCCTCGGCATGTACCTGTGGCTGTTCTTCACCGACCATCCCACCGCCCGGGTGCGCTGCACCCAGATGGCCGTGGTCACGGTGATCGTCCACACCCTGGCCCTGGTGACCCAGACCGCCTATCTGGAGCGCCTGCCCCTGGAATCGCCCCTGGAGTTCTTCTCCTCCCTCGCCCTGGCCCTCATGGTCACGTACCTGGTCATCGAACAGAGCATCAGGGCCAAGAACACCGGTTTCATCGTGGTGGGCACGGCTTTCCTGCTGCAGTTCCTGGCCAGCAGCTTCTGCCATACCAAGATCAGCAACAATCCCCTGCTGCAGCAGCCGGGTTTCGCCGCCCACGCCGGACTTGCCATCCTGGCCTACACCGCCCTGAGCCTGAGCTTCCTGTACGCGGTCCTGTACCTGATCCTGGCCCGGCAACTCGAACGGCGCAGTTTCGGCCTGCTGTTCCGCCGACTGCCGTCGCTGGAGGTTCTCGAACGCATGAGCATCGGGGCCATCAAGCTGGCCCTGCCCCTGCTCTTCGTGGCGCTGGCCCTGGGGCATCTGTGGATGTACCACCTGCGCGACGCCCAGCCCGCGCTGGCCTCCATGCTCACTCCCTGGGATCCCAAGATCCTGATGACCTGGGTTATCTTCCTGGGTTACGCCGGAGGCCTGGCGGGCTACAGGTTCCTGGGCTGGCGGGGACGGCGCATGAACCTGCTGGCCGTATTCGCCTTCCTGGCGGTCCTGGGCGCCACGGGCCTGGCGCATCACTTCTTCCCCACCTTCCACAAGTTCCGCACGGCCAGTGAGGTCATCGATCCCCGGGCGCCCCGGCCTCAGGCCACCATCCCCGACCCAGAAGGACATTCCGGGGGGTGGGGATCATGAGCGGGCCGACGATCCTGCACGCCCGCACGGTCAACCACCGCCTGGCGCCCACCGAGGTGCGGGAGCGCGCCCACCTGGACGAACACCAGGCCGTGGCCCTGATGCAGGCGGTGGCCGCCCAACCCGGAGGTGTGGCGGTCATCCCCGTCTCGACGTGCAACCGCACCGAGATCTACCTGGAAGTGGAAGAGGACACCGATCCGACGACATTGCTGCGCGCCGCCCTGGAGGCCGCCGGAGCGGAAACCGAGGTCTTCTTCTCGGAACACGCCTTGGCCCTGGACGACCTGGACGCCGTCAGACACCTGTTCCGCGTGGCCTCGGCGCTGGAGAGCATGATGCTTGGCGAGCCCCAGATCAGCGGCCAGCTCAAGAATGCCTACCGCCTGGCGCGCCGGCACCAGGAGCCGGGTCCCATCCTGCTGCGGGCCTTCCAGGGCGCCTTCCGCACCGGCAAGCGGGTACGCACCGAGACCCACATCAGCAAGGGGGCGGTCAGCGTGGCGTTCGCCGCGGTGGAGTTGGCCCGCAAGTTCTTCACCAACCTGTGCAGCCACACGGCGCTGCTGGTGGGCGCAGGCGAGACCGGCGCCCTGGCCGCGCGCCATTTCCTGCAACAGGACATCGGCCACCTGCTGGTGGTCAACCGCAGCCCCGAACGCGCCCGGGATCTGGCCGACACCCTGCGCGAGGAGAAACGCCGCGGCAAGCTGGGCGAGGCGCGCGATCTGCCCCAGGTGCCCGCGGATTCCCCCGAGAAATGCGGCCTGGTCGCTCCCCGCCCCTGGGAGGATCTCGCCGAGGCCGTGGCCGAGGCCGACGTCATCCTCTCGACCACCGGCGCCACCGAACCGGTGATCCTGCCGGAAATGGTCGAGCAGGCCGTCGCCGGCCGCAAGGGCCGCCCGCTGTTCCTGCTGGACATCGCCGTGCCGCGGGACGTCCACCCCGACGTGGCCGGCATCAAGGGCGTATACCTGTTCGGCCTGGAGGATCTCAACGAGATCATCAAGGGCAATCTGGACTCGCGACGGCAGCAGGTTCCCCATGCCGAGCGCATCATCAAGCAGGAGCTGGCGGAGTTCCACCAGTGGATGGCCGACGTGGACATGCGCCCCACCGTGGCCGAATTCCGCGCCTACCTGGAAGATCTGAAGGACAAGCAGGTGGGGTTCGTGGCCAAGAAGGAGTCGCCCGAGGTGGCGGCGGCCGTGGACAGGAGCCTGCAGCAGTTCATCAAGAAGGTCCTGGGCCGCTCGGTATCCACCCTGAAGCAGGCCCGGACCGCCGAGGAACGCCAGCAGGCCCTCGACACCCTCCATCGCATCTTCGGCGAGGAACCCCGGGACGACCGGTTCTAGCCACGGCGGAAGCGTCGCCGCGGAAAAACTCCGGGCAGACAGACCACCGCCGAGACCGCAAGACCAGGAAAGATCGCCTCGACACCCATCCACGGCCCGCCGCCGCCCAGCAGCATCCAGGCCAGGGACACGGTCCCGCTGCCGATCATGCCGACCAGCACCCGGCGGCCGGACACCCGCCACCGGGAATGGGCCAAGGCCAGGGGCAACAGCAGCACCGGCGTGCCCACCGAGCCCAGGGCCTTCCACAGCGCCACGACCGATCCCGACAGCAGGGCCAGGGTGATCGAGACCACCGCGGTCCCCACCAGGGCCAACCGCATCAGGGGCAGGGTCTCGTCGGCGACCAGGCCCCGCCACCGGCCGATGACGTCCCGGCCCAGGGTTACCGCCCCGATGAAGGCGTAGCTGTCGATGGTGGACATGATGGTGGCCAGCAGGCCCACCACGAACACCGCCTGCAGGTAGGGGGGCAGGGCCAGGCGGCTCAGGGCGGGAAAGGCCTGCACAGGATCGGCCAGGTCCGGCAACAGGGCCCTGGCGTACAGACCGGCGGTGGTGGTCAGGAAATCGAAGATCACCCACAGGACGATGGCCGCGCCGATGCCCCGCCGGGCGGTCTGTTCGCTACCGGCGGCGTAGCAGCGCTGGTAGAAGGCCGGGTCCACCAGGGTGCTCATGGCGATGAAGTACCACACGGCCACGGCCTGGAAACCCAGGCCCCCGTCCCAGGTCAGATGGCCCGCCGGCAGGTTGGCCTGCAGGAACGACCACCCGCCCCAGCGTACGACGCACACCGGCACCAGGACCAGGAACGCCAGGAACATCAGGACGAACTGGACCATGTCCGTGGCCACCACCGCGCGCAGGCCGCCGCGAAACACGTAGCCCACCGACAGGGCGGTGCCCAGCACCACGCCGATCCACAGGGGCCAGCCGGTGACGAACCCGATCATCACACCCAGCATCAGGACGTAGGCCGCCGGAGCGGTCATGACGAACAGGGTCCCGGCGCCCACAAGGGCCGCCGGACGACCGTAACGGCGCTCCAGCAGGTCGGGAATGGTCAAGACCTCGCTGCGGCGGGCGCGGCGAGCCAGGACCAGGGCGAAAACGAGGGCGTACAGGTAGTAGGGAACCCCGAACACCAACCAGTTGCTCACGCCGTAGCGCCAGGTGTACTCCCCCACCCCGAGGATCCCGCCGTACCAGGTGGTTACCAGGGAGGCGGTGAACGCGGGCAGGGTCAGGCGGCGGCCGGCCACGATGTAGTCGGCCGCGTCCCCGGCCTTGCGCCCGGTCAGGCGGAACACCATCAGCAGCAGGAACGCCGCGTAGATGCCCGTGGCCAGCCAGGTCATGGCGGCTACGGCCTGTCGAAGGGGTCTTCGGAGTACTCGGCCGGCAGCTGGCGGAAGAACGAGACCAGCAGCGACCCCTCGCCGACGGTCAGCAGCAGGGGCGACATGGCGATGCTGTTGCTGATGGTCGCCGGCCCCCCGGGGCTGAGCGTCTCGCCCAGCAAGGGATACTCGGCGCCCTCGATGGTCACCCCGGTCACCGTGCCCGAGAGCGGCAGGACGCTAAAGGACATCCCCTCGGGCAGGGCCCATGAATGGTGCTCGCCGGGCCCCACGCGTATCGAATCGGTGACCTCGCCCGCCAGGCAGATGCGCAGCCGGTCGCCGAAGCGTTCCAGCAGGCCGCAGTTGAACAGGGTATGATCCAGCCGCCAGCCCGCGGCCCCCAGCATGACGACCTCCTCGAAGCCCTGGTCCACCAGGAACAGGAGGGCCTTCTCGCTGTCGGTGGTGTACTGGTCCACGACCTGCAGGTATCGCGGACCCAGCTTGCCGTCCAGCAGACGCCCGGCCAGGGAATCGAAATCCCCTATCACCACATCGGGCAGGCGGGGCAGCTCGTCGTAGGGATGTCCGGCCGCGTCGGTGCAGACGAACAGGTCGGCCCCGCTCAGCCAGTAGTGCAACAGGTAGGGCTGCGGCGGCGGGCCGCTGCACAGCACCACGGCCCTGCGGCCCAGCTTGGGAAAGACGAGGTTCTCGGCCCCGCCGCGGTCATAGGGAAAAGGCGTCATCAGAAACGGTAATCCATTCCCAGGGCGAAGTTGCGCCCGGCAGCGGGGGTAAGGTAGTTCTCCTGGTACCAGTATCCCCAAGTCTCGTATTCGGTGTCCAGCAGGTTCCTAAGATGCACGAAGACCGTGGCCCCGTCCAGCCCCGGCACACCCAGCGGACCGGGCCTGAGCCACAGCGAAAGGTCCACGGTGGTCCACGGATCGATGGTCCGCTCCGCGAGCCCCGAGTTGTCCAGATGCTGGCGACCGGTGTTGCGCACGCGCACACGGGTGCGCACCCCCGCGGACCAGTCCGCGTCCCAGGCGACCATGAGCAGGTGCGAGGGGAACAGGGCGATGGGGTTGCCGCTGTAGTCGTACTCGGTGCCGTCCCAGTCGTGGAAGACGAACTCGTCGAACTCGTCCCAGCTCCGCGAGGCCGCCAGCGCCAGGTCGTGTCCCGGCACGATCCGCGCCCGCGCTCCCAGCTCGATTCCCCGGTGCCAGGTCTTGCCCGCGTTGCCCCGGATGCTGCTGCCGTCGTCGTTCACGCCGCCGAAGGGCACGATCTCGTGCCTGAAGTCCATGACGTAGCCCCCGAGGGTGAAGCTCAACCGAGGCCCCCGCCAACCGAGACCCAGCTCGTAGTCGGTGACCTCCTCGGCCTGCACGTACGGATCGGACCACTGGACGTAGGCCGTCCCGCCGTCCGGGCCGGCGACCGCGCGGCTGCGCCGGAACAGGGGCGTCACACCCAGGTCGTCCCCGCCCTGCCAGGTGTCGAACAGCTCGCCGTCGGTCGGCTCGCGGTGGTTGCGCCCCACGCCGGCCCAGGTCTGCAGACCTCCCCCCAGGAGGCGGCCGGGAACCTGCCAGGTCAGCGAACCCTTGGGGTTGAAGAAATCGTAGTCCACGGTGTAGGCGTTGCGCAGATCGCCCGTGAAGTTCCCCACCTCGTCCTGCAGGAAATCGTACCGCTTGTGCTGGAAGTGGACATCCGCCGTGGCGGTCAACCCCGCGGCGATCTCGTAGCGCTGGTTCACGTAGATCGACCACGCATCCTTGTCCCCGGTGTACTTGTGGTACTTCAGCGGGGTCGTGAAATCGGCGGGTGTGAAACCGTCCGCCCAGATCACCTCGCCCCAGTGGTCGGAGTGGAAGGTGTACCAGTCGCCGCCGATCAGCAGGCGGCCGCGGCCCTGGTCCCAGCGCAACGACGGCACCCAGCCGCCGTGGTTCTTGCGCACCCACTTGCGGCGGATCAGGTCCAGCTCGTCGTCCTCGGCCAGGCCCAGGTACCTGTCCAGGGCGTAGTCATGGGCGTTCTGGCCTGTCTTGTAGTTCTCGTAGAAACCGAGACCGTGGATGTAGTAGAAGCGGTTGGTCAGGGTCAGGCGGTCGCCGAGATAGACCGTGTTGTGCAGTTCGTAGTGGGGCTGGCGGAAATCGTCTACGGCGTTGCGGTACGTTTCCATGTTCGCGGTGCGGTCGTGCGCGAGGATCGACTGCGGAACCGCGTCCCACGCGTGATGGGTCAGCTCCTTGCCCGTGTAGATGTTGACCCTGGTGGTCGTGTGGTCGGTGTCGTACTGCCCGCTCCAGAACACCGCCCAGCCCTCGTAGCCGCTGCGGTCCCGGTATCCGTCGCTCTCCTGCCGCGACAGGCGCACCAGGGAGCGCAGACCGCCGCCCAGTTCCCCCGTCTGGTAGTTAATCATCTGGCGCGCGTAACCGTAGCTGCCGGTATCCAGCGAGAACATGCCGGCCGGCCGGTCGGCCAGCTCGCTCGAGAGGATGTTCACGGTCCCCCCGATGGCCGTCATGCCGCCGATGGAGTTTGTGACCCCGCGTTGCACCTGGATATCCTGAATGCCGGCCGCCAGATCCTGAAGGTCCACCCACCACACCTGATGATCCTCGGGATCGTTGAAGGGGATCCCGTTGAAAAGGACCCCGATGCGCCTCTGGTCGAACCCCCGCATGCGCAGGTAGGTGTAGCCGAGACCGCTGCCGGCGTCGCTGTACGCGAACACCCCCGGCGACGACTGCAACAGCAGGGGCAGCCCCTGGTCAGGCTCGCGGAACTGCAGTTCCCGGTTGGTGATGTTGGTCAGGTTGATGCGGTTGGCGGCGTCGTAGCGGCTGGCCGTGACCACCACGCCCTCGTCCACGGTCACGGTGGTGTCCGCCGGGGCCACCACTGCGGACGCAGGACCGGCGACACCGATCCAGCACATACACAGCAGAACAATGATCAGGACTCGCATGGCACACCTCGCAAGGTCGGCCAGGCGAAGAAAACGGGAGGCAAAAAAAACGGCGCCTCCGTCAGGCGCCGAGTCCGGCCCGTTTCCCTACGCCGGCATGATCCGGTTCAGGTTCCAAGGGTTTCTCTCAGGCAGCCTCTCACCGGAGGCGGCCACCCCTAACGGTACGCAGAAGATAATCCCCCGCAGCCCGGGCTGTCAATCCACCCGTGCGGTAAATCCGGCGAATGCCTGGGATTGGATACATCGCCATCTCTGTCTGTGACTATTTGACAATACTCTTTTCAATATCGTATGATGAGTTGCAAGATGAAATTTAAAAAAGGATAACCTGGGCCAAGGAGCGTCATGAGTACCATATCCAGGTGGAGAATCGTGATGCCGTCGACCCTGGCGGTGCTGTTGATGGCCTCCTGTGCAATCGCCCAGACCACATCGCCCGATACGCTGGATATTTACGGCGGACCCGGCACCCTCGAAGGCAAGTTCCAGACCGCAGAGGGTCAACCTGACCCCCAGGGATGGATGGGCCTCGACGATTCGGCCGTGACGTCGGAGAACTGGCTCGTGTCCACCCTCAACGCCGCCAACCTGGACCCCGGGGTCCCGGACAACCACGCCTGGTGGTGCGGGACGGATCTGCCTGCCTGCTCTCCCGGGGATTCCGCCTGGGGATACGGCAACAACTGGAACGAAGCCCTGGGCACCACCTGTATCATCGATCCCACCCGCGAAGCCGTCGTCGTTCTGACCGGGATCCTGAACGTCGACCTCGAGCCGGGTTACGATTTCCTGTATGTGGAGATCATGACCGCGGCCGGACCGATTCAGCTGCTCACCCTGGATGGGAAACATACGTCCTATGACCTGAACGTGAGCCACACCCTGCAGCCGGGCGATTTCGTGGGTGAAGACGGCGATGAAGTTCAGGCCCGCCTGCGTGTGCAGACGGACACCGGCTGGTCCGACGAGGATTGCAACTGGCCTACGGTGGGCGCTGTCCAGGCCGATAATCTTTCCCTGGCCATCAGCCAGCCGGATATGCCGCCTTATCCCGACCGGATCGAGTCGTGCGAACCGGGCGATCCTTCCTATTGGGAGCCGCTCTTCATCCCCGAACTGGGTGCCGGCAATTTCGCCCAGCTCTGGACCGGCCTCGACGACATGGATCCCGAGCGGGACAACGCCTCGCCGCAGTGGGCCTTCATCAACGACGGGGTCATCGTGCCCTGGCTTGATCCCTCCTACTGCTGGGTCAAGTGCTACGGCCCCGACAGCCTGTCCATCTACACCGGCCCGAAGGCGCTCCGAAGTTCCATCCTGTCGCCTCCGATCGCCATGCCCGAAGACTGGACGGGAATCCCGATCCTGGCCCTGGACGTTTACCACGATCCCGCCGAGTGCTACCCCGTGGGTTTGCGCTGGGCCATGGACGCCACCAGCGATCCTCTCGGTGAATCCGGTTGGGTCGAAACCTGGGCTGATTTCGTCTATTACGATGCGGGCCCCGTGTACCGGCGCTGGGAATTCCCCATCGACCGGGACAAGGTTCCCGCCGACAGCCGATTCGTGCGCATCAAGCTGCAGGCCGCCCAATTCGGAACTCTGTGCTGGGGGGCCATGGATTCACCCGCTCCCTATCTCGACAACGTCCGGCTGCAGTTGGCCCCGTCCACGGCCAGCGGTGCTCCGGTCCCTTCAGCCTTGACCGCCTCCGCCGCGCCCAACCCCTTCAATCCGGCAGTCGTGATCCGCTGGAACCTGCCGCAGTCGGAAGATCTCGAGGTACGGATTCATGACGCCCGCGGTCGCCTGGTGCGCACCCTGCACCGCGGCCAGGTCCCGAACGGCCCCGGACAGGTCACCTGGCGCGGTCGCGATGATGCGGGGCGTTCCGTAGCGGCCGGCGTCTACTTCTGCCGTGTCCGATCCGCGACCGGTTCGCGATTGCTCAAACTGACGTTGCTGAAATGATCCCTTGCCCGGGCTTCGTGCCTCTATCCGAGTCCAGGTCGGAGCACAAGCCCTCTTGACCTGGGCCGTGAACTTCGGTACGTTCTTTCCATGACCTCTTGGTAACGAATGCGACACCACGATCGACCCGGCAATCTTCTGCCCTCCGTAGGTACGGGTACCGATCGTAGTCGCACGCACCGGGAGGTTTTCGCATGCCGTCTGCCCATGATCACAAGACACCGCCGATGGATCGTCTCCTGAGGGCTGTCGTCGTGCTGCTGATCATGTTCCCGCCCTGGTTCCTCATGACCCCGGCCGTGGCCATGCATGAAGTCGGTGACTCGGCCGACGAGGATCCCGCCGGCAAGTTCGATCCGGGATGGCTGGAACCGGAAATCGACCTGGTATGCGGTCGGCGGTTCTTTTCCGAGGATGTCACTGCCGGCGTTTACGACAGCCTGCCCCTGTTCCAGGCCCGCTTTTCCTTCCTGGCGAGCCACTCCCCCCGTGCCGTGCGCCTTTTCCTGGGTGCCGGTTACGGCTGGTCGGACGGCGACCCCTACTTCGACCGCCCCTCCTTCACCGGCGGCCACGAGGCCGAGCTGCGTGTCGTGCCCATCCAGGCCGGTATCCGTTTCGACCTGCTGTCCGGGCGGCGGTGGCATCTGCAGGGGAACATCCTGGTCGAGGCCGTCTGGAGCCGGGAAACCCTACCCAGTCCGAGCCCCTTCTCTCCGGATGACTCTTCCCGCGTGTCCGGCTGGACCAACGGCGTAGGCGCCACCATCGGTCCCCAGTGGCGTTCGGCGGACCGGAAGCGCGCCCTGGGCCTGGAGCTGGGCGCGACCGGCAACAGCGGGCCCAACCGCGGCGACACCAAACGCGAGATGAACCTCTCCGGTTACGTCTGCCGCCTGTACTTCTCCACCCGGATCTGAGGAGGCCCCTCTTGCGACGTACCGCAACACTCGTCTGGACAGGGACCAGGTACCCTCTGATCCTGTCCCTGGCGCTCATGATCCTGCTGGGCATCACGGGAGCAGGCCAGGCGTTGGCCGACGGGGGTTTCCTCTCCTACCCCGGCCACTACCTCTACGAACCGGCCCAGACCGCCTTCATCCGCTACGACTCGGCCTCGGCAACCGAAACCCTCAGCATCATGCCGGGATTCCACCTGGATCACGTCAACGATTTCGCCTGGGTGGTGCCGATTCCCTCCCTGCCGGAGGTGACCGAGGACGATCCGGAGCTATTCCAGCAGCTATACTCGCTGACCCGCCCCGTTTACCGCTCGCGGGACTCCTTCTGGGGTTGCGAGGATCACGGAATCAACTACCTCGACACAGGAGAAGGAGGCGGGGTGGAAGTCATCGACCAAAAGCTGGTGGGCATCTACCGGACCATGACCCTGGGTGCGGACGACGCCGGAGCGCTGACCGACTCCCTGACCGTCTGGGGCTTCCTGCATGACGACAACCGGGACGTCTTCGAACCCCTGCTGCAGGACTATGTCGACGATGGCTGGTACTTCGTGACCATGACCATCGATTCGGCGGCCCTGGCCGATATCCTGCCGCCATCCGCACCGCCTGTAAAATCCCTCACCCCTCCGGAATACGGCTACCCCGTCATCCAGCCGGTGCGCTTCGTCTTCACGTCCCCTGCGATCGTCTACCCCCTGCGGATCTCCAGCCTCAGCACCTATCTGAACAACATGGTGAACATCTACGTGGCCGCCGACCATCGTCTGGAATTCACGGGCGCACGGACTTATTACGCCAACCGCATCACCCAGGGGGAACTGGACGTCATCAGGCGCGTGTACCCCCGGCTGGGAGCGGAACTCCGGGAAGGAGACTTCCTGACCAAGCTGTACCGGGGCTACTCGCCCGAGGACATGAACGAGGACATCATCCTGGTCCCGGCGGCCGATGATGCGGAATACCTGTCGGTGTACCTGTCGGGATTGCCGATCTGGTCGCTTGCGTTCACCGGCACCATCGCCTGGTGGCTGATCCGTCGCCGCCGCCGGCCGCTCAGCGGCGGTAGAACAGCTTCCCGGTGACCAGCAGGCCCGCGAACACGAACACCGCGAACACCCAGCTGCTGACGGCCAACTGCATCCCCCCGGACAGGATGTGGCCGCTGGTGCAACCGCCGGCCATGCGGGCGCCGAAGAGCATGACGAACCCGCCCAGCAGGGCGTAGCCCATGCGCTTGCCCGCCGCCGAACCGTGGTAGCGCCGCCAGCGGTCATGGATCAGTGTCGGTTGGAAAGTTCCCCCGGCCACGGACATGACCAAGCCCGCCAGAACCGCCCCGGCCAGGAATACCAGCTCCCAACCGCCGGAACCGGTGATCCGGGTGAAGTAGGCGTTGCCCGTGGCGCCTGTCAGCTTGTCCGCCAGGTAGGGGTAGCTGGTGGAGGCTCCGATGGGCCGGCCGGTCAACGAGGTGGCGAACACGATCCCGTCCAGCACCGCCAGGCCCAGGCCGGCGTACAGCCAGCGCCTGCCGCCGGCGGCCTCCAACCGGTTCAGGCGGAAAGCTCCCCATACCAGGACCGCCCCCAGCAGGACGACCACCAGGAAGAACACCGGCGGCTGACCGCCCAGCGCCGAATGCAGGGACAGTTTTCCGAGATCCGGTCCGCTGATCCCCTGGAGCTGCGGCTGCACCAGGGTGTAGGCCAGCCCACCCAGCAGCCCGCCCAGGATGCCGAACAGGGCGTCGAGAGAACCCTCGCCCAGGGACACCGCCAGCGTGCCGGGACAGTATCCCAGAATGGCCATGCCGATGCCGAAGATCACTCCGCCCAGGGCCACCCCGCCCAGCAGGAACGGTTTGACGTGATAGGCCGCTCCGCCCAGGAAGATCTCCAGGTTCAGCAGGATCATGCCCGCCCCGATGGCCACCATCAGGGCCTTGGCCACGGTGAAGTCCTCAAGGGTCGCCATGCCGCTGATGGTATCGAACCGGTTCAAGCGTCCCCATTGCAGGGCCGCCCCGAACAGGAAACCCAGGGCCAATATCAGATATGTCATTGTTCTCGGCACTCCTTTGCGGATTCCAGGTACTGCCTGCGGACAGGGACATCCGCACGGTTTCCTGAAGATACTCCGGCGACGGCGTACGGCAAGGGTTCGCTCGACCCCCGGATCTCGGCCCCCTGATCTTGGCGGAAATCCCCTCCTGTGGTATCATTTTCCTATCCAGTGCGTTCTGGAAGATATGAAGCGCCAGGGAGGTCAGTCATGCCTGCCGAACCTTTTTATCGCAAGGTCAACGAACTGCTCACCGCCGCCGGAATCACCATCGACGGCCCCGCACCCTGGGACATCCGCATCCACGACGACCGCCTTTACGCCCGGGTCATGGCCGGAGGTTCCCTGGCCCTGGGCGAGGCGTACATGGACGGATGGTGGGACTGCCCCCATCTGGACGAGTTCTTCACCCGGGTGCTGCGCGCCCGCCTGGACACGAAGGTCCGCTCCCGCACCTGGCTGTGGGCCGCCCTGCGGGCCCGCCTGCTGAACATGCAGAGCATCGGCCGCACGCGTTCCCACATCCGCCGCCACTACGACCTGGGCAACAACCTCTACCGGAACATGCTGGACAGGCGCATGATCTACAGTTGCGGGTACTGGTCCGGGGCGCGCGACCTGGATGAGGCCCAGGAGAACAAGCTGGAACTGGTGGCGCGCAAGCTGCAGCTCGCTCCCGGCATGCGGGTTCTGGACATCGGCTGCGGCTGGGGCGGCGCCGCCCGCTACATGGCCGAGAAGCACAACGTGGAAGTCGTAGGGATCACGGTCTCGCACCGCCAGGTGGAGCTGGCCCGCGAGATATGCGCCGGCCTGCCCGTGGAAATCCGCCTGCAGGACTACCGTGAGCTGGAAGGCACCTTCGACCGCATCTACTCCCTGGGCATGTTCGAACACGTGGGATACCGCAACTACCGGACCTTCATGCGGGTCGTCAAACGTCTGCTGCACCGGGACGGCCTGTTCCTGCTGCACACCATCGGCGGCAACACCTCCGTGCGCAGGACCGACGCCTGGATCGATCGCTACATCTTCCCGGGTTCCATGCTGCCGTCGGCCGCGTACATCACAACCGCCGCCGAGGGGCTCTTCGTCCTGGAGGACTGGCACTGTTTCGGCCCCGACTACGACCGGACCCTCATGCAATGGCACGCCAACTTCAACGCCCACTGGGACGAGCTGAAGCAGGAGTACGACGAGCGGTTCCGCCGCCTGTGGAACTATTACCTGCTGTCCTGCGCCGGATCCTTCCGGGCGCGCAAGAACCAGGTCTGGCAGGTCATGCTGTCGGCCCGGGGAATCGAGGGCGGTTACCGCAGGCCGCGGCTGGAAAAGGCCGCCCGGGCCATGGCAGAATAACCATACCATCCATCCACCATCGCCCATGGCTACTGGTTGACGTCGAACAAACGGTCAGGGACAATCCTCACCGGAGGTTTTCCATGACCCTGTTCCAGATCATTTCCCTGCTGATGACCATGGCCGCCGTGTTCGGCTACATCAACCACCGCTGGCTGAAGCTCGAGCCGTCGGTGGGACTGCTGGCCATCAGCCTGGCCAGCTCCCTGGGCATCATGGCCGTCTCGGCCCTGTTTCCCCATCTGGATATCGAGGGGCAGACACGCATCTTCCTGAACGACATCGATTTCAACCGGGCCCTGATGCACGGCATGCTGGCGTTCCTGCTCTTCGCCGGGGCCATGCACGTGGACATCGAGTACTTCATCAAGCGCAAGCTCACCATCGGCACCCTGGCCACCATCGGCCTGCTGATCTCCACGGTCATCGTGGGTTACCTGAGCTGGCTGGTCTTCCGCCTGCTGCACCTGGAGATCTCGTTCCTGGCCTGCCTGGTGTTCGGCTCGTTGATCTCCCCCACCGATCCCATCGCGGTCATGGGCACCCTGAAGACCCTGCAGGCTCCCAAGGACCTGGAGGCCAACATCGCCGGCGAATCCCTGTTCAACGACGGAGTGGCGGTGGTGGTGTTTTCAGGGCTGGCCGCCCTGTGGGCCGCCCAGACGGGACATCATTCCCTGGCCGGCCACGCATCCGAGGGCGTCAACGCGACCATGCTGGGCCGCCTTTTCCTGCAGGAGGCCGGCGGGGGCGTGATCCTGGGGTTCGTGTGCGGCTACATCGCCTACCGCCTCATGCTGAGCATCGACGACTACAAGGTGGAAGTGATGATCACCCTGGCCCTGGTCATGGGCGGGTACAGCCTGGCCGGCGTGCTGGCTGTCTCGGGGCCCATCGCCGTGGTGGTCGCCGGCATTCTCATCGGCAACCGCGGCCGGGCCTTCGCCATGAGCCACACCGTGGCCGACTACGTGGAGAAGGTGTGGGAGATGATCGACGAGATCCTCAACGCCCTGCTGTTCCTGCTCATCGGTATCGAGGTGCTGGTGATCAAGTTCAGCCCCGGAGGACTGGCGGCCGGACTGATCATCATCGGCATCGTCCTGATCGCCCGCTTCGT
>CAYPVD010000028.1:0-20213 GCA_964414055.1 uncultured Fibrobacteraceae bacterium
TCTCCCAGGCCGCGGCCGCAGCCTCGCCGCCGGACCGGCCGCGCAAGGAGAAGCGACCCCGCCGGCCCGCCGCCGCCGACAAGCCCCGCCGTCTGAGCTATAAGGAGAAGCAGGAGCTGGCGGCGTTGCCGGGTCGCATCGAGGAGCTGGAGGCCGAACAGTCCGACCTGCACGCCAGGCTGGCCGATCCCGACCTGTACCGCACCGCCCCGGACAAGGTGGCCGCCTTCAAGCAGCGTCTCGAGGAGATCGACGGTGAGCTGCCCGGCCTTTACGCCCGCTGGGAAGAACTGGAGCAACTTTCCTGAGGAATCCTGAGGAACCCGTCATGAAGATCCTGCTGAACTCCACCAAGACCATGGACACCGGTACGGCCTCGCGCCTCAAGACCACCGAGCCGCGGTTCACCGGTCGGGCCGCCGCCCTCATGGCCGCCCTCAAGCCCCTGTCGGAAAAGCGCCTGCTCGAGGAGTTCGATCTGACGCGCAACACCCTGCCCGTGGCCCGGACTCGCCTGGCGCGCTGGGGCGAGGCCGACAATCCGCGTCTGCCCGCCGTGCTGGCGTTTACCGGCCTGGTCTACAAGCACCTGCGGGCCGGCGAGTGGACCGCCGCCCAGCGCCGCCGCGCCCAGAACAACCTGCGCATCATCTCGGCCCTGTACGGGCTGCTGCGCCCCCTGGACGCCATCGAGGCCTACCGTCTGGAGATGGGCGTGCGTTGGCGTCCGCCCACCGCCGCCAACCTGACCGCTTTCTGGAAGCCGCGCCTGACCACAGCGCTGAACGACGAGATGAAGGACGGCGAACCGGTCATTGACCTGGCCAGCCGCGAGTATGCCAAGGCCGTGGACGTCAAGGACCTGCGCGGTGCGGTGATCTCGCCGGTGTTCAAGGAGACGCGGCCCGACGGCACTCTCAAGACGGCGCCGGTGCACGCCAAGATGGCCCGCGGCGCCATGGTCCGCTGGCTGATCACCCACGCCGCACGTCGGCCCGAGGATCTGCTTGGATTCGGGGAACTCGGCTGGGAAGCGTCGAGCGAGCCGCCGCAAGAAGGCAAGTGGCTGTTCACCCGCCCGGCCGACCGCTGAGCGGGGGCTCAGCCTTCCAGCTCGTCGATCAGCGCCTCGTAGATCTCGCACATCTCCTGGTCGTAGGCCACCAGATAGACCTTCGTAATCTCCGGGCACTCGGCCAGGGTCTCGGCCACGGTGCGCACCGCCACCACCGCGGCCTGTTCGCGGGGATAGCCGTAGACGCCGCAGCTGATGGCCGGGAAGGCCACCGTCTTCAGCCCCTCGTCAGCGGCTGTGTAGAGGGCCTGCCGGTAGCACGAGGCCAGCAGTTCCTCCTCGCCACGCTCTCCCCCGTGCCATACCGGACCCACGGCATGGATGATGCACCGCGCCGGCAGATCGAACCCCGCCGTCAGCCGGACCTCGCCGGTGGGACAGCCGCCCAGGGCACGGCAAGCCTCGTGCAGGGCCGGCCCCGCCGCCCGGTGGATGGCACCGTCCACGCCACCGCCCCCGGCCAAGCTCTCGTTGGCGGCGTTGACGATGCCGTCGACCTCCATGGCCGTGATGTCACCCAGGACGGCCTCCAGGCGGTTCTTCACGCTCATCATCGCTCCTTGTCCGGGGTCAGGAATCTCTGCAGGAAATGGGAGACCGCTTGCCGGTACCCCTGACTGTCATCGAACTTCTTCCAAAGAGCCCGCGAGCCATGGTTGCCCTTGGTGTTGGGAACGTACGAGGCCTTGGGCCCTTTGATCGCATCGTAGATGGGCTGCCAGTTGTCCCGCTCGCTGCGGGCCGAGGTGATGAACACAGGCACGGTGATCTTGCGGGCCGAGCGGGCCACCCAGTCTCCGTTGCGGCCGAAGCGGGCGAAGTACTCGCCGGGAGAAAAGGCCAGGACGCCGTCCATGAGACCCGGTTGCGAGCCGGCGATCTCCAGCACCAGCCCCGCCGAGTAGGAGCTGCCCCAGGCGATGACCCGGCCGCGGGCCAGGTGGGCGCGCGCGTACTTCAGGGCCGCCACCATGTCCTTGCGCGCATCCAGGTAGGTCGTGCCCTTGCCGGCCTTCTCCGCCCGCCGGGCGGTCAGGTTGGGCACGTCGTTGACCTCGTGGCCCGAGCGCTGGTCGATGGCCAGGCAGTTGAAACCCAGCCCGTTCAGCCAGGGCGCGATCTCCTCGTACTCGCCCCGGCTCCAGCCGGCCTGGTGGAACAGGACGATGAAGGGCGTGGTCTTGTCCGGATGGGGGGCGTACAGGTCGGCGGTGATCTCCAGGCCGTCCAGGGAGGCGAAGGTGACAGTCTGTCGGGACGATCCCGCCGCCGCGGCTCCGGCGGCGAAGACCAGCAGGGAAAGGACGGTGGCGGCAAGGTAACGGGTCATCTCGAACTCCCGGTCGTAGGGTGATTGCATCCGACAATTTATGCAGAATCTTCTATCCCGCCGCCAGGTGCGCCGCCCAGGCCGGAACCTGGTGCAGGTCCATGCCGAAGGCGTGCGGCCCCAGCAGGTAGATGGCCAGGGTGATCAGCCCGGCGCAGAACACGTTCAGCAGGATGCCCGTGCGCGCCATGTCCCTGATGGTCACCTGCTCGGTGCCGAAGATGATGGCGTTGGGCGGCGTGGCCACCGGCAGCATGAAGGCGCACGAGGCGCTCAGCGTGGCCGGCACCATCAGCAGCAGGGGATTCAGGTGCAGGGCCACGGCCAGGCTGGCCAGCACCGGCAGGGCCATCTGGGTGGTGGCGGTGTTGCTGGTCAACTCGGTGATCAGCATCATCACCAGGCAGATGACCAGGATCAGCAGGGGTGTCGGCAGGGCCGACATGCCCACCATGCGCGCCCCCAGCCACACCGACAGGCCCGTCTCCACGAAGCCCTTGGCCAGGGCGAACCCGCCGCCGAACAGCAGCACGATGCCCCACGGCAGCTTGCGCGCCGTGTGCCAGTCCATCACGCGTGTGCCCGGTTCGCTGCGGCTGGGGATCAGGAACAGGATCACCGCCAGGGTCATGGCCACGGTGCCGTCGTCCACCATGCCGCCGTGGTGCAGCAGCCGCGACCAGCCGGGCAGCGTCAGGGTGCCGATGGTCAGCCCCTTGCGCGTCAGCCACAGCAGGGCCATGAGGGTGAAGTCCACCAGGACCACCTTCTCCTCGTAGGACATGGGGCCCAGCTCGCTGCGTTCCCGGTACAGGACGTCGTGATCGATGACCAGGTCGGGAGCGCCCAGCCGGTAGAGCAGGGACAGCTCCAGCCACATGGCCGCCAGGGCCACGACGGCGATGGGCAGGCCCAGCACCATCCAGCCGGCGAACGAGATCTCCGGCGCCCCGGGGAACATCAGCTCGAAGTTGCTGACCAGCAGGGGGTTGGGCGGGGTGCCGATCAGGGTGGCCAGGCCGCCCACCGAGGCGCTGTAGGCCACGCCCAGCAGCAGGGCGGTGCCGAACTGCCGCGCGCGCCGGGGACCCAGGTCGTCGGCCAGGCGCGCGATCACGGCCATGGCCACCGGGGCCATCATCATGGTCGTGGCGGTGTTGCTGATCCACATGGACAGGAACGCCGTGGCCAGCATGAACCCCAGCACGATGCGCCGCGGCCCCCCGCCGATGGCCGTGATGATGCGCAGGGCGATGCGCCGGTGCAGGGTCCACTTCTGCATGGCCAGGGCCACCATGAAGCCGCCCAGGAACAGGAAGATGATCCAGTTGAAGTAGACCGGGGCGACGGCCTTGCCGGACATCACCCCCGTCAGGGGATACAGCACCACCGGCAGCAGGGCGGTGACGGCCAGCGGCGCGGCCTCGGTCAGCCACCAGATGGCCATCCACAGGGCGATGGCGGCCATGGGCGTGGCGGTGGGGTGGGCGGGATCCAGGTTCCCGAAGACCATCAGGGCGACGGCGACCAGGGGGCCGCCGAGCAGGCCCAGGCGCGAGGCGTCGATTCCGTTCCCTTTCATGGCTCCCCCCTGCATCGATCCATTTCCTGGGCGAGACCGGCGTGTTTTCTGAGCATGTACCTGTCGAACTGGGGCACGGTGAACGCCGCCAGGCCGTGTCCCGGCGTATAGAGCAGGCCCTTCTCGATCAACCGGGACCTGATGGGACCGGCCTGCTCCGTCGTACGCCGGATTCGCTTGGCGACCTCGCTGGCCCGATGCGGCTGAGGCCCCAGCTGGGCCATGGCGAACAGATATTTCAGTTCGAGTTCCGTGGTGCGTTCGACACGAACACGGAAGAAACTCTCGTCGAGCACGGCCTCGACCATGGGCAACACCTGGGTAGCATCCTCTTCCGTGATCGGACTGTCCGAGGCCTCCTCCCAGAGTATCTTCCCGTACTCCTGCAGGAAATAGGGATATCCCTGGGTGTACTCCACGACGAAGGCGACGGCCCCCGGCTCGAACTCCACCCCGAGAGACCGGGCCGGCAGCACGAGGGCGTCACGGGCATCGGGCTCCGGCTCGAGCCGACCTATCCTGGTGAATCTGAACAATCTCTCACTGTAGGATCTGGCCTCCCCCGCCAGACGCGGGATATGCGGCAGGCCCGCTCCCACCAGGGTCAGGGGCAGCGATCTGCGCGTGCACTTGTGGAGGGCGATGATCAGGGCCTCCAGTTCCCCTACCTGCAGGAACTGGATCTCATCCAGGAGAAAGATGACCCCCGTGCCCTCATCCCGGGCGGCCTCCCCCACCGCCACCAGCAGTTCCGTCAGATCCTCCACCAGGATCCCGCTGTCTCCTACTCCTTCAAGGGCCTCCACACCCAGGCCGACCGTCACCGCTCCATCGGGATTGAAGGTGATGGAAAACGACTTGAGGATGGAAGCCGCCTTGCGGATCCGCGCCGACCAGCGGGCTTTGGGGGCGATCTGCAGGAGGGCGCGACGGATCTGGGAGGACATCTTCGATCCGAAGGGAGTGTGCTTCTCCACCTCCCACTCCACGGTCGCCCAACGGCGTTCCTCGGCCTTTTCCCGGAACACGTCCAGCAGGACCGTCTTGCCGACCCCGCGCAGACCCGTGATGATCATGGATTGTTCCGTATAGCCGTTTTCCAGGCGTCCGAGCAGCACATCGAACGCCTGGATCTGGGCGTTGCGCCCCACCAGGGCCGGTGGTTTCGTCCCCGCTCCCGGGGCGTAGGGATTCTCCCTGGGGTCCAAGAAGTGGCCTCCTTTACAACCTAAGGCCACATTAACAAATTTTGTTTAGTCTTGTCTAGTCTGTAAAAACAGGGTTTCGGTTGTTTCCGGGAGCCCGCAAGGGATCTGTCGCGTGGCGGGGCCATCTCTCGCCCCATGCGTCCCGTTCCGTGGACGGATCCAGGGCCGGAGCCAGGACTCAGCGATTCATGCCCGGAGTTTCGATGCCCATGAGTTCGTCGGTCTTGTCCGGATCCAGGTAGGGCAAGAAAGCCGCGTGGATTTCCCCCAGCAGGTTCACCACTTCCGGCCGGAAGACCCGGTCGAATTCCAGATCCGCCGCATCCACCGCCAGGCTGACATACTGCCGCCAATAGGTCCACTCGTGGCCGGAATAGTTGGTCCAGTAGCGACAGGCAGGATCTTCGGGATGAGCTGTATGCTCCGCCTTGCGCTGCAGTTCGACAAGCTCGTCCACAACCGCCGCGATGCAATTCCAGTCCCGTCCCTTGGCAAAATCCTGACGGTAGGAGGAATCCGCCTGGGTACTGAGTTTTGCGACCAACATGGGCACGCTCAAGGCATTGACCGAACCCTCGAAGGTGGAGAAATGCAGGTCCTGACCTGTCGCCTCACCTGCCGGAAGGATCATGCCCAGGGCCATCAACATCAGGATTGATACCGTGATCTTCATTCCACATTCCCTCCTAATATTCCGAAACCACCCGGGATCTCAGCGGTAGATGGCCTTGGTGCGTTCCCATGATATCGCCTGTGGAGCCATGGGAAAACAACAAACAGCCGGCATTCCCTTCGAGCATAAGAAAAAGAACCCGGCGTAAATGCGGCACGATCCTGGCTTGGAGCCGAGAACGTTTCTCCCGGTTCGGATCGACCCCATGAAGAAAATGATTCTGCTTACCCTGTTCCTCGGTGTGCTCGTCACCGCCGCCGACGCCCAGATCGCCATCAACGAGATCCTCGGCGACCCGGCCCGCGACTGGGACGGGGACGGACTCGTCGACCCCAAGGGGGACGAATGGGTGGAAATCGTCAACCTCGGCACCGCCACGGTGGATCTGACCGACTACTGGCTGCGGGACGATTCCTCGCGCCTGCCGGATATCGGACTCGGCGGCCTGCTGGCCCCCGGCCAGGTGAAGGTGATCTACGGGTCGGACGTGGTGGCCTGGCATCACGACATGGGTTGGCTGGAAACCGGGTTCGGTCTGAACAACAGCGGTGGGGACTACGTCTATCTGCTGTACGGTCCCTACAGCGAGGTGCTCGACTACCAGATCCTGGAACAACGCTGGGTAGGCGACCACGAGGCTGAGGATGACCGCTCGGCAGGAAGGGACCCCGGCTCCGGTCAGTGGGTGCTGTTCGACGGCCTGAACCCCTACACCGGCAGCATCGAGCCCCTGGGCAACGGGTGCGAACCTACGCCCGGTGAGCCCAACTACTGCGAACAACCCATCGCCGACCAGGTCATGGGGCTAGGCCGGCTCAAGGCCGTCTTTCGCTGACGGAACAGGCTTCGTCACACCAGCAGGGCCAGGAGCAGGACCGAGGCCCCGGCGACCAGGGCCGTGACGCCGAGGCCCAGAACCGGCATGAGCAGCAAGCTGCCCAGGATGCTGCCCAGGCAACCGCCCAGCAGGTCCACGGCGTACAGGGATCCGATTCCGGTAGGGGATTTCCGGCCCGCTCCGCCTGCGGCGGCGGCCAGGGAGAACAAGGCGCCGGTCGCCGCGCCACAGGCCACGAGCAACAGGGAGGTGACCAGCAGGCCGCCCCCACCCGGGGTCAAGACCACCGCCAGAACCGCCGGGACGGCCGCCAGGATCAGGACCATGCGCACCGGCCCTCGGCCCGAGGCTCGCCGGCCCCCATGGTCCGGCAACCACGCTCCGGCCGTCAGCCCGGCCATGAACATGGTCAGCAACAGGCCCAGGTCGCGGTACAGGACGCCGCTGGCGGTCTGGTAGCCCAGCACCAGCACGCTTTCCAGGAGCATGCCGTACCAGCCGGCGATCAGGACCACGCCCAGTCCCGGCACGCCGGCAGCGCCCCGGCGGTGGCGCACAACCACGGCCGGCAGCACCAGCAGCAGCGCCCCTGCCAGGGCCATCATCATGATTCCGGAGCCCGGCTTCCAGCGCCACCAGTCGGATCCGGCCAGGCCCCGGTGGAAACGGGACAGCCACAGGGCCAGGGAGTACTGGTAGCACACCGGGTGCAGGTCGGTGTTGGGCGGCGGGTTCACCGCCGCCAGCTGCGCGGCGATGGTCTGCCGCCGGTCGTTGCCGTACAGGTAGCGGAGATAGGCCGGGCCCACCAGCCGGGCCTGGATGCCCCGCCGGATGAACCGGTCCGCCAGGATCCCGGGCCCCGGCAGCGGCCGCCTACCGGCCAGGACCAGGCTCGTGGTCCCCGGCAGGATCGTCACCTCGGGCAGGGTCTCCTTCAGGCTCTTCAGGAGGCTGGCGTTGCGCCGGGTCAGAAGCGGGGTCCAGTAGTTCTCGGACGACCGCAGGGAAAACGCCAGCACGCCCCGGGGCCGCAGGTGCGCGGCGCACAGGGCGAAGAACTCGCGCGTGTAGTAGCGGTTGCTCAGACCGCTGTCGGGCTGGGGCATGCCCAGCAGGATCAGATCGAAGCGGCCCGCCTTGCGCAGCAGGGCACGGGGGTCGCCGTACAATATCCTGACCCGCGGGTCATCCAGACCGGCCGTATCATCCGCAGACAGCAACGACCGCTCGAACCGGAACGCCCGCTCGTCCAGCTCCACGCAGGTCACCGCAAGGGGTTGATGCTGGAGCAGACCACCGACCACCCCCCGGGCCGCCCCGCCCAGCACCAGCACCGAATCCGGACTCTCCACCTGTAGGGCGGCCACCTGGACGAACTGCTCGGTATCGGTGCCCTGGTCCTCGTAGGTCAGGGCGTCGTTGACCAGCACCACCTTCTGGTCACCGCGTTCAAGCAAGGTCAGTCTGCCGTAAGGCGTATCCTGGACTGCCAGCAGATCGGGGTGCTCCATGGACGTCAGTCGGGCGTCCAGGCTGTTCAACCAGGGCCCGAACGGCAGCAGCAACAGC
The DNA here is from genome assembly GCA_964414055.1 of uncultured Fibrobacteraceae bacterium. Lineage (GTDB taxonomy): Bacteria > Krumholzibacteriota > Krumholzibacteriia > LZORAL124-64-63 > LZORAL124-64-63 > JAHJTW01. Next base: position 8,279 of record CAYPVD010000028.1, read on the forward strand.
AGGACCAGAGCCCGAGCGGGGGATACACTTTTCCCCAATCCCCGGAGACGCCATGCACCAGCGGCGGCGGCGATGACCGCCGCCAGCCACAGCACCGCCAGGTTGGAAGCCCCCGCCAGCAATAGCCCCGTGGCCAGGGCGCCCCCCAGCAGGCTGCCGCCGCTTTCGAGGGCGTAGGCCCGGGCCAGGGTACCGCCCCGCCGGGCATGGTCCGCCGCCAGATCCCGGAACAAGCGTCCGACGGGCACTCCCACGGGGAACAGGATCGCCGGCACCGCCAGCAGCATCCCGCCCAGGTCCGGATACGCCCCCGGCAAGGCGCCCAGCAGGGGGCGCAGGTTTCTCACCACGACCAGCACCGCCGGCAGCACCAGGGCCAGGGTCGGGAACCAGCGGGACGCCGACTCCGAAACCGACGTTGACGACCGGCCGGGCCACCGGACCACCGCACCGACCCCCACCGCCAGCAACCACACACCCAGGGCCAGGATCAGGATCAACTCGCTGCCGAAGAACGCCACGCTCAGCTCGCGCAGCAGGGCGACCTGGGCCAGCAGGGCGACGGCTCCCAGGGCGAACAGCCGGGTCTTCACTCCGCAAACACCTGGGCCTGGAAGGTCTGGAACCTGGCGCCGTGACGCCAGGCATCGCCGGGCAGACCGGCCTTGCGGGACAGGTGGGTGAGGGTCTGCTCCAGGTTCCAGCCCTGCTCGGTGGCCACCTGGGGCAGATACACCGCGCTGCGGCCGTTCTTGCTCAGGATCACGCCGTCGCGACCCAGGATGATCCGGTCCGGACCCGAGACCGGTTGCGGCACGCTCAACACGGAAATCTCGATGGACACTGTGGGGATCTCCCGGGCGGTCATGGGCGCGAAGCGAGAATCGTGGACCGCCGCCTGCACGGTCATGGCCCCCACGGTGACGGCCAGGGGCGTGTCGGACTGCAGGTGCCCGATGCAGCCCCGCAGCCGGTGGCCCTTGGTGGTCAGCGTCACGAACGCCCCCTGCAGACGCCCCAGCTCGGCCGGGTAATCCCTGGCCAGCGGGGTGGTGTCGGAGGTCAGGTACTGCTCCAGGGTCCGGCGGGCGAAATCCAGCAACCACCGACAGGCCGCCGGGGAGAGCGGGCCGTGCCCGGCCGGAGGCACAGACACCGCGGGCAACCCCGCCAGATCGGGCCCGACGCCCTCCTTGTCGATGCGAATCGCCCCGTAACCCACGCAGCGCTCCACGTCCCCCAGGGAGGTGTCCCCGCTGTTGGCGTAGCTGACCACGGTGGCGGCGTGCCCTCCCATCTGCGCCGCCGCGGCCATCATCATCATGATGGGGGCCTTGCCGCAGGCGCAGGTCGCCAGGTCGGGGTGGGTTCGTTCCTGTTGCCTGGTCACCTTCAGGAAATGCCGTGGATCCAGGGAGGCCAGGGCTGTCAGGGTCTTGCGGTCCACCCGGACGGCCGTCTCGTGATCCGGGTAGTGGGACAGATCGCTGCTGGCCACCAGCAGCACCTTCCGGCCCCGGACAACCTTGGCCAGGGTCCGGCCCAGATCCGTGCACAGGCCGGGATCGGCCCTACCGACGACGGCGCAAACCAGCTTCACCCCCGGGAACAGATGCTGGGCGAACGGAACCTGGACCTCCACCGAGTGCTCGCGCTCGTGCACCGCGGGCTTGAACACGAAGCGCGGATCGGACCTCAGCAGCGCCTGGATCACGTCCTGGTCCAGGGCCGCCCGACCCAGGGGCGTGTCGTAGGCGGTCCCGTCGTACACAGAGACCCCGTCGAACGGCGGCTGAGTGTGGTCGGTGCCCAGGATGACGATCAGGTCGTACTCGCTCCCTGCGGCCTGGTTCCAGGCGTCGGCGATGATCTGACCGGCAAAGACGTATCCCGCGTGGGGCGCCACGATGGCCACCGGCGCCGCACCTTCGGGCCGTCGCGCCGTCTCCAGGAAATCCTCCACGGCAGCCTCGAGCCGCGCCCTGTCCCCCGGATAGAACGATCCGGCCACCGCCGTGGGCCGCACGCGGTCCTTTCCCTGGGCCCCGGATGCTGTCGTCAGAACCGCCAGGAGCATCATCACCGTCAACCGACTCGCCATTCTCATGTCCACACCCCCGCGATGGGTGTGCCGCAGTACCCGCACTTGCCGCCGGTGATGTGCATGCCCGTGATGAGGAATCCCCGCCGGCCGATGACGACCCTTCCGCAGCCGGGGCAGTAGGTGTTGTTGCCGGGATGGCCCGGCACGTTCCCCACGTACGGATAGTGGAGCCCCGCCTCCCGGGCCGCTTCCCAGGCCCTGGTCAGGGTCTCCACGGGGGTCGGCGGCAGGTTCTGCAACCTGTAATCAGGGTGAAAACGCGTGAAGTGCACGGGCACGTCCGGACCCAGTTCGCCCAGGACCCACTTGATCAGGCCGTCGATCTGTTCGGGCGCATCGTTCAGGGTGGGGATGACCAGGTTGACCAGCTCCAGGTGGGCCTCACTGCGGGCGACCTGCCTGATGCTGCGCAGCACGGGCTCGAGGTGCGCGGAGGATATCTTGCGGTAGAACTCCTCGCTGAAGCCCTTCAGGTCGATCTTGATGGCCGCCAGCCGCGCGCACATCTCGCGCAGGGGGGCCTCGTTCATGAACCCGCAGCTGATCAGCACGCTGCGGATGCCCTGCTTGCTTGCCAGCCGGGCGATGTCCAGCAGGTACTCGGTGAAGATGGTCGGCTCGTTGTAGGTGAAGGCGATGATCGGCGTGTCGTGCGCACCGGCGGCCCGGACGATGCGCTCGGGGGGCGTGTAGTCCACCTGGTAATCCTCGGGCTTGGCCTGGCTGATCTCCCAGTTCTGGCAGAACAGGCAGTGCAGGGCGCAACCGCTGGTGGCCAGGGAAAAAGCCTCGCGGCCGGGCAGGAAGTTGAAGAAGGGTTTCTTCTCGATGGGGTCGATGTGGGTGGTGATGGGCCGGCCGTAGACCAGGGTGCGCAGCTTGCCGTCCACGTTCATGCGTGCGTGGCAGCGGCCGCGCTCGCCGGGCTTCAACAGGCAGTTGTTGGCGCACAGCAGGCACCGGACCACGGGGCCGCGGTGATCGTGGGAAGTGCGGTCGCCGATTTCTTCGGGAGTGTGGCAATCCTCGCAGGTCACCCCGGGCGTGCGCTCGTTGATCCAGAAGCGGGCCACCGGAGCCCGCGCCACGATGGCGTCCAGCACCGAGGCGGCCTCGGCGTCGGTGGCGCTCAGCCCGATCAACCTCAGCAGGGCTTCCGGATCGCTCAGCACGAACCCCGTGGCGGTGATCGCCACCCCGTACTTCGCCGCCTTGCGCAGGAATTCCCGCCGGGAGATCCGTCGCTGAACCATGACCACGCCTCCGGGTTCAGCATACACCTTCAGCGGCCGGGAGCCAAGGGGGCGGCAAAAGGGGGCCGGGTTCGATCAACCGGCCTCGTTTCCTTCCCTGGTCATTCCACAATCAGCTCATCCACGAAGATGAACGCCTCGCCCCCGGCCCCCGGATGCCAGGCGGGCAGCTTGCCGTAGTTGCGCGCCGTGAAGCGGATCGCCCGCAGGGGCGAACCGTCCAGCACCGTGATCAGCTCCTGGGTGAAGCTCTCTTCCTCTGTGTCTTCCACCTCGTTGATGATGGTGTCCGCCGGAATGAAGGTCTTGCCGTCCATCGAGGTCTCGATCACCAGCTCGGTGGGCATGACGATCCACGACCTCACGTCCTGCAGGAACTCCGCGCCGACCTCGTGGACCGGCAGCGGCCCCCCGAAGTCCACCGTGGCCGTGAAATCCTGCCCCTGGAAGCCCAACCAGCCGCCGGTGCGCCAGTTCTCGTCGCCGCTCAGGCCATCGATGAGGGCATCAGGGCCGCCGGCGGTGTACTGCGGGTTGGGGGCCGAGGCCAACGTCACCCGCCAGTCCGGATGGGGCAACGCGTGGAACGTCGCCGCGACCACGGGACTGAAGTGGCCCCAGCGACCGGCGGCGACGAAGCGCAGGGTCGTCGTCCGTTCCAGGGAGATGGGGCCATCGTACGGCTGGCCCTGACGGGGATCGATGTCTTCGGTGGAGGTCCAGAAGATCCGGGCCGCCGGATCGGCCGCCTCGAGGGTCACCTGGGTCTTGCCGCGGAAGCGATCGCCTGCCGCCTCGGCCCAGGGAGCGGCCACCACGCGCGTGACCAGCATATCGGTGTGCAGCCGGTCGGCATCGTCCACCCCCCAACCGCTCGGCTTGCCCAGGTGGAACACCAGCTCGCCGCCGGCGATGATCTCGGCGTGAGTCAGCAAGCTGCGGGTCAGGGGTTCGCCGTTCCAGGTCACCGACTCGACGGCGCCCTCGCCTTCGCGCCGGGTGGTGAAGACCCGACCGTCCTCGAAGCGCATGGACATCCTGGGGAAGCGGGGCGGGATCACGCACCAGAGGCCGTCCCCGGGAGCGATGTCGTACAGACCGTAGGCCGCCAGCACGTACCAGCTCGACATCTGACCGCAGTCCTCGTTGCCGATCAGGCCGTCGGGCCGGGCGGTGTAGAACCCGTCCAGGATGCGGCCGACCACCTGGCGGGTTTTTTCCGGCTGCCCGAAGGTGTGATAAAGCCAGGCGATGTGATGGCTGGGCTCGTTGCCGTGGGCGTACTGGCCGATCATGCCGGTGATGTCGGACTGCTCGCGACCCGTGGTGACCGACGGTGCGGTGAAGAGCGAATCCAGGGCGGCGGCGAAATCATCCAGCAACCCGTACGATTCCATCAGCTGGGTGATGTGCTGGGGCGCGGAGAAACGGTACTGCCAGGCGTTGGCCTCGGTGTAGTTGTTGTCCACCCGGCGCGGATCGAACGGCTTGAGCCACTGGCCGTTGCGTCGGGGACGGAAACAGCGCGAGGCGGGGTCCAGCAGGTGGCGCCAGCTCTGGGCGCGCGTCCCGAACCGCTCCATGATGTCACGGCGACCCATGGCCCGGGCCATCCTGGCGATGCAGTAATCGTCGTAGGCGTATTCCAGGGTCTTGCTCACGGACTCGGATTCCTGGTCGGAGGAGAGGAAGCCGTCCCGCCGGTAGGCGTCGAGGCCGAAGACATCGGCATCGGCGGTGATGACCATGGCGTTCAGGGCCGTGTCGGCATCGAATCCCCCGATGCCCTTGAGGTAGGCGTCGGCGATGACCGAGACTGCGTGATAGCCGATCATGCAGTTGGTCTCGTTGCCCGCCAGCTCCCACACCGGCAGGCGGCCGCTCTGCTCGAACTGGGCCAGCATGGTGTTCACGAAATCCCGCGTGCGCGCCCGCTGGACCAGGGTGAACAGGGGATGGGTGGCCCGGTAGGTGTCCCAGAGGGAGAACACGGTGTACTGGTCGCGGTCGTTTGCAACATGGGTCTGCTGGTCGAGGCCCCGATAGCGCCCGTCCACGTCGCTGAACAGGTTGGGGGCGATGAAGCTGTGATAAAGGGCCGTGGCCAGGATGGCCCGATCCGTCTCCGAAGCCCCCTCCACCGTGAATCGATCCAGTTGCGACGCCCAGGCCGCCTGCGCCGCCGCCTTGGCGACCCCGAAGTCGAACTCCGCCCACTCGGCCCGCAGGTTTCGCGCCGCACCCTGGTCATCCACCGCGGAGATCCCCACCTGCACCACCAGCTCTCCGCCCCGGTCGCCGAACGACAGCACGGCCTTCGTCGTCCGTCCCTCGGTGTCGGCGGTCACGCGTGTCGCGGTGAACGGCCGGGAAAACGCCGCCTGGAAATACACCCATTGGTCGCGGGCCCACCCCGTCGAGCGCCGGTATCCGCCCACAGTATGATCATCCAGCACCTTCAGGTCGGAACCCAGAAGCCGGTCCCGGTGCTCCAGGTCGATGATCACGTGGGCCGACCGGCCCGCAGGAAACACGTAGCGGTGCAACCCCGTGCGCTCGGTGGCGGTCAATTCCACGTCGATGTCGTAGTCGTCCAGGTGCACGGCATACCAGCCGGCCCCCGCGTGCTCGGTCTCCTTGCGGAACCGCGAGCCGTAGCCCGCGTCCACGCTGTCGGGATAGCCGTTTTCCAGGTGCGGCTCCCCGGTCACCGGCATCAGGAGGATGTCGCCGTAGTCGCTCACCCCGGTACCGCTCAGATGCGTGTGACTGAAGCCGTAGATCACCCGGTCCGAGTCGTGGTAGCCGGAGCAGCCGTCCCACCCGGTCAGCCGCGTGTCGGGCGAGAGCTGGACCATGCCGAAGGGCCGAGTGGCCCCGGGAAAGGTGTGGCCGTGGCCGCCGGTGCCGATGAAGGGATCGACGTGATCGACCAGGCCGTCGGCCTCCGTAGCGGCAGCCGCACACGCCGTCCAGAGCATGATTCCCATACCGACAATCAGCCATGTCTTGCGGACCATGATTCCTCCCCTGCAAACGGACACGTCGGATACGCTCCGCAACAACAGCAGGTCAGGCAGGCGATGTCAACGGGGAGAACATGGGGCGGGGACCCGGGAAAGGCCCCCGCCCGCAGTGGCTCAACGGATGAGCATGGCTTTCTTCGTCCAGACGCCGGAGCGCGTCTCCAGCCGGATGAAGTAGACGCCGCTGGCCGCCTCGCTGCCGTCGGCGGCGCGGCCGTCCCAGAAGCGCTCGTGGTACCCCTGGTCGAGCCGGCCGTCATGGATGACGGCCACCAGGCGGCCGGCCAGATCGTGCACCGTCAATTTCACGGGGCCGGTCTCGGCCAGGTTGAACCGGATCCTGGTCATGGGATTGAACGGATTGGGGTAATTGGCGTCCAGCCGGGTACCCGGCGGACCCGGAAGATCCACCACATCCGAAGCGGTGTAGTTGACCATGATCCAGGTCTCGGACCCGGTCGTGGCAGGCTGGCCAGAATCGTAGGTCATGGAGACCGCCACGGAGACCGAGTCGGAATCCGCGAAGGCCTTGTTCAGGGGCACGAGGTGGAACTGCGCCTCCAGGGTGTCGGATTCCATGGGCGCCAGCACCAGCGAACCCGTTGGCGGCGTCAGGATCCAGTTCCGGTTGTCGAACCACGTGAAATCGATGGCCATGGGCTGGTCGGACCTGAGGTTGCGCACCTCGGCCTCGACGGTCACGATATCCCCGGCATTTCCGGACCACCCGCGCCGGATGATATCCGCCGTCACAGGCGTGTTGATAACGAGCTCGAGGTCGAGATGCCTGGAGCCGATATTCGGGCTCGTCGTCGCATCCAATTCCACCGGCTGCGCGCAAGGCACGTGATCCTCGGGGATGGTGATCACCGCTTGAACGGGCACCTCCCCGCCGGGCGGAACCGAGAAGGGAATGGGTGTCGACGAGGTCACGTCGGAGGTCAGCACGATATTCCCCGCCAGCTCGATATCGCAGTGGTTGCGCAGGGTGAATTCCCAGGGGAATTCCTGGTCCGGTGGGCCACCGGTATAGACCGGAGTCGATGGTCCCCCAGTACCCAGGATCTCCAGGGGTTCCTCGATCCCGTACTCCACCAGCTCGGTCATCTCCATGCCCGTGGCCGGCTCGGTGATCGTCAGGGTGACATCCCCGGTCACGCCGACCAGAGTCTCGTCCTCCGGCACCGTCACGTGGATGATGACCGGCGTGATGCCCATGGGGTCGATCACGGGGTTGCCGTCCACGGTCACGCTCAGGCCATTGCTGTCGGTCACCATGTAATCCACCGTCAGGGGCGAGGGATCGAAGCTCTGGATCTCCAGATCGATGATCGCGTCGGCCTTGGCCGGTACCAGGTCGATGATATCGTTGATCTTGACCGTCAGAGGCAATCCGATGCTCACCGTCAGGGTCCCGATATCCGTGGGCACGCCGTCGATGTCGCCGGTGACCTGCAGCGGGTACATCCCACCCTGTGGCAATCCCGGCGGGACATCGACCATCAGGTCCAGAAGCACGGTCTCCCCGGGGGTGAACTCATGCGCGGTGAACGCGAGGGGCTGCACCGTCCAGCCGGAATCGCCCATGACGGCCAGGTTGGTCAGGCTGACGCCGAAGTCCGCGGCATCTTCCAGTTTCAATGTGAACTGGTTCTGGTACCCGGGCTTGGCACGCCCGTTGCCCACCAGGGTGGCGTACAGGGGCGCATCCACCACCACCTGTCCGGTGGTCGTATAGGGAGGGAAACCGCTGTCGCTGGTGATGTCGATGGTGTACTGGTCGATCTGACCTGCGACGGCGTCGAAGCGGGACAGTAGGTGTTCCACACATAGTCGTCCCGGTTGGGGCCCTTCGCGTTCTCGTAGGCCGGCATGGTGTTTCCGTCCAGACGCGCGTGGTTGGCCTTGCTCCGGCAATAATCCTCTTCCCCGTAGTAGAAGATCAACGCCGGCAGGGATGTCGGCACCACCGTGAAGGTCAGCTTGTCGTCGCCGGCCCAGGCCTGGTTGGTCAGGTAGGCGTTTCCCACCACGTCGATGGCCTGGGTCGGGTCCACCGAAGTGTCCATGGTGGTGTCGAACTTGAGGAAGCCCGGAGTGGAGGAGCACACCGGTCCGGTGGGCGCGTGCAGGATCACCGAGGGTGAAAGCACGGTGTTCAGCTTTCCCTGGACCACGAGGTTGGCTCCGCCCGGAGGACAGATGCCGTTGGCTCCCGCGTAGGCCTTTTCCAGCGGCCGGTATTGCTGGCCGTGCTGGCCGTCCATTTTCGAAAGGACGTTTTCCTCATCACATTCGCACTTGCTGCATTTCACCGCATTGTCGTAACCGAGGTAGGCCCGGGCTTCGGCGATACCGGTCATGCTGAGCTTCCCCGAATAGCAGGTGGACCACCAGGCCAGGGCCTGAGGAGTCATGAAATAATTCGTGTAGAAGGACTGGTAGACCTGGATCGAGTAGTCGTTATCGCTGTTGTAGGCGGCGATCGTACCGGGTTCGAAGATGGCCTTGTAGGTGTTATATTCCGCATTGCGGGCGTTGTGTCCGGCATCGGTGTGCTCGTACGACACGACCATCGTCCGGGGCGTATCTCCCCCGTGGGAACTCAGGAACATGACGTCGCAATTGTTATCCGAGCAGAACTCGAAGAAATTCCAAATGCCGCCTCCACCGGAACTCGTATCCCTCGTGTCGTCCTCATAGCGGGGACCCATCGCGTAGTGCTGGTGCTCCACCACGTATTTATGGAACAGAGCCAGTTCGTCGTTGCCGAACTCGTAGCTGTTGGCGATGAAGGAGCCGAATTTGTGGGGCTTGCCGCCTTCGCCGGGGGTTTCGTTGAGACCGGCCCGGAGAATACCCGGAAACAGCAGCAGCAGCGTTGTCAGGGTCGTAAGGACTGTCCGTTTATTCATGATATCCCCCCTAGCGAGCGTAGAGAACGTCGGCCGCGACATCCCGATGACCGGTGCGTGCTTCCAGGCGCAACAGCTTGAGATCCTCGTTCTCCCCGGAGGCTAGGATCTCCCGCAGGCGATTCCGCATGGCTTCAGCACCCTGGGCGGGAGCCGTCGTCAGGTAGGTCGTGCCTGCACAGACGGTGTAATCAAGGCGCAGTGTCTCGCTCAGGTCGGACGCAACCTGGTCCAGTTTGGCCGCGATGTCGGCCGGTGTAGGGGGATCGGCCTCGCGCCCATCTTCCTTCAGGACATGGATCTCCTCCATGCCGTCGCTCATCCGCAGGAGAAGGCGGTTATCATCGAGCCACTCGGCGGACTCGATACCGGGTACGGCTTCCATGTTCCGCTGAAGATTGAGGCGGGCTGTTTCCGCACCGACGACCGTCACTTCGCCGTCATAGATTTCCCGTGCCCGATCCATGCCCGCTACCAGGTCATGTTCGGCCTGATCGGGAGCAAGCCCCGGCAGACCAGGGGTCGGATACACGGCGACACCGTTGATCAGGACCTGATCGCCCATCACATCTACCTGGTAAGGAGGCTCCAGGATCCGTCCGTAGAGCAATACTCCACCCCCTGGTGATGGCACCGGCGGATTTGCTGGTCGGAGCAACGGGCGAGATCACCTTGCGCCGCCTCTCCGCCGCTTCACGAGCCGGACCAAGGGCCGTGAAGATCTCGGCTGCGGCCTTGTCGACCTGCTTCAGACCAAGTCCGCTGTTGACGAGGGCCACGGCCAGCGCCTTGCGGTGGGTCGGCGGAATGCCGGAGGGAAGGATCACCGGAGTGGATCCGGGCAGATCCGTCTGGATCCTCTTTCCCGTACCGGCTGACAGCAGGGGCAGGAACTCGTCGAGGGACAGGATCGTCACCTCGCCCTCGGTCCAGGCGGCCTGCACGGGATGGCTCATCCCGATCATCAGAACCCCCAGCGCAAGAATCAGTGACCGGATTCGATAATTCTTCTTCACTGCTACCCCCCCTTACTTGCCAAGGAATATCCAAATAGCATGATTGCAGCTTGGCATCATGCACTATTCCCCAGTGAAGCCAATGAATGACCCCTACATTCTGCGCATTTTGGCACATAATTCGACACATGGTCATTATTTTTCATAAACCACAGTATAAAGGTAGGTTATAGTCCTGAATCTTCTGGCTCGGGAACGTATTGTCGGACTAACGATCCCCTCCTTTGGCCGCAAAATGCCGGTACAGCAGCCAAGTCGCCACGGCCGTCAGGGCGAACAGGGCAGGTGGCACGATCCAGGTCCAGAAGAATCCGTGCAGCGGGGAGCCCACAGGCAGTTGCTCCAGCATCACTCACCATCCTTCCGGTGCCTCTTGCGCCAGCTCCACCAGGCCAGGCCCAGACCCACGAACGACGCCAAGTAGGCGATGCTCATGCCGATGAGGGTTACCAGTCCCTTGTCCATCAGGCCTCCTCCTGTTCCTGCCAGCGCAGGCTCTTTTCGAGCTGGCGCACATAGTCCGCCTGGCGCGATTCGTACTCCGCGGAAATCGCCCTCAGTTTGGGGTCGATGATCCAGTAGATCAGGAAGATGATCGTCACCGCGCTGAGCAGCACCAGGATGCCGCCCGGCTGCAGCAGCAGCGATTTGACCACCCCCAGCATGAGCCCGGCCATGGCCACCGGCGACAGAACCACCACCAACCAGTCCTCGCGGGTCCAGGCGTCGGCCTGTTCGGCGGTCCAGGTACGCCGGATCAGGGGCCGCCGGCCCGTCTCCTGCGGCGATGCATCCTCGGGGATCAGCCCGCGCCGCACCGCCTCCCGGTGCACCGGCTTCCACCAGCCTACCGGCCGGGTCATGACGTAGTAGCGCACCAGCCGGTCCATGTTCTCGGGACGTGTGCCGAGGGTCACGGGAATGAAGATCAGCGCGCCCAGGGCCATGAGCAGCCAGAAGTTCAGATGGTCGGGCAGCTTGGGGATCACCCCGAAGGCAGGCAGGATCCACACCACCAGCCACGAGACGCCCAGGTTGGCCATCCAGCCGGACAGGTAGCCCCAGGCGTTGAAGCGCCACCACACCACCTGCAGGATGTTGGGCAGCCAGATGCCGGCCATCATCAGCCACAGGGCGAAGATCAGCCACTTGGTGATCTCCTGCATCATCAGGCCGTAGAAGAACGAGCCTATCAGCAGCACGAAGGTCGCCGCCCGGCCCATCCACACCAGGCGCCGTTGGCTCGCGTCAGGCCTGATGTAGCGCTGGTAGATGTCGCGGGTGAAGTACAGGGCGCCCAGGTTCAGGTGGCTGCTGATGGTCGAAAGGTGGATGGCGAGGATGGCCCCGAAGAACACCCCTACCATGCCCACGGGCAAGAGCTCGAACCCCATGCGGAACCAGCCCAGTTCGTAGTCGGCCTGGTCGGCGATGCCGGGCAGCATGGAGAAGAAGGCCAGGACCGCGGCGGCCCAGAACCCGTTGCGCACCAGCGTGACCGCCCCGCCGGCCCACAGGCCGTAGGTCGCGTCGCGCACCGTGCGCGCCGACTGGATGCGCTGGGCCTCGACGTACCAGTCGATGCTGGTGCCCATGCCGAAGCCGCCGATGATCGAAATCA
>CAYPVD010000029.1:0-19530 GCA_964414055.1 uncultured Fibrobacteraceae bacterium
CGCCGTAGAGCACGCTGTTGACGTTGCTGGTATAGACGGGGCTGTCCCCGGCCATGCTGCTCAGCGCCATGCCCAGCATGAGGACGACACAAATGAATGTGAAAGCCTTGTTCATGTTCTTCCCCCTTACAAGTACTGCGATACACAGGCAATTGCCTGGGGCGTGGTTGACCAGGGCGATCCTGTCCACCTGGATGTTGTATCTGTAGCAGGCTTTTGTAGAAAAACACGGATGGTATGCTACAGGTTGTCATGTCGAAATGAGTATACGGAAAAATTGGTCACAGGAAAAAGAGGAAGGACCCGGGTTGCCCCGGGTCCCTTTACGAGAGTGTGACAAAACCGTCCCGTTTTTTACCGGAACAAGGATTTTACCTCGCCCCAGGAGTTGGTCTCGTTGTCCACGGGGTTCTCGCAGCAGACGATGTCCGCGTACATGATAAGCTCGCCGGGGAAGCCGAAGCCCGTCACGAGGTCGTACCAGCCCATGCCGTAATCGTTGTAGCTGGTGCAACCGACGGGAATGGCGTCGGTGATGACGTCCGGGTTGCTGTCGAAAGCCGTGTAGATCGTCATGCCGATGGCATACTTGTAGCCGAAGAAGGCGCACGGACAGTTGTCCGGAACCATGGGCAAGGCGATGTCGTACATGCCGGCGTCCGTGATGGAGACGGTGTAGACGGGAGATTCGCAGATGACCGGACCGGGCAGGAAACAGCCCAGGGCCTCATCGTAGATGGTCTCCTCGAAATCCACGCTGCAATCGAAATCCACGGGCACGTCCTCGGCGCCGAACTGCATGTAGAAATGAACCATTTCCACCTTGAAGCCGGCCGGGCAGGCCGTGCATTCCGTTTGATCGGCATCGAACAGATACTTGTATGTCTCGGCACCCCAGACCCAGTCCGAGATGGCGTACGCGGGCGTGTTGAGATTGCCCATGACGCACACCCCGTTGGCCCCTGCCTGGTTGATGTTCATGACATCCCCGGTCACCGGCGTGACCACCACGGTCTTGTCGGCGGCCTGGGCCATTCCCGCCACCATCAGAAGGCATAAGCCGATCAGTAGAAATTGGCGCATGATCTTCCCTCCTCATTTTCAATACTTTGCCGAATGGAGGGAAACCAGATGCAAAGGAACCGTTCCGAGGTGTTGGTACCGGAATTTCCTGATTTCCCCCCTCGAGCCCTGATCATAGAGCATTTCACCACATGAAATCAAGATGAATTTTAGTAATTAAATCTTTATTTCCGGCCTAATTGCAACCTGTGCCCTTTCCTTGTGCCTCTGAAATTGTGTCCGCCTCCTTATCGTCATGATCAAATTCCTACCTTCACGGAAGTAACTTGCTGTCTCATGGACGGTTGCCTACGTCCTCCTGGCCTCGACCACCTCGATATTCCGGCCCGTCCGCCTTCCTTGGCTCCTGGACCGCCATGACGCCATTTGACAGCAAGTTACACCCGTGAAGGCAGGGGCCTGATACCAAGGTGATTGGGGCGGACACAATTTCAGAGGCACAAGAGTATCCTTTCGCCCCCTCCGGGAAGGTATTATCTTTTGGGTGCGCAAGAGCTTCTCCCGGGAAGCGGCACGAAACCCGAGCAGGATCATCCCGGCGTATGTCCGGAATATGGACACAGGAGGCAGGGTCATGGAGTCACCCAGGACCGATCAGGAGTTGCAGGAGCAGTTCCGGCACAAGGTGGGGCTGGCCGAGATGCTCAAGGGCGGGGTCATCATGGACGTGACCAACGCCGAGCAGGCCAAGATCGCCGAGGAGGCGGGAGCGGTGGCCGTCATGGCCCTGGAGCGCATCCCCTCGGACATCCGCAAGATGGGCGGCATCGCCCGCATGTCGGCCCCGGGCATGATCAAGGAGATCCAGCAGGCCGTGTCCATCCCGGTGATGGCCAAGGCCCGCATCGGCCACTTCGCCGAAGCCCAGATCCTGCAGGCCCTGGGCGTGGACTTCATCGATGAATCAGAGGTGCTGACGCCCGCGGACAACCGGAACCATATCTACAAGCACGATTTCAAGGTTCCGTTCGTATGCGGCTGCCGCGACCTGGGCGAGGCCCTGCGCCGCATCGGCGAGGGGGCGGCGATGATGCGGACCAAGGGCGAGGCCGGCAGCGGCGACATCGTCGAGGCGGTGACCCACATGCGCGAGGTGACCGAGGGCATCCGCCGCCTGCAGATGATGCGCAAGGACGAGCTCATGGCCGAGGCCAAGCGGCTGGGCGCCCCCTACCGGGTCCTGGTGGAGACGGCCGAGCTGGGCAGGCTGCCGGTGCCGAATTTCGCCGCAGGCGGTGTCGCCACCCCCGCGGACGCGGCCCTGATGATGCAGCTGGGCGCCGAGTCGGTGTTCGTCGGCAGCGGCATCTTCGCCAGCGAGGATCCCGCGCCACGGGCCAAGGCCATCGTTGATGCGGTGACCTTCCACGACGACCCGGCCAAGCTGGTGGAGGTCTCCATGACCCTGGGCGAGGCCATGAAGGGCCGCGCCGTGAACGAGATGGACGAGAGCGAGAAGATGGCCGGCCGCGGCTGGTAGCCGGACGGAACATGACTTTCGGCCCGGGTCGCCCAGGTGCTCCGGGCCTTTTTCTCGAGGTGGGTGGGGCGATGAAACCGGTGGGACTGCTGACCCTGCAGGGAGATTACGAGAAGCACCGGCAGGCGTTCGCCTCCCTGGGCCACGCGACCAGGGGCGTGCGGCGCCCGGCGGAGCTGGCGGAGGTCTCCTGCCTGGTCATTCCCGGCGGCGAGTCCACGACCCTCAGCCGGTTGATCGACCGTGCGGGTCTGCGCGAACCCTTGAGGGAGTTCGCCGCCGACTACCCGGTCATGGGCACCTGCGCGGGCCTGATCATGCTGGCGGCGCGGCTGGCGGACGAAACCCCGTCGGATTTCGGGGTCCGGCCCCTGGGCCTGCTCGACTGCACGGTCAGGCGCAACGGCTACGGACGGCAGATCGATTCGTTCACCAGTGATGTTTCCGCCCGGCCCCTGGTCGGCGGGGAGGAACCCTTTCCCGCCGTCTTCATCCGGGCGCCCCGCATCACGTCCGTCGGTCGCGGGGTCGAGGTGGTAGCCGAACTGGACGGCGAACCCGTCGCCGTGCGCAGCGGGAATCTGCTGGGTCTGACTTTCCATCCCGAGTTGACGGGAGATCTGCGGATCCACAGGGCCTTCCTGGAGCTGATTTGACGGCAGGGGTGGATTTTGCCCGTTTCCTTCGCCGGGTTCGTTCCGTATGATGGTGAGGGGCAAAAATCTTTCGATCCGGGGCATACAACTACCGCGTCGAGGCGGTGAGCAGGAAAGGGAACCATGCGTAGGAGTCTTCCCCTATTGATGATCCTTGCGTCATGTCTACTGGCCATGACGATTGGCGGTCTCGGATGCAACAGCGATGACGGCGGCACGACACCTCCTCCGGCGGATCAGTGCTCCCTGAATGTCCTGGCACCGGCAGCGGGCGATGATTTCACCTCGGGCGATCCGGTCAGCATCCGCTGGGATGAACAGGGCGACGCCGCCACGGTGACGATCGAACTGATCCAGGCCGGCAACTCCGTGGGCGTGATCGCAGCGGCCACCGAGAACGACGGCTTCTTTCCCTGGAACGCCGATGTCATGAGCGGAGTCGGCGGGGACTTCGTCGTCCGCATCACCGCCGACGGCGAGACGAATTGCACGGATGATTCGGGTGTATTCTCCCTGGTCAACACCGCGGCCTGCGGGATCGTCCTGACCTTTCCCCAGGTTCCGGACACGACCCTGGTGGCGGGGCTGGATCTGCCCATCACCTGGCGAAGCCACGATACCACCGGCAGCATCCACATCGACCTGATGAACGGCCATCTTCTGGAGTCCCTGGTGGGGGTGATCGCCCAGGACACCTCCGACGACGGCCTGTTCGACTGGACCATGGACTCCTTCAACTTCTCCGCCCACCGCGACAACGTCGACGATTCGGTCTACTGGCTGCGCATCTACGACGAGAACGTGCCCAGCTGTGCGGACTCCTCCTCGGACTTCACCCTGATCGATACCGATCTCTGCCTCATAGACACCTACATCACGCCCTTCGGGGACGTGCTGGATGCCGGCCAGCAGGTGGACATCGGCATCAATTTCCATGACCCGGACCCGTCGGACATGGTCAAGATCAGGCTCTACGCCGGCAACGTGGCGGTTCCCGGCGGGTACATCACCCAGCCGGGCCAGGACCTGCCCGCCACGACCCAGATCTACACCTGGACGGTCCAGGACTACGGCTTCGCCACCGGGGGCAGTTTCTTCAACGTGCGGGTCATCAAGGCCGACGACCCCTACTGCTGGGGCAAGACGGACAACTTTGCGGTCCGCAACTGAAACGCGCGGTCGGCCCGTGGCCATGGTGTGGATCCTGGGAACAGCCCTGCTTCTGGCGATGGCCGGTGCAGGGGGAAGAGCCGAGGCCCAGATCTGGACCGAATTCGGTCCTGTTCCCGAGGAAAAACCGGCGGCGGGCGACCTGATCAGCGAGCCGTTCTTCGCCTTCGTGATCGAGCTGGCCGAGGGGGATTCCCTGGGGAGGTGGGACAGCGAGGATGTGCGCCGTTTCGCCACCGCCCGCGGTGAAAGATCCAGATTTCCCCTGGATCAGCTGGTGACCGTGGTCCGGCGGCGGCCTGATCCGGACGAGAGGAGGCGCTGGCCCGGTGTCCGGGTCACGGCCCACTGGGATCTGGACCTGAAGGAGGACCTGGATCGGCCCATGCCCTACGACATCCTGGGGTATCACCCCGGCAGTCTCCTCGTTTCGCGTCACCTGGAACTGGTGGAACTGAGACCGGGCCCTCTGGATCTTACGGGACAACTGAAGGACCGCCGGACGACAGCCGCCTTCCGGGATGTTCACGTCCTGGCCCTGGTGAAGGGCTACATGGTGCTGGATGCCGACGGTTTCGTGGATGCCCTGCTGGGCTCGGCCCTGGATGACGCATGGACCGTGGGGCTGGTCATCGCCCGGGAGGAAGAACGCCGGATCGGCCTGGGGGTGTCCCTTGGCCGCAAGGGGCGGAAGATCTACGGCGAGTTCGACTTCGTGCGAGACAAGGTCCTGGCCCACGGCCGCCCCGCGGCCTCGGCCCTCAGCGGCTATTGCCGTCGCTGGCTGGATCCGCAGGCGGGCCAGGTGCCCACGCCGTGGCAGGGCTTACCTTAGCCGGGGTTTGACAGGGGGAGGGATCTTGGCTGCCGACGAACGCATGGAACTGAAGATTCACGGCCGGGTCCAGGGTGTCGCCTTCCGCTGGTACGCCCGCAGCACCGCCTTGGCCCTGGGTCTGACGGGCTGGGTGCGCAACCAGCCCGACGGTTCGGTCCGTATGGTGGCCGAAGGGCCGCCGGAGGCCCTGGACGCCCTGCTGAGATGGGCCCGGCGAGGTCCGGATCGCGCCCGTGTGGATCGCGTGGAGGAATTCCGCAGCGAGCCCGCCGGCAACTTCGACACCTTCGAGATCACCGGATGAGAACGGCATGAGGATCGCATGAGGACGAAAAAACCCTGGCTGGTGGCCGTGGACATCGACGGCACCCTGCTGAACACCGAGGTGGACAACCAGCTGGCACGGCGGGAGATCGAGGCCCTGGAGGCTGTTCGTGCCGCCGGCCACGTGCTTGTGCTGTGCACCGGGCGCAACCTTAACTCCACCCGTCACCTGCTCGAGCGGTCGGACTGGTTTCCGGATGATCTGCCCCTGATCCTGCTGAACGGGGCGGTCATCTGGGGGGATGTCCCGCGGCGCAAGCTGGTGTGCAACATCCTGGGCGGGGAGGAGATCCGTTCCCTGCTGTCGCTGTTCAAGGCCTACGAGACGGCGCCCATGGTCTACGGCACGGACGACGACGGAGGGGTGCTGTACCATGAAATCCGTCCGGTCAACCACATCCTGGACCGTTATCTTGGCAACCGCCGCCTGGAAGTGGGAGCCATCGAGTCGGTGGAGGATCTGGAGGCCCTGTCGTGGCGCCAGGCCCTCGAGGTGGGGACCATCGACACACGGGACAAGGTGCTGGCCCTGAGCGAGGCGATCCGCACGGAGCTGGGCGGCAGGGTCAAGGTCATCAACACCCGCTCCCTGCTGGGGCACGGGGTGTACTACTGGGCCGAGGCGTTCCACGGGGCCAGCGACAAGGGCACGGCCCTCGAATTCATGGCGGAACATTGCGGGATCCCCTTGCGGCGGACCCTGGCCATGGGCGACAATTACAACGATCTGGACATGTTCGAGGTCGCGGCCTACAGCGTGGCCATGGCCGACGGCCCGCAGGATGTCCGTGAGCAGGCCGATCTGGTCACCGAGGGTGTGGCCGCAGGCGGAGCCGCCGAAGTGCTTCAGGCGCTGGCGGCCGGGCGGCTCGAACTACCGGACGGGGCCTGAGACCCCGGGACCGAAAGGTGATGTCGTGCAGACAGGACGGGACAAGGATCAGCCCCTGGCCGGATCGCAGGCGGCCGCCGGGGACGAGATCCAGGAGCCCCAGGGGGAGCACTCCCTCAACGAGGTGCGTTTGCGCGAGATGGGCTACCGGATGGTCGATCTGGCCGTGGAGTATCTCAAGGGTCTCGAGGGTCGGCGGGTCTACGGCCCGGTGTCTCCGGCCGGACTGGACGAGATGTTCAGCGAACCGTTGCCCGAGGACGGGGTCTCCTTCAGCGAACTGGTGCAGGATTGTCGGACGCGGGTCTTTCCCAACACCATGGGCATCGGGGGGCGGCGCTACTTCGGCATGATGAATCCCGCCCCCTTGCCGGTGGCGGTCTTCAGCGAGATGCTGTGCGGGGCCATGAACCAGAACGCGGCCTCCTGGCGGCACGCCCCCAGCGGCACGGCCATCGAGAAGACCGTGATCCGGTGGCTGTGCGACATGTTCGGCCTGCCCGTCAACAGCTTCGGCACCCTGATGCCCGGCGGTTCCCTGGCCAACATCACCGGCCTGAAACTGGCCATCAACCGGAAGCTGGGGCGGCACCTGGCCCAGGTCGATCACGACGAGAATCCCGGTCAGCAGATGGCGAAGTTGGTCTTCTACGTTTCGAGCCAGGCCCATTACAGCTTCGACAAGGCCATCGACCTGCTGGGGCTGGGTCGCAACCAGCTGCGCAAGATCCCCGTGGACCATCTGTTCCGGGTGGACCTGGACCGACTGGCCGCCTCCATCGAAGCCGACCACGCCGCGGGCATGGTTCCCTGCGGTATCATCGGCATCGCCGGGACCACCAACACCGGCAGCATCGACAAGCTCGACCGGCTGGCCGCCCTGGCCCGGAAATACGACTGCTGGTTCCACATCGACGCGGCCTACGGCGGGGCGGTGATCCTCTCGAAGATGTACGGGCCCATGCTGCGGGGCATCGAGCTGGCCGATTCCATCACCGTGGACCCCCACAAGTGGTTCTACATGCCCTTTGCAGCCGGAGGGATCCTGGTAAGGGACGGGGACTTCCTGCGGCGCAGTTTCCTGGTCCACCCCGAGTACTACATGGAGAAGATCCTCAAGGACGGGGACGAGCAGGTCGAGCTGCAGAGCAACGGGCACGGCAGGCGCGTGCTGCCGGATGAGCGCGGATTCCACCACGGGGACAAGGTCAACTTCTTCCAGTACGGCATCCAGGGCAGCCGTCGCATGGACGCCCTGAAGATCTGGCTGGCTTTCCGCATGGTCGGTCGGCGCCAGTACGCCGACTGGGTCGAGAAGGACATAGAGCTGGCCCGGATTCTGGCCTCGCGCATCAACCGGCGGCCGGATTTTCGCCTGCTGGGCCCCAACACCCTGGGCATCTGCAACTTCCGCTGGGAACCCCGGGACGTGCACGGGGGTTTGCTCTTTTCCGACGAGCGGAACGACCAGCTCAACCGCGACCTGCAGGAGCGCGTGGAGCGGGAGGGCGACGCCTGGTTCAGCTACACGGTCCTGAACGGGCGGACGGCCTTGCGGGTCAACGTGGAAAACCGTTGCATGGAGCAGGAAGACATCGAACGACTGGTGCAGGTGATCACCCGGACGGCCGCCGCGATCCTCGCGGCCACGGCCGCTCCGTAGCAGGAGGCAGACATGAAGCGCATGAATACGTTGGTGCTGGCGGTGATGATTCTCGGCGCGGCCGCCGGTTGCCGGGCGGCGGTCAAGGGCTCGTCCGACGTGGTGACGGTGACGGCGGCCGAGCCCGCGGTGACCGGGACGGCGGGGCAGCGGATCGATCTGGCCATCAAGCTGGATATCGCCCGCAGCTGGCATATCTACGCCCACGCCGACACGAACTTCATCGGCGTGGACCTGGTGCCGGCCGAGGATTTCCCTCTCCAGGATCTGCAGGTCGTCTATCCCCGGGGGCATCAGAAGGAGTTCTTCGGGGAAAAGGTCTTCATGATCGAGGGGCATGATACCATCAAGGCCTCGGCCCTGGTGCCGGCGGGGATGGAGGCGGGGGAGTACCCCCTGGAGTTCAAGGTCACGGCCCAGGCCTGCGACGACAAGACCTGCCTGGCTCCGGCGTACATCCCGGTGACGGTCAAGCTCACGGTGAAATGACCATGACCATCTACGTCGGGAACCTGGCGTCCGAAACCACGGCGGCCCGGCTGGAGGAGCTGTTCACACCTTTCGGCGAGGTGGACAAGGTGACCCTGATCACCGATCCCGAGACCGGACGGTTGCGTGGATTCGGGTTCGTGGAAATGGCGGACGAGGCGGCTCGAAACGCCATCGCGGCCCTGGACGGGGCCAAGCTGCTGGGCTCGATCCTGCGGGTCAACGAGGCCCGCGACCGGGGGGCCCGCCCGCCCCGCCGGGCCTGGTGAACTTCTTCCCCATGCGGGCATACGAGAACGAGGGGGCCGAACGGCCCCCTCGTCGCCAACTTGCCTGATCAGTGGTTCTTCTCGGCGGTCTGTTCAGGCTTTGCCTCGGCGACTGTTGGCGGGGTCGCGGTGGTGTTGGCGGCCAAAACGCCCTCGGCCTCGTCCTGCCGGGTCGCGATTCCGGCGGAGAAGGAAGCGGCGGCGGCGGCCAGATCGAACGGCGCCAGGCCCTCCGCTTCCTTGACCTTCTTCAGACGCGCCAGCGAGGAGCCGGCCTTGGCGTAACCCGCGTCCAGGGCCACGGTGCGGGCGTAGGCCTCGCGGGCCGCGGCGATGTATCCGGTCCGTTCCAGGGCCACACCCAGGTTGTTCTGCACGCAGGCCAGGTCGGGGTCCAGACGGGCGGCGCGGGCCAGGGCGGGCAAGGCCTCCGGGAAACGCCCCTGACGGATGAGCAGCAGGCCCAGGTTGTTCAACGACCACACGTCGTCGGGGTCATCGATCAGGATGCCGCGGTAGGTGGCTTCGGCCGCGTCGGTCCGGCCCAGGTCGCCCTGGGCGCGGGCCAGCACGCGCCGGGCCTGGATGTCCCCGGGGGCCAGGTCGGTCGCCTTGGTCAGGTACTGCAGGGCCTCGTCGGGACGGCCCAGTTCCAGCAGCACGCGGCCGGAGTTGACCAGGCTCTTGAGGTGGCCGGGCACCAGGTCCAGGGTGGTCTGGAATCCGCCCAGGGCACCCTCGGGATCTCCCGCCTTCCACAGCGACATGCCCAGCATGTAGTGGCCCCATGCCCGACCGGGGTTCTGCTCGGTGTAGAGGGAGAACAGATCGACCGCTTCGTCGTACCGGCCGGCGGTGAAGGCGTCTTCGGCCTCGCCGTAGCTCACCGGTTCGCTGCGGCGGGGCTGGAGGGCAGGCTGGGTCTCGGGTGCGGGAGTGGTGGGCGTCGCTTCAGCGACCTCGGCGTCGCTGGTTGTCTCGGCTTCGGTCGAGACAACCACGCTGTCGGTCTGGACGACGGAAGCTGGGGACGGTTGTTCGGTGGCTGCGACTGCCGACACGCCGGGTTCGGCACCGGCCTGGTCACTGCCGTGGGAGGCCACCTTGACCCCCAGGAATACGGTCAGACCCAGGATGAGGATGAATAGGACGGCTGCTTCGGCGAACTTGATGCCGCCTGAGGGATTTCGCGCAGTTCTCATGATGGACTCTCCTTGCTCCGAGGTTGAGAAGCCTGGTGGGCTTCCGATTTTCCACTTTCCTCGTTGCAGGATGAGAGCCGGATTCGGCACGGCTGAATAATTGTCTAACCAGTATGAAATCAACGGGATGAGTTTTTACATGGTTCCGGCTGTGTCATTCCGGACACATGAGATATGTGTCCGGAATGACACGAGGGATCACTCTGGGTCCTGCCACATGGCCGGCAGCAGGTCCGGATCCATCACCACCAGGGGTTGGCCCAGGGCGGCCGCCACCTGGCGCAGGAAATCCCGTTGCAGGGCCGGCAGGGGCAGGGAAGCGGGAGCCGGGCTTGCGAGGAGATCGGCCGGAGTTGTCGGCGTGGCTGCCGGACCTGCGCCGAACCATCCTGCCACGACGTTCCCCAGTCCCAGCAGGGACGGAATGTCGGGCAGGAGCTGCGGCAGGCGGATCAGGGGCCGCGGGGGATACTCCACGACCTGGGATTCCTGCCAGGAGGGGATGCCGGCCAGCCGCCGGGCCGTGTCGATGGCATCGGCCAGGCCGCCGACCTTGTCGCACAGCCCGTGGTCGATGGCGTCCTGACCCATCCACACCCGACCCTGGGCCACCGAGTCCACTGCGGCTTCCTCCAGGCCGCGCCCGGCCGCCACCTTGGCCACGAAGTCGTGGTACATGCCCATGATCAGGCGGTGGGAACGGGCCATCTCGTCGTCGTTCATGGGTCGGCGCGGGATGCCCCCGATGACAGGGATGTTGACGGTGGTGAACAGGTCGGCGTGGGCGCCCCTTTGCACCGCGTCGGATGTCACGCCCAGTTTCTTCGCGAAGCCGTCGTCCCACAACCAGCCGCTGATGACCCCGATGGAGCCGGTGATGGTCAGGGGAGTGGTCATGATCTCGGTGCCGTTCATGCTGAGCCAGTACCCGCCGCTGGCCGCCACGTCCCCCTGGCTGATGACCACCGGTTTGCCGGCCTGGCGCAGGTCGGAGACGGCCTGGGCCACCAGGTCGCTGGGCAAGGGGTCGCCGCCGGGAGAATCCACGCGCAGCACCACGGCCTTGATCGTGGGGTCGTGCACGAGACCGCGCAGATAGGCGCTGGTGCTGCGTCCCTTGATGCCCTCGTCCATGGCGCAGTTCCCCACGGCGTAGACCACCGGGATGCGGGGCGGTTGTCCCCACTGTTCATCCCAGCAGAGGGACGTGGGCAGGGGAGCACTGGTCGATGCCGGTCTGGCGCGACGGACCTTGCCGAGCCAGTCGATCAGGCCGTCCCAGCGGCCGAGGGTGTCGACCAGTCCCGCGGCCAGGGCCTCGTTCGCCGGCAACCAGCCGTTTTCATCGACCAGTTCGTCGTAGGCGTCGTCTCTGAGATCCCGCCCGGAAGCGATGCCCTGCCGCCACACGGTGTAGGCGACATCCACGATCCTCTGGCGCTGCTCCCTGTCGGCCGCGGACATGCTGTCGCGGCTGAGGGTCTCGGCGGCGCTCTTGTACTTGAGATAGCGATGGGCCTGGAAGCCCAGGCCCAGCTTTTCCAGGGTTCCCTTGAGATAGCTGCGGGCCAGGGCCACGCCGGGGATGACGATCTGGCCCTGGGGATCGAGGCTCAGCCGGTCGGCGACGCTGGCCACGTAGAGGGTGCCGGCGTTGAGGCGGTCGGCCTGGATGACGACCGTTTTTCCCGCCTGCTTGATCTGCAGGAGCATCTCCCGCAGTTCCCACAGCAGGGAGGGACGGCCGGAGAAGCCGGCCATGTTCACCGCGACGATGTCCAGGTGAGGATCATCCCTCATGGCCTGCAACCGGGGCAGCAGGTCCAGCCAGGGCAGATGGCGTTCGTCGAACAGCCGGTACTTCTGGTAGGTCAGGTACTTGTTCTCCAGATTCAAGGTGCGGTAGCGAGGCCCCTTGGCCAGGTGCAGCTCGCGGGGATCGAGGCCGGTCCGGGGGGGGTCCGTACGCAGCAGCCAGGCCGTGCCCAGGCCGTGGCCGTCGGCGTCGAAACCGGGCAGGCCCCAGATGCCGGTGCGGCCCAGGATCACGCCCACGGTGGCGGCGTAATCCACGTCGCCGTCGGTGCGCTGGCGGGCCCGGGCGCCGATCCGGACTCCGCGCCAGGGACGCAGGGTCAAGCCCGCGCCCCAGGTGCCGTCCTGGAAGAACTTCTCGCCCTGGTTGGCCGTCCAGTCGCCGTACAGGGTGCACCAGGAGCGGCCGAAGGGCCGCAGACCGAGGTCGAACACGTGCTGGGCGTTGTCGGACTCCAGGCTGATGGTGGTGGCGGAACCGAAGCTCAGCCACCGGTTGCGTACGACGTTGCCCATCACCAGGCTGCTCTGGTGCCGATCGGGTCCGTTGCCGCCGGTGGCCCAGCGGTAGGCCAGGCCGAAGCTGCCGGCGCGGCCGCCCTTGGCGAGGCCCAGCTGATAGTCGTCGATCCGACCGGAGTTGAACCCGCTGCTCAGGTAGGCGAAGTTGAGGGTGCGGCCCATGGCGAAACCGTACTGGTCCTCGCCGGTGGTTTCGTCGTGCCGGAACCACAGATCCGATCCGGCCCTGGCGGTCAACCCGAAGGCGGCGGGGTTGAACAGGCCGCCCACGGGTCCTGCGGTCACGCCGGGGGTCTGCGGCAGGAACCAGCTGTCGGTGCGGTAATCCAGCAGGGGGAGATCCTGACCGGCCAGGATCGCGGTCGGAAGCAGGAACATGATGCCCAGGAGCAGACGGATCGCTCCCTGCCCGGCGGTTGCTGATCTCATGAATCCTTCTTTCCCGGCTGATGTCGGCGGTGATTTCATTTCTTGATCCCGTGCCTGCGCATGATCTTCAGCAGGCTGCTGTGGTCGGCCAGACCGAGTTCCTTCGCGGTCCGGGAGATGTGCCAGTCGTTCCGGTCCAGGGCCGCCAGGATGATCCCCCGTTCGGCGGCAGCCTTGAGTTCGCGCAAGGTGCCCCCCGAAGAGTTGTCGGTGGTATGCGCCGGTCCGGTCGCCGGTGTTCGGATGTCCGGGGGCACGGCCTCGGGCCCGATGACCGGCCCTTCCGAGGCGATGACCAGGCGTTCGATGGTATTACGCAGTTCGCGCACGTTGTTGCGTGACCAGGAGTAGGTCTGCAGGATCGCGAGGGTCTCCGGGGCCAGGGATGGCCGGGGCCGACCGAATTTCTCGCACACCAGATCCAGGAAATGCTCCGCCAGCAGGGGCACGTCGCCCAGGCGTTCCCGCAGGGGGGGCACGTGCACGGTGTGGGTGTTGAGACGGAACAGCAGGTCCTGCCGGAAGCGCCCTGCGGCGACCTCGGCTTCCAGTTCGCGGTTGGTGGCGGCGACAACGCGGGTGTCGGTGAGCAGGGGGGTGCTGGATCCCAGACGGGTGATGCTGCCGTCCTCGAGGACGCGCAGGAGCTTGGCCTGGGCCGGCAGGGGCAACTCGCCGACCTCGTCCAGGAACAGGGTTCCCCGGTGGGCGGTCTCGAAGGCGCCGCGCCGGGTCCGGTCGGCCCCGGTGAACGCCCCGCGCTCGTGGCCGAACAGCTCGCTTTCGATCATGGTCTCGGGCAAGGCGGCGCAGTTGACCGCCACGAAGGGTCCTCGATGGCGGGACCCTGCCTCGTGCAGACGCCGCGCCACGAGCTCCTTGCCGCTGCCGCTCTCGCCTGTGATCAGCACGCTGCTGGGAATGCCGGCCAGGCGATCCACCTGGTCCTTCAAGGCCTTGGCGGCGGGGCTTTCGCCCAGCAGGGAGCCGGTCTCGCCGCTGTGGCGGCGCAGGCGGTCGACTTCGCCCCTGAGATGACCCCAGGCGACGGCGTTCTCGATCTCCTGCACGACCCTGGCCAGGGGCTCGCCCTTGTCCAGGAACCCGTAGGCCCCGAGCTTGACCGCCCGCACGCAGCGCTCGTAGTTGCCGGTGCCGGTGTAGACGATGACCGGGACCCGGGGGCCCTTCTTGCGGAGGGTGGCCAGGACCTCGAAACCGTCCACTCCGGGCATCTCCAGGTCCAGGATCACGCAGTCGACCGGTTCGCGCGCCAGCAGGGCCAGACCCTCGCTGCCGCCGGCGGCGGTCAGGGTCTGGAAGCCGCCCAGCCGCTGCAGGTCGTACGCATACTGGTCGCGCATGGCCGCCACGTCGTCGATGATCAGCACCGTGCTCATGCCTGTTCGCTCCCGGGTTGGCCGAGGGGCAGGGAAATGGTGAAGGTCGTGCCGCGGCCCGGCGCGCTGTCGACGGTGATCCTGCCGCCCAGGTCCCCCACCAGGCGGCGCACGTTGCTCAGGCCCAGGCCCGTGCCGTTGCTGCGGGTGGTGAAGAAATCCTCGAAGATGCGTCCGATGATCTCGGGGGGGATTCCGCAACCATCGTCCGAAACACTGATCAGCAGGCGAGGTTCCTCCAGATCTTCATCCTCGGCGATGGTTCCGTCGATGGTGACGTGGCCGCCGGTCTCGGGCAGGCTTTCCAGGGCGTTGCGCACCAGGTTGGCGAAGATCCGGCGCAGGGCGACCGGATCGGCCTGTACCGTCGGCAGCGTGCTCGGCACCTGGTTGGACAGGACAAGGGACGAGTTCCCGGCGCCGGGCAGGAAGTCATCCACCACGTCCTGGACGATGCGGTCCAGGTGGCACGTCTCCCGGGGGGAGACCGGGGTCAGCCGGGCGTAGCGGTCGGCCAGCTGTTCCAGGTAGGCCAGCCCCTCTTCCAGGTTGGCACGGCGTTCGTGGAAGACCGTCGGCAGGTTGCCGGGGTCGCTTTCAGCCACATCCGCCAGATGGCGCAGGATGTTGCGCAGGGGGGTGATGCCGTTGCGGATGTCGTGGTTCACCTGCCGGGCCACCTCGCCCAGGGTCGCCCGCTGCTCGGCCGCCTTCAGCTTCTGCAGGTCCTGGCGCAGACGGGCGGTCATCTGGTTCAGCAGACGGGACAGCTCGCCCACCTCGTCGTTGCCCCCGGCGCCGAAATCCACGTCCAGCCGTTCGAGATCCACCTTGGCGGTGCGGGCCGCGAGTTCGGATAGGGGTCGCGTGATGCGGCGGGCCAGCCACACCGCCAGCAGGGCCGAGATCAGCACGGCCAGGACCAGCAGCAGCCACAGACGGCGGCGCAGGGCGGCGATGAAGGCGTGCAGATCCTCCTGGTCAGCCGTCACGATCAGGAATGCATCCTGCAGCACACCGTCGGCGATGTAAGGCAGGGCCTTGCTCCGGACCACATCGCCCCGGCGCTTAAGCTGATAGACGATCTTGTCCCGGCTCGCCAGGCGGTCGCACATGCCCTGAAGGGCCTCGCTGTCGGCCAGGGTTCCCCGGGGCCAGATCAGCGCCGCGTGCAGGCCGTTGCGACGACCCCAGGCGGCCAGCTGTTGGCGGTCCAGGGTCGTGCCGGCGATCAGGAACAGACGGGTGCCGGCCAGGGTCACGGGGCGGAATCGGGCCAGGGCCAGGAAGGAGCCCTGCGCCGAGCGCACCGGAACCAGGGCCCGCTGGCCTGCCGCGTGGGCCAGCAGGTCGGGCAGCTCGGGCGCGAGGGTGCCCTGGGCCCCGCCCAGGGGGGCCGCGCTGAGGACGTGCCCCTGGTCGTCCTGGATCTGCAGGAGATCCAGCCTCATCAGGGAGGCCTGCCGGGCGGCGTAGTCGGCCAGGTAGGCCCGTTGGGCGGGATCGTCGGCGGCCAGGGCCAGCCGGAAGCGGTTGTCGGCCTTCATGGCCTCGGCCAGGGTGTCCAGCAGGGTGGCGAGGTTACGGTTGCGGACCTCCAGATCGGCCATGACGGTCCGGATCCTGGCTTCCACACGTGCGGTGTCGCGAGCCTGGAAGCGGGTGCCGATCTCATGGCCGGTCAACAGGATCACCACGGCCAAGGGCAGGGCGGCCATCAGGATCGCCAGGATCATGATCCGCCGACTCAGTTTCATGGGAGGGAATCTCCGGGGCGGTCCGTCTCTTCCAGGCGGCCCAGTCCCGCGAGCCAGGGCACGCCGTCGTACCCCAGATCGATGCCGCCGAGGTCCCTGTTCATCACCAGCCAGCCGTGGGTGGCGCCCAGGCAGCGGACGTGGCCGCTTTCCAGCAGGGCGGGCACGGGATCGAGGGCGGGGCCCGCTCCCTGCTGGGCGCGGGCCAGGGAATCGTCGGCCGTCGACGGTGATCCGGGCAGCAGGATCTGCAGCCAGCCGATGGAGCCGACAAGGGCCGCCAGTTGCAGGCAGCCGGTGGGGTATTCCTGGTCCACGGGCCAGATGCCGGCGCCGGTGATCTCCCATTGCAGGACGAACTGCAGGGGGCCGGAAGCAAGGGGCACCAGACGTATGGGGTAGGCCAGACGCGCCGCGATGGCTTCGGCCAGTTGCCTGGCGGCCGGATCCCCGGCGGGATAGACGAGGGAACGGCTGTCCAGCCTCAGTTCGGACAGGTGCCAGGCCAGGGGGGCGGAGGAACGGGAGGTGACCGGTCCGAGGAGCTGGGGGCAGGGCGCGGTCGACGGCCCCGGGATCACCAGGCGATCCCACCGAGACCAGGGAACGATGGTCATGGCCCGGGCCGGATCCTGCCCGCCGGTGTCCCAATTTCCGGTGCCGACGGGGTTCAGGGCGGGCGGACAGAGCAGGAGATAGGTGCGGTTCAGGGGCAAGGGCGATACCCGATAGCCGGGAATCCCGGCGAAGAAGAGGGAATCCTGCAGGGTGGACGCCGGCAACAGGTCGCAGTCCTGATCCACCAGATCCCTGGGGTCCGTGCCGGGCAGGCAGCGGAAGGTCAACGACCTCCAGCGGGGCGCCCGGGGATGATGACTGTTGGGTCGGCAGACCAGATCCGGCAGGGGGGGTGGCGTGCCCGCCCCGAGACGGCCCGGCCCGCTGCCTACGGGCCACAGCCAGCCCGGGCGCCTCACCGCGACGGCGGTGGCCGGGTGGGCCAGCAGCATGGGGAAGGCGGCCTGGGGTTCGGGCAGGCTGATGGACAGCCGCCGACCGTCGAGGGCCTTGATGGTGCCTGCGTGGGCATCCAGCCAGGACCAGGGATCCCTCGAGCTCGTCTGGGGACAGTGCTCCTGGGTGCGGCGCCAGGCCTGGAGAACGTGCGGGGCGGTCACCGGGGTGCCGTCCCAGAAGCGGGCGCCTTCCCGCAGGGAGAACACCCAGGTCGAGCTGTCTTCGCTGCATGTCCAGGCCGAGGCCAGACCGGGCAGGAGATCGCCGGCGCAGTCGACCCGGACCAGGGTTTCATAGAGCTGGGTGAACACCATCCGCTCGGCGGCGTTGCGGGGTACCGGGGCGTGGTCCGCGGAGACGCTGTTGAGCACGGCCACCACGAAATCCCCGCCCGGGAGCACGGGCCCCGTGGTCAGGTCGCACCCGGGCCTGGATCCTGATGTCCGGTCGCCTTCGGCCGCGGGCCAAACAGCGGGTTGCCCGTCCGGTAGCGCCGTTGACTGCTTGGAGGAATGAAGGCCCGCGCAGCCCTGACCGGAGACCAGGGCGGCCGTCAGCGAAAGGAAGATCATGGCGGCGGTGAACCGCCGCGGGTCGAGAAGGCCTCGCCTGCCTCGGTTCGATTCCGGCACCGCCTGCTCCTTCGGGCCGATCACCTGGTGTCCTTTCGGTGTGAGCAGGCCATGCAGCCGACCTGCACCGGCATCATATCACGGGAAATCCCCCTTTGTCCCCAGCGGTTTGGGCAGGGGGGCGGGATTTGAGGCTGGCCATACACAGGCCGCTGCGCTTCAATCGGGTGCATGAGGAGGGAATCATGAACAACTCCCGGAGACCATGGGCCGTGATGCCGGTCCTGCTGGTCATGATCACGGCCTTGCCGCTGTTTCTCTGCAGCACGGCGCAGGCCATGCAGCCGGCGGACATCCTGACCCTCAAGTCCGTGTCCATCGCCGATCTCGATTCCACAGGGACCCGGTTGCTGTACACGGTCAGGGCCTGGAATGCCGAGACCGGGCGCCGTGAATCCACGGTCTACCTGCGCGATCTGACGGATAACGAGGACCTGATGCTGCTGGCGCCGGCGGACGGAGGCCAGGGCGCGGTGTGGCGGCCCGACGGCAGGGCCATCGCCTACATCAAGCGGAGTCCGGACGGAAACCAGGTGTGGACCATGGCGCCGGACGGCGGGGACCGTCATCCCCTCAGTCCGCGGTACGCATCGTTCTCGAAACTGCACTGGGCACCCGACGGGTCGGCTCTGGCGTGGATCGCCTCGGCGCCCGTTATGGATTACGGGGACGATTCAGGCCGCTGGGTTGTCGCCGATGACCTCGGCTACCGGCACCTGGGCGAGGGCTACCGTGAGGGCCGCTTGCGTCAGCTCTTCATCCTGGATCTGACCGACGATACGATCACGAGGGCGCAGGCCGATTCCCTGGATGTCCGCGGCGTGGCCTGGTCCCCCGACGGCAGCCAACTGGTGCTGGCGGCCAAGGCCCGCCGGGACCTGAACCGCAACCTGAACACCGACCTGTGGCTTGCTTCCCGCAGAGGAAGGCTGTTGCGCCGCATCACGGCCAATCCGGGCGCCGACCAGGATCCTGTCTGGCTGGCCGACGGCAGGATCGCCTACCTGCGGGCCACCGATCCCCTGTGGGAGAGCGCCCCGCGCGCGGTGGCCGTCATCGAGTCCGAACAAGGCGATGCCGGATCCCTGCAGCTGCACGGCACGGGTTTCGGAAACGTCATCCGGGGCTTCACAACCGACGGAGAGCGTTTCCTCGTCCTGGGCGCCCGGCGGGGCTGCATGGATCTGGTGGAGGTCTACGGCGATCAGCAGCGGGTGCTGACCGACGGCGGGCATGACTTCTGGTCGGTGAAACTGGCTGGATCGAGGGTGATCCTGGCCGGGGCGGGCCAGACCCTGCCCGGTGCCCTGTTCATGGTGGATCTGGCCGAAAAGATCAAGGGTCCCCACCATCCCAGGGTATTGATCGACCCCAACCAGGCGTGGCGCCAGCGGGTGGGACTCATCGATCCCGAGCCCTTCAGCGTGACGGTCGAGGGCCGGACCATCGAGGGCTGGTGCTTCAAGCCCCCGGACATGCATCCGGGCCGGCGGGTGCCGACGGTCCTGAGCATCCACGGGGGGCCGGAATGGATGTACGGAGGCTACTTCCTGCCCGAGTTCCACATCCTGCCCCATTACGGCTATGCGGTGATCATCGCCAACCCCACCGGCAGCATCGGCTACGGATTCGAGTTCCAGAACGGCGTGCGTGGCGACTGGGTCGGGCGCCCGGGACGGGAACTGCTGGCCTGCGTGGACTGGGCGATCGCCGAGGGCTGGGCCGATCCCGAGGCCCTGGCGGTGATGGGCGGCAGCTACGGTGGACACCTGGCCGCCGATCTGACCACCAGGACCACCAGATTCAAGGCGGCTGCGGTGGACAGGATGTTCCCCGACCTGGCCGTCTTCTGGGGTACGACGGACGAGAAGTGGTTTCCCGAATGGGAATTC